>NZ_CP009434.1:0-313379 GCF_000960995.1 Burkholderia glumae LMG 2196 = ATCC 33617 | reverse complement strand
CACGTCACGCTCGGCGCGAAGAGCTTCCCCGCCGACGGCGACGGCGCGCTCGTGAAGGGCAACGCGCGGCATCCGATCGTCGAGGACGACGTGGTGATCTACGCCGGCGCGACGATTCTGGGCCGCGTGACGATCGGGCAGGGCTCGGTGATCGGCGGCAATGTCTGGCTCACGCACAGCGTGCCGCCGGGCAGCAGCGTCGCCCAGGGCAAGGTGCGCGAAGGCGAACGCACGGAGCGCGACGGCGGCGCGTGACGCAGGTGCGCGCGGCACGCCGGTACGCCGGCGCCGCGCAGGCGGCCGGCCCGCCGCGAAGGTGAGATTTTTCGGGAACCGAGGCGCGTCGATCGAGACCGGCGCCGAGGCAGTGCCATCGCGGCAATGCGGATTCGATCCCGATCCTTCGGAGAACTGACGGGCGGCGTGGCCCGGCGCGCTTGCCCAAGCGAGAGGGCGCGCTGCGGCGGCAAGCCGGTGGCCGGCCGGCACCACGCGCCGCGCGGCGGCAGCGTGCGCGCAAGCCGCCGGTGCCGGCCGCTCAGCGTGACGTGGCCGGCGAGCGGTGCTTGTAGAGCACGTCCTGATCGACGCGGATCAGGTTTTGCCCCGCGTCCACGACGAAGTCGACGCCGTTGTACGCACTGCCCGTCAGCAGCAGGATCGCGTCCGCCACGTCGTCGGGTCCGGCGATCCGGGCGAGCGGCGTCGAGGCGCGGCTCGCGTGCTCGAAATCGGCCTCGGTCTGGTCGTCGCTGCGCAGCATCAGCCCCGGGAATACCGCGTTGACGCGCAGCACCGGCGCGGCCGACATCGCGAGCATCTGCGTCAGGTTGCCGAGCGCGGCCTTCGCGACCGTGTAGCTGAAGTGGTCGCGATGGAAGTTGTCGCGGATCTTTTGGTCGATCACGTTGATTACCACGCCCTGCGTGCCGGCCGCCTTCGCGCGATCGTGAAAGCGCCGCGCGAGCAGCAGCGGCGCGCGGCAGTTGATCTGCCAGGCGGCGTCGAGCGCGTCGAGCTCGAAGCTCGGGAAGTGGTCCTGCCAGAACACCGACGCGTTGTTGACCAGCACGTCGAGCCGCCCGAAGCGCGCGTAGACCGCATCGACGAGCGCCGCGCAGGCCTGGGCGTCGCTCAGGTCGGCCGGCAGCGCCGCGGCGGCGGCACCGGCCGCGTCGATCTCGTGCGCGGTGGCGTCGGCCGCGTCGGCCGAGCGGTCGTAATGCACGGCGACGCGGTAGCCGCGCTCGCCGAAGCGGCGCGCGAACACGCGGCCCGCGCGGCGCGCGGCGCCCGTCACGAGCACCACCGGCGCGGCGTCGGCCGAGGCGGCGGGGGGAGCGTGCCGTGCCATCACGTGTTGGTCAGGTTGACCGACGACGGATTCGCCACGATCGACAGGAATTCGCGGCGCGTGGCCGGATCGCTGCGGAACGTGCCGAGCATGCGCGAGGTGACCATCTCGACGCCGGGCTTGTGGACGCCGCGCGTCGAGATGCATTGGTGCGCGGCCTCGAGGATCACGCCGACGCCCTTGGGCTGCAGCACCTCGAACAGGGTATCGGCGATCTGCACCGTCATCTTTTCCTGGATCTGCAGGCGCTTGGCGAACGCATCGACGAGCCGCGCCAGCTTCGAGATGCCCACCACGCGGTGGTTCGGCAGATACGCGACATGCGCGCGGCCGATGATCGGCACCATGTGGTGCTCGCAATAGCTCTCGAAGCGGATGTCCTTCAGCACGATCATTTCGTCGTAGCCGTCCACCTCGCTGAAGGTGCGCGCGAGGATCTCGCGCGGTTCGAGCTGGTAGCCCCGAAAGAATTCTTCGTAGGCGCGCACCACGCGCGCCGGCGTATCGAGCAGGCCCTCGCGGGCGGGATCGTCGCCGGCCCAGCGCAGCAGTACGCGCACGGCATCCTCGGCTTCGGCGCGGCTCGGGCGCGCGATGTCGCTGGTGGTCGGGGCAGCGACGGGTTCCGCCGTCTTGTTGGCGGTCTTGCGTTTCGACATGCTTTCGAGCTCCTGATGGCGCCGCTCGGGCGGCTGACCAGACATTGTTTCATGCTTTTGGCGACCCCGCCGCCGGCTACCGGCTTGCGGCGCGTCAGGGTGTGCCGGCTCGGCGGCGCCGCGCTCGCGCGCCGCTTCATTTCGGCCATTCGTCGAGCGCGTCGTTGAAGAGGCCCGCCACCACGCCGCGCAGCCAGCTGGTGCGCGGGTCGTTGTGAAACTTGCGATGCCAGTGCTGGCGAAGATCGAAACGCGGCAGCGCGAGCGGCGGCTCGAGCAGCGTGATCGACGCGTGCTCGGCGGCATAGGCATAGCCGATCGCATGCGGGACGGTGGCGATCAGGTCGGTGCGGCCGAGGATGAACGGCAGGCTCATGAAGTGGCTGGTCTCGAGCACCGCGCGCCGGTGCAGCCGTGCCTTGGCCAGATGCTGCTCGAGTATCTCCTGGCTGCGCCCTTCGGCGCGCACCACCGCGTGGCCGCAGGCGAGGTACTGCTCGAGCGTGAGCGGCGCGCCCGCGAGCGGATGCCCGCGCCGCGCCAGGCAGATGAAGCGGTGCGAGAACAGCCGCTGCTGGAAGAAGTTGCTGCCGCCGAGATCGGGGAAATAGCCCACCGCGAGATCCACCGCGCCGGCCTCCAGCCCGCGTTCGACTTCCGTGTGCGGCAGCGACACCGAGCGCAGGTTCGCGTGCGGCGCCAGGCGCGCGAGCTCCTGCAGCAGCCTCGGCAGGAACACGATCTCGCCGACATCGGACAGCGCGAGCGAGAAGGTGCCGGTGGCGGCGGCCGGATCGAACACATGCGGCGTGGCCAGGCCGCGCCGGATCTGCGCGAGCGCGTCGCGCGCGGCCGGCACCAGCGCCAGCGCGCGCGGCGTCGGCTCCATGCCGCGCGAGGTGCGCACGAACAGCGGATCGCCGAAGTGCTCGCGCAGCCGCGCCAGCGCCGCGCTCACGCGCGGCTGGCTCACGCCCAGCAGATCGCCGGCGCGGGTCACGTTGCGCGCCTCGTCGAGCGCCACCAGGTAGGGGATCAGGTTCAGATCGAGTTCGAAATCGAGTTCGGGCATGGCGCGAGCATTATCGGAAATCGATATGAACCATATCTCCAAAATGGCATTGCCGCATAGTCGGTGTCGCACCGACAATCGCTCCACAACGTATTCATCCATCGAATCAAAGTTCAGGAGACGAACAATGCGTACCCAGGTCGCGATCATCGGTGCCGGCCCCGCCGGGCTGCTGCTGTCCCATCTGCTGCGCCTGCGCGGCATCGACGCCGTGTTGATCGAGGCGCGTTCGCGCGAGTATTGCGAGAACCGGATTCGCGCCGGGGTGCTGGAGCAGGGCACCGCCGATACGCTCGACGAGGCCGGGCTGGGCGCGCGGATGCACCGCGAGGGGCTGCTCCACCACGGCATCGAGCTGTTGTTCGCCGGCGAGCGCCACCGCATCGACCTGTCGGCGCTCACCGGCGGGCGCGCGATTACCGTCTACAGCCAGCACGAGGTGGTGCGCGACCTGATCGCGGCCGGCGTCGCGCACGGCCACGAGATGCATTTCGAGGTGAGCGAGGTCGCGCTGCACGACGTCGAGAGCGAGCGCCCGTCGGTGACGTTCCGCCATCGCGACGGCCGCGCCGGGCGCATCGACTGCGATTTCATCGCCGGCTGCGACGGCTTCCACGGCATCGCGCGGCAGACCATTCCCGAAGCGCTGCAACGCACCTTCGAGCGCGTCTATCCCTATGCGTGGCTGGGCATCCTCGCGCAGGCGGCTCCCTCGCTCGACGAGCTCGTCTATGCGCATCACGAGCGCGGCTTCGCGCTGTTCTCGATGCGCTCGCCGACCGTCACGCGCCTTTATCTGCAATGCCGCCCCGACGAGGATCTCGCCGCGTGGTCCGACGCGCGGATCTGGGACGAGCTGCACCTGCGCTTCGCGAACGCCTCGGGCTGGACGCCCACCGAGGGGCCGATCATGCAGAAGGGGGTCACGCCGATGCGCAGCTTCGTCTGCGAGACGATGCGCCATGGCCGCCTGCTGCTGGCCGGCGACGCCGCGCACATCGTGCCGCCCACCGGCGCGAAGGGGATGAATCTGGCGGTGGCCGACGTGCGGACGCTGGCGCACGCGCTCTCGGCCCACTACGCGGGCGACGCGGCGCCGCTCGACGGCTATTCGGACCGCTGCCTCGAACGCGTCTGGCGTGCCGAGCATTTCTCCTATTTCATGACCAACATGCTGCACCCGTCGCCCGACGATTCGCCGTTCGTGAACCGCCTCAAGCTGGCCGAGCTGAAATACGTGACGCGCTCGCGCGCGGCCGCCCAGGCGCTGGCCGAGAATTACGTCGGGCTGCCGTTCGACGAGGCCCTCGCCCCGGCCACCCTTGCCGCCTCCGCGTCAGCCCGCCTTGACAATGCGCCGAGCGAGATTCTATGATCGCCGCATCGTTCGCTAAACGAATCTAGGTTCGATATACGAACAAATGGGCTGCCCGGTGGCCCGATGCGGCGTGGCCCGAGTGAATCCGGCGCGCTGGCCGGCCGTCGCGCTGCGCGACGCGGATTCCCTCAGGAAGAGTCATGGTCAACAAGATTTTCGATTCCCTGCAGTCGGCGGTGGCCGACATCCATGACGGCGCGACCGTCATGATCGGCGGCTTCGGCACGGCGGGCATGCCGTCCGAGCTGATCGACGCGCTGATCGCGCATGGCGCGCGCGATCTGACGATCGTCAACAACAACGCCGGCAACGGCGAAACCGGCCTGGCCGCGCTGCTGAAGGCCAGGCGCGTGCGCAAGATCATCTGCTCGTTCCCGCGCCAGTCCGATTCGCAGGTGTTCGACGCGCTCTACCGCGGCGGCGAGATCGAGCTGGAGCTGGTGCCGCAAGGCAATCTCGCCGAGCGCATCCGCGCGGCCGGCGCCGGCATCGGCGGGTTCTTCACGCGCACCGGCTACGGCACGAAGCTGGCCGAAGGCAAGGAAACGCGCGAGATCGACGGCAAGCACTACGTGTTCGAGACGCCGATCCACGCCGATTTCGCGCTGGTGAAGGCGTTCAAGGGCGACCGGTGGGGCAACCTGGTCTATCGCAAGACCGCGCGCAACTTCGGGCCGGTGATGGCGAGCGCGGCGAAGACCACGATCGTGCAGGTCTCGCAGGTTGTCGAGCTTGGCGGGCTCGATCCCGAACAGATCGTGACGCCCGGCATCTTCGTGCAGCGCGTCGTCGAGGTGCCGCAGGCCGTCCATGCGGCCGAACTCGCCGCGCAGGCCGCCTGAACCCGGAGAACCCACGATGAAACGACTGACCCGTGATGAGATGGCCCAGCGCGTGGCCCGCGACATTCCCGAAGGCGCCTACGTGAACCTCGGCATCGGCGTGCCGACGCTGGTGGCGAACCACCTCGACGTGAACAAGGAAATCTTCCTGCACAGCGAGAACGGCGTGCTCGGCATGGGCCCCGCGCCCGAGGCCGGCGCCGAGGACGACGAGCTGATCAACGCCGGCAAGCAGCACGTCACGCTGCTGACGGGCGGCGCGTTCTTCCACCACGCCGATTCGTTCGCGATGATGCGCGGCGGCCACCTCGACTACTGCGTGCTCGGCGCGTTCCAGGTGTCGGCGCGCGGCGATCTGGCCAACTGGCACACCGGCGCGCCCGACGCGATCCCCGCCGTGGGCGGGGCGATGGATCTCGCGATCGGCGCCAAGCAGGTGTTCGTGATGATGGAGCATCTGACCAAGCAGGGCGAAAGCAAGATCGTCGCCGAATGCTCGTATCCCGTCACCGGCATCGGCTGCGTGACGCGTATCTACACCGACCTGGCCGTGCTCGACGTGACGCCGGCGGGCCTTGCCGTGAGCGAGATCTTCACCGATCTCTCGTTCGACGAGCTGCAGGCGCTCACGGGCGTGCCGCTCGTCGACGCGACCGAGCGCGCCACCGCGTAGGCGCCGGCGGCGGCCTCGCCAGCGGGCACCGGCGCGTGCCGCGGCGAGCCCGGCGCGGCGGCGATGCGCCGGGTTCGCGCCGCGCCGCCGCTGCCTGCCGCCGGCACCACGCCGGCGCGGCCGGCGCACCCTGCCGCGCTTCGGTGGACAATACGCGCTATCGGCCCTTTTCGACCTTGCCATCCTCCCATGTTTGAACACAGCGCCCGCTTGACTTCCCTGATCGGCGGCGATGCCGCGCTGATCCGGATCTGGTCGCCGACGGCGACGCTGCAGCGCATGCTCGACGTCGAGGCCGCGCTCGCGCGTGCGCTCGCCGCGCACGGCGTGATTCCGGCCGCCGCGGTCGCGCCGATCGAGGCCGCCTGCCGCGCCGAACGGCTCGACGCCGAGGCACTCGCGCGCGATGCCGCGCTCGGCGGCAACCTCGCGATTCCGCTCGTCAAGCAGCTGACCGCGCGCGTCAAGGACGCCGACGCCGAGGCGGCGAAGTTCGTCCACTGGGGCGCGACGAGCCAGGACATCCTCGACACCGGCCTCGTGCTGCAGCTGCGCGAGACCTTCGACGCGCTCGCGCTGCGGCTCGACACGGTCTGCGCGTCGCTTGCCGAGCTGGCGCGCGTGCACCGCGCCACGCCGATGATCGGCCGCACCTGGCTGCAGCAGGCGCTGCCGATCACGCTGGGCCTGAAGTTCGCGCAATGGCTCGACGCGCTGGGCCGCCACCGCCGGCGTCTCGCCGCGCTGCGCGGCGAGGTGCTGGTGCTGCAGTTCGGCGGCGCGGCCGGCACGCTCGCGAGCCTGCGCGAGGCCGCGCCGCGCGTGGCCGCCTCGCTCGCGGCCGAGCTGGCGCTCGCGCTGCCCGACCTGCCGTGGCACACGCAGCGCGACCGCATCGCCGAGACGGCCGCGTTCTTCGCGATGGTGATCGGCACGCTCGGCAAGATCGCGCGCGACATCTCCCTGCAGATGCAGACCGAGATCGGCGAGCTGGCCGAGCCCGCCGCGGCCGGCAAGGGCGGCTCGTCCACCATGCCGCACAAGCGCAACCCGGTCGGCTGCGCGGCCGTGCTGAGCGCCGCCGTGCGCGCGCCGGGGCTTGCCGCCACCGTGTTCGCCGGGATGGTGCAGGAGCACGAGCGCGCGCTGGGCGGCTGGCAGGCCGAGTGGGACGCGCTGCCCGAACTCGCGCGGCTCGCGGGCGGCGCGCTCGCCGGTGTCGCGCAGATCGTCGGCGGCCTGCAGGTCGACACCGCGCGGCTTGCCGCCAACCTCGACGCCACGCGCGGCCTGGTGCTCGGCGAGGCCGTGATGCTCGCGCTCGGCGACCGGATCGGCCGGCTCGACGCGCACCACCTGGTCGAGCAGGCCTCGCAGGAAGCGGTGCGCACCGGCCGCACGCTGCACGAGGTGCTGGCCGCCGAGCCGGCCGTCGGCGCGCACCTGACGCCCGACGCGCTGCGCCGGCTGCTCGATCCCGCCCATTACGTCGGCGAAGCCGCTGCGTTCGTCGATGCCGTGCTCGTGCGCCACGCGGGCCACGCCTAAACCAAGGAGAACCAACGATGCCCTTTGCTTCTGTCAACGGTGTGAAGCTGCATTACCGCATCGACCGCGCCGCGAGCGCCGACGCACCGTGGCTGGTATTTTCGAATTCGCTCGGCGCGGACCTGACGATGTGGGCCGCGCAGATCGCGGCGCTGCGCGCGCGCTTCAACCTGCTGCGCTACGACACGCGCGGCCACGGCCACTCGGACGTGCCGCCCGGCCCCTATACGATCGACCAGCTGGCCGGCGACGTGGTCGGCCTGCTCGACCAGCTCGGCATCGAGCGCGCCCATTTCTGCGGCATCTCGATGGGCGGCCTGACCGGCGCCGCGCTGGCCGCGCGCTATCCGCAGCGCATCGGGCGCGCCGTGCTCGCCAACACCAGCGCGAAGATCGGCACGCCCGAGGTGTGGGAGCCGCGTGCCGCGAAGGCGCGCGACGAAGGCATGCACGCGCTCGTCGACGCGGTGCTGCCGCGCTGGTTCAAGCCGGCCTTCTTCACGGCCGAGCCGCGCCTCGTGGACGTGATACGCGACGTCTTCGTCCATCACGACCGCCACGGCTACGCGGCCAACTGCGAGGCGCTGAACACCGCCGACCTGCGCGAGGACGTGAAGGGCATCGCGCTGCCGGTGCTGGTGGTGACGGGCGCGCACGACATGTCGACGCCGCCCGAACTTGGGCGCGCGCTGGCCGCCGCGATCCCGGGCGCGCGCCACGTGGAGTTCGATGCCGCGCACATCTCCAACATCGAATGTGCCGACGGCTTCAATCGCGCGCTGCTCGATTTCCTGACCGCCTGACGAGGGACCGACGCATGGACGACAAGCAACGCTATGAAAACGGGCTGGGCGTGCGCCGCGCGGTGCTCGGCGAGGCGCACGTGGAGCGCTCGCTCGCCAACCGCAGCGAGCTGACCACCGACTTCCAGGATCTCATCACGCGCTATGCCTGGGGCGAGATCTGGACGCGCGAGGGGCTGCCTCGCCATACCCGCAGCCTGCTGACCATCGCGATGATGGTGGCGCTCAATCGTGGCGAGGAACTCGCGCTGCATCTGCGCGCCGCGAAGAACAACGGCGTGACGCGCGACGAGATCAAGGAAGTGCTGATGCAGGCCGCGATCTATTGCGGCGTGCCGGCGGCCAACTCGGCGTTCCATCTCGCCGAGCGGATCTTCAAGGAGGAGGACGCGGCCGCCGCGCCATGAGCGCGGGCCGGGCCGCGCCGCTGGCGCGGCGGACGCGCCCGGCGCCGGGTTGAATGACGCGGCGAACGCCGCGTGCGCGCAACGGGGCGGTGGCCATGGGTGGCTACCGCCCCGTTTTCATTCCGGCGCGTCGTGGACCTTGGCGAACTGGCGCAGGTAGGCACGCAGTGCCGACTCCACGCCGCGCCGATCGGCGGGCGTGGCCGCGCGCATCGTGTGTTCGTCGCCGAACAGCGTGCGCGGCGCGACGTACATGCCGACTTCGCTGTGTTCGCGCGTGACGCGGATGTGATGGGTGTTGGGGTGATATTCGGCGAGCCAGTGCAGGCCCTCGATGCGGTCGCCGGCTTTCACGATGGTCTTCATTGGCTGTCTCCTGGCCGGGCGCGTGCGCCGTCGGCGCGCCGGCACCCGGACGCTCAGCCTACGCTTGCCGACGGCGAGCGGCAAGCGGGGCGCGAACGCGCGGCGAGGCGCTGCGCGCACCGAAGGCCGGCGCGCCTGGCCGCGGCGGCGCCGCGCGAGCCGCGATCCGTCAAGCCGCGAGCTTCGCCGCGGCGGGATAGAGCGAGGCCACCAGCAGCCCCGCCATCGTCACGTTGAACGCGCGCAGCCGGCGGCGGTTCGACAGGAAGCCGCGCATGCCCTGGCCGAACGCGGCCCACACGCTGATGCACGGGAAGCCGACCAGGATGAACACCACGGCCATGCCCATCGCGTTGGCGCCGTAGCTCTCGGAGAGTTGCACGGTGGTTGCCGCGGTCAGCACCATCATCCAGGCCTTCGGATTGACCCACTGGAATAGCGCGGCCTCGACGAAGGTCATCGGGCGTGCTTTGCCTTGGTGAGCACTCACTTCGCCCGAGGTGGCGATCTTCCAGGCGAGATAGAGCAGATAGGCGATGCTCGCGACTTCCAGCACCGTATAGAGCAAGGGCATGCGCGAGAACGCCTTGCCGAGGCCGAGACCGATCGCGAGCATCATGATCGCCACGCCGCTGCTGATGCCGACCATGTGCGGCATGGTCCGGCGGAAACCGAAATTGACGCCCGAGGCGAGCAGCATCGTGTTGTTCGGGCCGGGCGTGATCGACGTGACGAGCGCGAACAGCATGCCGGCGGGCAGGGCGCTCAGGGTGTTGATGTCCATGGGGGGCCTCTTCTGCGGTGTCGCCTGGGCGGCGTGTGGATGAAGGGCCAGTGTAGCGACAGACTTCGATACAGTACCGATACAGTTTTGCGTTAAGGCGCCGGTACGAGTTCGGGGCGGCATGGCCGCTTGCCGCCCAAGCCTGCCGTCAGCCGATCGGGCGTGCGGCCATGCTGCGGCGTGCCGGCGTGCCGTGCGGCATGCGTGCCAACGCCCGCGGCAAGCCTGCCCGCGCCAGTCACCGCGCCTGGCTCGTTTCGCGCCTCGTCTTGCCGCGGGGATGGCGGTCGCTGCTTCATGGCCAGGTCGGGCGGTGGCGGGTTCGAACGAACGCGTAGATTCATAAAATACCGAATAGCGGGAAATGAATCTAGAAATCGAAGTTGAGGGAACCGTCCCTTCGACGCTTTTCCTGGTGAAAATTTCGAAAATATCGGGTAAACGTGGATCGAAACAAGTGGCCAAGACGACGTGCGTAGTTTGACAAATCCCGTATTTCGGGATTAAATGAAAAACAGTCAAACTCGCCGAGCCGTCCCATGAACCTTCCACAGTTGCACCGCGATACCGAAGCAAGCAGCGGGGCGAGCGTCGTGCTCACCACGGCGCGAGACGCCGGCGTCGGCGTCTGTTTCGCCAATCCCGGCACCACCGAGATGCCGTTCGTCGGTGCGCTCGACACCGTGGCGGGCGTGCGCCCGATCCTCGGCCTGTTCGAGGGCGTGTGCACGGGAGCCGCGGACGGCTACGGCCGCATGGCCGGCAAGCCCGCGATGACGCTGCTGCACCTCGGCCCCGGCCACGCCAACGGCATTGCCAATCTGCACAATGCGCGCCGCGCCCGCACGCCGATCCTGAACATCGTCGGCGATCACACGCGCGCGCATCTGAAGTACGACGCGCCGCTGACGTCCGACATCGAATCGCTCGCGCGCCCGGTGTCGGTGTGGTACCGCAGCGTGGCGCGCGACACCGATCTCGCGACCGATACGGCCGACGCGATTGCCGCTGCGATGGGCGCGCAGCGCGGCGTCGCGACGCTGGTCCTGCCCGTCGATCTCCAGTCCGCGCGGATACGCGGCGGGGCGTCGCCCGCGGTCGTGCGCCCGGCTGCGGCCTCGTTCGACCCGGAGCGCGTCGAGCGGGTGGCCGATCTGCTGCTCGGCGGCGATCGCGCCGTCCTGCTGCTGGGCCAGCGCGCCTTGTCGGCGCGCGGGCAGCGCGCGGCCGCCCGCATCGCGGCGGCGACCGGTGCGGCCTGCTTCAGCGAGACGTTTCCGGCGCGGGCCGAGCGCGGCGGCGGCCTGCCCGACATCGACCGCCTGCCTTATTTCCCCGAGCCGGCGCTGGCGGCGCTGGCGGGCCGGCGCGTGGTGCTGGCCGGCGCGCTGGCGCCCGTCACTTACTTCGGCTACGACGGGATTCCCGGCGAGCTCGCGCGGCCGGACGATATCGTCATGCTGGCGGCCCCGGGCGACGCGGCGGACGACGCGCTGGAGGCGCTGGCCGAGCGGCTCGGCGCGGCAGCGAATGACCAGGGCGTGTGCGTCGAGCGCTGGCAGGTGGCGGGCGGGCCGCTCACGCCGCAGGCCGTCGGCTGCGTGCTCGCGAATGCGCTGCCCGATAACGCGATCGTCTCGATCGAGGGCGGCACCTGCGGCTACCCGTTCGTGACCGCGTCGGCGCGCGCGCGTCGCCATACCATTCTCACGAATACGGGCGGCGCGATCGGCCAGGGCCTGCCGGTGGCGCTCGGCGCGGCCGTCGCATGCCCGGACCGCCGCGTCTTTGCGCTGCAGTCCGACGGCAGTGCGCAGTACACGATCCAGTCGCTGTGGACCATGGCGCGCGAGCGCTTGCCGATCGTGATGCTGATCGCCTCGAACCGTCGCTACGGCATCCTGCAGACCGAGCTCGCGCGCAGCGGCCTGCCGGCCGACACGCCGCACGCGAGCCGCCTGACGCAACTGGACGATCCGCCGATCGACTGGCTCGCGCTGTCGCGCGGCTATGGCGTGCCGGCCCGACGCGCGAGCGACACGCAGGCGCTGGTGCGAGCGCTCGACGACGCGCTCGCTCATGCCGACGGGCCGACACTCATCGAAATGCAGTTGTCCTGATCGCGCCGCGCGATCGTTTCCTCAATCCCGACTCTCACCTCTCATCGACATGGATCTGCAACTGCACGGAAAAGCCGCGTTCATCACCGGCGGCAGCATGGGCATCGGCAAGGCGGTCGCGCTCGAACTGGCGCGCGAAGGCGTCGACGTCACGATCGCCGCGCGGCGCATGGAGCACCTCGAAGCGGCGGCTGCCGAGATTGGCGCGGCGCTCGCGCCGCTGGGCAGCGCGGCCGGCGCCATCCTGCCCGTCACGATGGACACGACCGACATGGCGTCGGTCGAGGCGGCGATGGCCGCGAGCGTCGAGCGCTTCGGCCGGCTCGACATCCTGCTGAACGGCGCCGCGCACCCGGGCGGGCTGGTGCGGACGGAGCTGGAGCAAGCGGACCCGCAGGGGCTGCTGCAGGACATCGATATCAAGGTGGTCGGCTACCTGCGCTGCGCGAAAGCGGCCGCGCCGCACATGCGGCGCAACGGCTTCGGCCGCATCGTGAACATCGGCGGCCTGACGGGGCGCGGCAGCAAGCAGCTGTCCGGCATGCGCAACGTGGCGATCGTACACCTGACCAAGACGCTGTCCGACCAGCTCGGCCCGTTCGGCATCACGGTCAACACGATTCATCCGGGCGTGGTCGAGACGCCGCACATTCACGAACTCTACGAGAAAGAAGCGCAGAAGCAGGGGCTCACGGCCGCGGCGGTCGAGGCCGACTACGTGAAGCTCACGCCGATCCGCCGCGTGCTGCAGCCGGAAGAAATGGGGTGGATCGTCGCGTTTCTCGCATCGCCGAAGTCCGGCGCAATCACCGGCGAGTCGATCGGCTGCGACGGCGGACTCACGCGCGGAATTTTTCTCTGACACAAGGAGCACTTCATGACCGCAACCGTACTGGTCGCCACCGCGGGGCAGGGCATCCTGCGCTCGAACGACGAGGGCAAGACCTGGCATCGTCTCGGGCTAGCCGAAGCGATCGAGTTCGACGGCATCGTGCGCGCGCTCGCGGTGGACCCCGCGACGCCGTCGCGCGTCTATGCCGGCGCGGATTCGGGGCTGTGCATCAGCGAGGATGGCGGCGCGCACTGGTTTCGCCCCGATAACTGCCTGAACGGGCAGACGGTCTGGTCCATCGCGATCGACCCCGCGAACCCGGCGGTCATGTATGCCGGCACCGGCGCGCCGTCGCGCGCCGCGCTCTACAAGTCGAGCGACGCCGGCCTGACGTGGGCGAGAACGGCGCCCGAGCTTGCGGAGTTCTGCTCGGGCGTCAATCGTCCGCGGCTGCTGACGATCTGCGTGGACCCGGACGACAGCAACCAGGTGTGGTACGGCGTGGAGGAGGGGGGGGCATGGCGCAGCGGCGATGCCGGTGCGAGCTGGACGCGCGTGGATGGCCCCGGCACCGCGATCCGCAACAGCGACATTCATGCGATCGCCGTGCTGCCCGCCGCGCAGGGCCGGCCCAAGACCGCGGTGCTGCTGACGGTCAACGCGGTCTACGTGAGCGAGGACGAGGGCCGGACCTGGGACGGCAAGCTGTCGCGCGACCGCTTCGATGGGCTGTACTACACACGGACCGTGGTGCAACTGCCGCAGCCGGGAGGCGACCTGCTGATGGCGATCGGCGACGGCACGCCGGGGACCCGCAGCCGCATCTATCGCTCGACGGATCGCGGCCATGCGTGGCACGAGACCGAGCTGCGCACGCCGCCGAACTCCACGTTCTGGGCGTTCGGCGTGCATGCGGCCCGGCCGGCGCTCGTCTATGCGGGCACCAAGTACGGGCACCTGTTCCGTTCCAGCGACGCGGGCCGAAGCTGGACCAAGGAATGGCGCGATTTCAGCGAGATCACGGCGGTGGCGTGGACCCCGTTCGAGGCGCCGCTCGCCGCCCACGCGCAGTCGACACACTGAGCGGAGCGAGCGATGACACCCTCCGATGTCCGGCAACGCGCCGAGCGCGCCAACGCGAGCGGCTTGCCGCTGCCGACCCCGCGCGTGCAGCGCACCCACCTGTCGCTGTTCGTGCGCGACCCCGTTCGCTCCGGCATCTGGTACGCCGAGGTGCTGGGGATGACGGAAACCGCGCGCGGCGAGCAATGGGTGTTCATGTCCTTCGGCCAGAAGCACCACGACATCGCGCTGATTCGCGCGGCGTCCGACGCCGAACTCGGCACCATCGGCCTGCAGCACTACGGCCTCGAAATCGCCGGCGGCCTGACCGAGCTGCGCCGCCTGTACGGGATGCTGCTGCGCCGCCAGGTGCCGATCGTCAAGATCACCGATCACAAGGTTGGGATCGGCGTGTATTTCACGGATCCCGACGGCAACCGGCTCGAATTCTTCTGCGAGACCGTCACGGACGACGAAGAGGGCAAGCGCGTGCTGCATCGCTACCACGCGCCGAGCGATCCGTTCCAGCTCGAGCCGCTGTTCGACTGAAGCGCTGAATTTCCACCCGCGTCATCGAAGCTTTATCAAGGAATACTGATGAACAAGACCGCCAATTTCGAAGGCTTTCATATCCGCAAGTGGTATACGCAGATCGAGGATTCGCTCGCGAACGAAACCGGCCAGCTCGCGGATGGCGAGCCGCTGCGCAAGATCGTGATCGCCGCGGCCGTTCACAACCCTTATGCCGGGCGCTTCAGCGAGAATCTCGACGCGCTCGTGGGAGCGTCGCCCGCGCTCGGCAAGGCGTTCGCGCAGCGCATCGAATCGCTCGCCGACGGCCGCGCCATCGAGAGCTACGGCAAGGCCTGCCTGGTCGGCTCCGCCGGCGAATACGAACACGGCAACGCGTTCCTCACATCGGTCTTCGCCGAGCCGATCCGGGCGGCGCTGGGCGGCGGGAAAGCGTGGGTGCCCTCGAGCGGCAAGCGCGGCCCGATCAATACCGTGATCGACGTGCCGCTCGCGCACAAGGATGCGCTCTACGTGCGTTCCCACTACGACACGGTGACCTGCCTGTTTCCCGATGCGCCGAACGACGACGAAGTCCTGGTGATCTTCGCGTTCGCCACGCGCGGCCGGCTGCATGCGCGGCTCGGGGGCCTGAAGGCGAGCGAGATCGCCGGCCGCGACGGCCTCGTCTGATCGCGCATGCCGGCCGGGGAGCAGATGATGAACACGGCATCCGCCAGCAATGGATGGGTCGACAACGATGGACTGCGGCTGCACTATGTGATCTGGGGGCGCGACGATGCTCCCACCGTGGTGATGCTGCACGGCTTGCGCAGCTACGCACAGACCTGGGCGCCCGTCGCCGATACGCTGATCGACCGCTACCGGGTCGTCGCTCTCGACCAGCGCGGGCGCGGGCTGAGCGACTGGGATCCCGGGCGGGATTACCACGCGGCGGCCTATGTGCGCGATCTCGAGGCGCTGGTGCAGGCGCTCGACCTGCGACGCTTCGTGCTGGTGGGGCACTCGATGGGCGGCGCCAACGCGTTCGTCTACGCGTCGGCTCGGCCGGAACGAATCGCCGGTCTGGCGATTGAGGACATGGGGCCCGGGGCGTCGGCCGGCTCGCCGGGTTCCGCACGCATCAAGCGCGAACTGCAGGACACGCCGAACGCATTCGCCTCGTGGGACGAGGCGCGCGCGTTCTGGCGGCGCCAGCGGCCCCGCATCGCGCAAGCCGCGCTCGATTCGCGCCTCGTGCACTCGCTCAAGGCAGATGCGCGCGGCCGGATCGTATGGCGGCACGACGCGGAAGGGATCGCGGCGGCGCGGCTGGCCGCGACGCCCGAGCAGCTCGTCGATCTCTGGCCGCTGATCCGCGACCTGCGGGTGCCCACCTTGTTGTTGCGCGGCGGCGATTCGGATTTCCTGTCCGCGCAGGTGGCGGCCGAAATGGCGGCCGCCAATGCCTGCATCGAACGGATCGACATTGCCGGCGCGACGCATTACGTGCACGACGATCAGCCGGCGGCATTCAATCGCGCGCTGCGCGGCTGGCTCGATCGTCTCGATGACGCGGCATGGCGCGCGGGGGGGCGGGTCCAATGAAAGCGAACCACCGGCACCGCACCTCGGTCGCCATCGTCGGTGCGGGGCCGAACGGCGCGGCCATGGCGAACCTGCTCGGCCTGTACGGCGTCGATACGATCGTTGTCGAGCGGGCGCCGCAGATCGTCGAATTCCCGCGCGCGGTGGGCATCGACGACGAGGCGCTGCGGCTGTTCCAGACGGCCGGTCTGGCCGACGAGCTGAGCCGCGACATCATCCAGAACGTGCCGCTGCGCATGTTCAAGGCGAACGGCGAATGTTTCGCCGACATCCGTCCGTCGCTACGCGAGTTCGGCTGGTGGCGCCGCAACATCTTCATGCAGCACCTGGCCGAGCGCACGCTGCGCGACGCACTGAAGCGCTACCCGCACGTGTCGCTGCGCACGGGCGAGGAGCTTGTCGGTCTGACGCAGGACGAGACGGGCGTGAGGCTTCAGATATGCGCCGCCGACGGGCAGCGATACGAACTCGACGCCGACTACGTGGTGGCAGCCGACGGCGGACGCAGCCCGGTCCGTGAGATGCTGGGCATCAAGCTGGCCGGCACGACCCATCCGCTCAAATGGGTCGTGGTCGACGTGAAGAACGCGCAGCTCGACCAGCCGTGTACCGCGCTGAACTGCGATCCGCGGCGCCCGAACGTCTGCATTTATCTGCCGTTCAATTATCGACGCTGGGAATTTCTCGTGTTTCCGCACGAGGACGAGCAGGCGATCGCGCAACCGGAGTCGGTCCGCGCGCTGATCGCGCCGTACGTCGACGACGTCGATCGCCTCGAGATCGTGCGTGCGCGCACCTACACGCATCACTCGCGCGTGGCCGAACGTTTCGTCGCCGGCCGGGTGGCGCTCATCGGCGATGCCGCGCACCTGAGCCCGCCGTGGATCGGCCAGGGGCTGAATGCGGGGCTGCGCGACGTGGGCAATCTGGCGTGGAAGCTGGCGGGAGTCGTGAGCGGCAGCTTGCAACCGGGTGTGATCTCCAGCTACGAATCGGAGCGCCGCGATCACGCCAAGGCGATGATCGATCTCGCCGACACGTTCGGCGCGATGCTGATGCCCACCAGCCGTCTGGTCGCGTTCCTGCGCGACCGCTTGCTCGGACTCGCGCGCTATGCGCCGGGCCTGAAGGACTATGTGCTGCAGATGCGCTTCAAGCCGATGCCGAGCTATACGCGCGGGATGGTGGTGACGGGCGCGTCGGACGCCGTCGGGCGCATGATCGTCCAACCCGAGGTCGAAGCGGCGGACGGCGCACGTCGCAAGCTCGACGAGGTGCTCGGCCCGTGGTTTTCGATCATCGGCTGGCGATGCGATCCGCAAGCGTGCCTGAGCGACCAGGATCGCGCGTTCTGGGCCGCGCTGGGCGCGAGGTTCGTGCAGATCGTGCGTTCGCGCAGCGGAACCTGCCGCGAGCAGCGCATCACGAGCGCGCACGGCAGCGAGTGCGTCGAGGACGTCGACAACGCGATGGCCGACTGGTTCACCAGGCATCCCGGGCCGCTCGTGGTCGTCCGTCCGGACCGCTATGTGGCGGCGCAAACGGACGCGGCCGGCATGGCCGGCGTGACCGCGGCGTTCCAGGCATTTGCATCGCCGCAACGGGAGGCCGCGCATGTTTGTTGAGCAACGCACCTACACGCTGGTGCCGGGCGGCGTCGCCGAGTATCTGCAACTGTACGCGGCCTGCGGCCGTGCCGCCCAGGAGCGGGCGCTCGGCACGATGGTCGGCTGTTTTGCGACGGAAATCGGGCCGCTCAACCAGCTCGTCTATCTGTGGGCGTTCGCCTCGCTGGACGACCGTTCCCGGCGCCGCGCGCTGCTGATGGCCGATCCCGAGTTCAGAACGTTTCGCGGCAAGGTCCGGCACCTCGTGGTCCGCCAGGAAAATCAGATCCTGCGACAGGAAATCGGCGGCCTGCTGCCGGCGCCGCCACCGGCCGCGTGATACGCACGCCGTCCGGCCCATCCCGCCGTCTCTACCGAGGTAATCGTCTTGCTCCCGCTCACGCCCCAGGCTTCCCGCCCGACGCCCGACCCGCAACGCGATTACGCGTCGCTCCATCTTCATATCGACGGGCTGTTCCTTCAGGCCGACGGCCGGCCCACGCAGCCCGTTCTCGACCCGGGCACCGGCGACCTGCTCGGCGCGCTGCCGCACGCGACGCCGGACGATATCGACGCGGCAGTGCGCGCCGCGCATCGCGCGTTCGCGACGTGGCGCCGCGAGTCGCCGCTGGCGCGCTCGGATCTCTTGCGCCGCGCCGCCGCGCTTGTGCGCGAGCGTGCCGTGACGATAGGCCGTCACATCACGATGGACCAGGGCAAGCCGCTGCGCGAGGCGATCGCCGAGGTCGTGTCGTCCGCCGAGCAGCTGGAATGGCATGCCGAGGAAGGGCGCCGCACCTACGGCCGCGTTGTGCCGTCGCGCTCGCCGGACGTCGCGCAGACGGTACTGCGCGAACCGATCGGCGTATGCGCGGCGTTCTCGCCGTGGAATTTCCCGTTCAGCCAGGCGATGCACAAGATCGCGGCCGCGCTTGCCTCGGGATGCACGCTGGTGCTGAAGGGGCCGGAGGCGTCGCCGAGTGCGGTTGTCGCGCTCGCGCGCATCTTTCACGATGCCGGACTGCCCGCCGGCTGCCTGAACCTCGTCTGGGGCGTGCCGGGCGACGTGTCGAGGCGGCTGATCGAATCGCCGCTCGTGCGCAAGGTCTCGTTCACGGGCTCGGTGCCGGTCGGCAAGCAACTGGCCTCGCTTGCCGCTTCGCACATGAAGCGCATGACCATGGAGCTGGGCGGGCATGCGCCGGTGCTGGTCTGTGCGGATGCCGACATCGACCGCGCCGCGACGATGCTGGCCGCGTACAAGTTTCGCAATGCCGGGCAGGTTTGCGTGTCGCCGACGCGCTTTCTCGTGCAGCGCCCGGTGTTCGACAGGTTCGTCGCCGCGTATCTCGAGGCGGTTGGCAAGATCCGCGTCGGCTATGGCTTGGAGGAGGCCACCACGATGGGGCCGCTCGCGCACGCGCGGCGCGTATCGGAGCTCGAGGCCTTCGTCGCCGACGCGAAGGCAAAAGGGGCGGAGATCGCCGCGGGCGGGGCGCGCGTGTCGGGGCCGGGGCATTACTTCATGCCGACGGTGGTGCTGGGCCCGGCCCGCGACACGCGGCTGATGAACGAAGAGCCGTTCGGCCCGATCGCCGGAATCGTGCCGTTCGATGCGCTCGACGAGGCGCTCGACGAAGCCAACCGCTTGCCGTTCGGTCTCGCCTCGTATGCGTTCACGACATCGGCGCGCCAGGCGCACCGGATCGGCCGCGCGCTCGAGGCCGGCATGGTCAACATCAATCACTTCGGCATGGGGCCGGCGGAGATTCCGTTCGGCGGCGTGAAGGACAGCGGATTCGGCAGCGAGGGCGGAACGGAGACCTTCGACGGCTACCTGGTCACCAAGTTCATCACGCAGATGAATTGAGCGCGCGCGGCCGGGCGATCGGCCGGCGCCTCGCTGGCGGCGCCGCAGGCAGGCTCAGGTGGCGTCGCCGATCCGTGCCGTGGCGTCGATCAGGAGCTTGCCGAGTACCTGTTCGTCGAACAGCGCGAAGTGTTCGGCGCGAAAGATCAGCGACAGGCTGCTGTTGATCTCGCCGCTGCTGGCCGTGCGGATCGGCGCGGCGATGCCGACGAACCCGGCGTCCAGCTCGCCCCGCGAGATGCAGTATCCGGCCTCGACGATCTGCTGGCAGGCACGCCAGAACTGCGTCCAGTCGGCGGCGAACTCGCCCAGCTCGGCGTGGTGCCGTTCGTGCAGGCGCTTCAGCCGCGAGCGCGACATCGCGGCCACGATCACTTTCGACGACGCACCCTGGAACAGCGGCATGATGCGGCCGCGGCCGAAGCCCAGCTGCAGGTTCTCGGCGCCGGTTTCGTGCATCACGTTGATGATTTGCTCGTCGAACAGCGTCGAGACGAGCGCGTCGCCGCCGGTGACCTGAACCAGTTTCTGGATGACGGGCCGTGCGGCGGTCAGCGTCGGGTCCGACTGCCGCATGTTGTAGTCGAGATGGATGATGCGCGGGCCGAGCGTATAGCGGCCGTTGGTGCCGACGAGCAGGCCGACCGAAGCCAGCTCCTTCACGTAACGGTAGCAAGTGGTGCGCGAGAAGCCCAGATGCTCGGCGATTTCCTCGGCGGTCATCGACATCGCGGACGAAGAGAAGACGTCGAGGATGGACAGCATTTTGGTGAGGCTCGACATGAGGGGATCCGGGATTCAGACGGCTGGCGGCAATGGAACGGGGAAGACGAACGCGGGTCGGGCTGCGGCACGGCATGCGCGGCCGCGGGCAGCAGGCCCTAGTCTAACGTAAGTCTTGGGCAGGCAACTGGAGCCGCGCGGGCGAACGGGCAGGAGGCGGGCGATGCGCTTCGGGATGGGGCTTCCGGGCGCCGTCGATACGGATTCCTATTCGAAAGGAAGAAGCCTAAACAGGCCGAGGCCGCTGCCGCGCCGCTGGCTCGACGGGCGCCTTGGGGGGGCATTCAATGAGGAGACCCAGATGGAAGCATGGTACGCAGTGGCGGCTCGGTGCGGTTGCGGTACCGTTGCCCCGACGTCTGCGCAATCGGGCGTGACGCTCCACGGTTCGCTGGGCACGGGCATGACCTAGATGAGCGAGGCGGCATCGGCCCCGCGCGGCGGGCGTCTGCTCGCACGCCAGGCCGGCGTGGTGCGCAACGATGTATGGGGGCTGACGGGCAGGCCGACTATTCCTGGTCGAAACGCACCGGCCTTTACGCCGTATTGGCACGCGCGCACGACGGGGCCTATGGCGCCCAGCTCCAAGCGCCGCTCGGCGGCGCGGCGTCGGGCTCGACGCAGACCGCGGTCCGGCTCGGCGTGCGGCATCAGTTCCGACGGCGCGGCAGCGCCCGGGCGGCGGCGTACCCGGCAAGCGGGCCGAACGCGGGGCCGCGCCTGCCCGCGAGGCCCCGCGTGACGGGGGCGTTACAGCATCCGCCGCAGCACGTCGTGTTCCGGGTTGCGGTCGAAGAAGCGGTGCTTCAGTGCGCCAAGCACGTGCAGCACGACGAGCGCGAGCAAGGTGTAGGCGAGCGTCGCGTGCAACCACTGAAACGCCTCGAACCAGCGGTCGTTCTTCGGCAGCAGCTCGGGGACGCGGAAAAAGAAGAACGGCACGCCGTCGCTCTGCGTATACGTGCTGGACATCGAATAGCCCATCAGCGGCACGCTGACCGCCAGCGCATACAGCAGGTAGTGGCCGATCTTGGCGAGCCTGCGATCGAGCGTCGGCAGGGTGGGGGGCAGCGGCGGCACCGGCTTCATGGCGCGAATCGCCAGTTGCGTGACGACCACCAGCAGCGTGAGCACGCCGAACTCCTTGTGCGTCGGGTAGTACCAGTCGAATTTGGCCGGCAGCTTGTCGTCGAGCCGGACCATCGTCCATCCGGTCCAGAGTTGCGCGCCTATCAGGATCGCCCTGACCCAGTGCAGCAGCCGGAGCGCGAGCGGGTATTTCTGCGCGGTGAATGCAATGGCCTGGCTTTCCATGTGACTCGTCTTCCTCTCAAGCGACATTGCAATAAGCGGAACGCCGGCCGTTGGCTGCGGCGTGCCGCGCCGATCTTCGTCGCCCGCCGGCAGGATGACGAGGCTCGTGAACCTTCGGCGAGCTGTCCATGCGGCGGACGGTGTCGCGCGCTCAGGCGATCGCGCGCGAATCCGCGCAGCATTCCTGCAGCGCTTCGCGCAGCGTCACCGCCATGAAGTCGGCTTCGTTCTGCTGCAGCGTCAACGGCGGCGACATCACGATCTTGTTGGCGATGGCCCGGACCAGGACGCCGCGCCTGCGCGCGGCATCGGCCACACGCGCGGCGAAACCCTTGGCCGGATCGAGCGGCGTGCGGCTGGCCTTGTCGGTCACCAAGTCGAGCGCGAGCATCAGCCCCTTGCCGCGAACGTCGCCGACGGTCTCGAAGTCGGCCTTCAGCGGCAGCAATTGCGCCAGAAGGCGCTCGCCGACCCGAGCCGCGTTGCCCGGCAAGTCCTCGCTCTCGACGATGTCGAGCACGGCGAGCGAGGCGGCGCAGGCTAGCGGATGGCCGCTGTAAGTATAGCCGTGCATGATCACGTGCGAGAAGCCGCTGCCGTGTTCGATCGCTTGCGCGATGCGGCCGTTGTACAGCGTCGCGCCGAGCGGCACGTAGCCGGCGGAAATGCCCTTGGCGACGCACAGGATGTCGGCGGCGACGCCCCAGCCGCGGCTGCCGAGCAGGCTGCCGGTACGGCCGAAGCCGGTGACCACCTCGTCCGCGATCAACAGGATGCCGTTGCGCTCGCACACCTCGCGCACACGCGGCCAGTACTCGGCCGGCGGGACGATCAGGCCGCCGGCGCCCTGCACCGGCTCGGCGACGAATGCCGCGATGGTCTGCGGGCCATGGAACGCGATCGTTTCCTCGAGCTGCCGGATGCAGTGCTCGACGAGCTGCCGGGGATCCTCGCAGTTCCACGGATTGCGGTAGAGCCACGGCGTATCGAGCAGCACGCAGCCGGGCAGCAGCGGGCCGTGATTGTAGTGGTAGACCCCGTTGCCGCCGATCGACGTGCCGCCCATGTGCACGCCGTGATAGCCGTTGCGCAGCGACAGGAATTTCGTGCGCGACGGCTCGCCCGCGGCGACCCAGTACTGGCGAGCCATCTTCAGCGCGGTCTCGATCGCGTCGGACCCGCCGCTGCCGAACATGACCCGCTGCATGTCCTCCCGGGCGAACATCGCGCACAGGCGGTCGGCCAGATCGTAGACGCGCGGGTGGGCGACGCCGTCGAAGGTCTGATAGTAGGACAGCTCGTCCATCTGCCGCGCGATCGCGCTTTTCACTTCCGGCCGGTTGTGGCCGACGTTGACGTTCCACAGGCCGCCCACGCCGTCGAGCATGCGGTGGCCCTCGACGTCGAACACGTAGTTGCCGTCGCCGCGGGCGATCACGACGGTGGGAGTCGTATGCCCGGCGGCTGCCGAGCTCATCGGGTGCCAGAATCGCTTTTGACGCTGTTGATAGTCCATGGTGGGTCTCTCTCGCGAAGTGCTTGAACAGATGGCCGCGCCGGGTGCGCCGCCGGATTACAGGGCCGCGGTGACGAGCTTTTCCTCGAGGTAGGAATCGAGCGCGGCCGTCGAAAGCTCGCGCCCGATCCCGCTTTGCTTGGTGCCGCCCCAAGGCAGGCGGGCGTCGATCGGGCTCCACGCGTTGATCGCGACGGCGCCGACGTCGAGCCGCTCGGCGACGCGGTGCGCGGTGCCGAGCTCGCGGGTCCACACCGAGGCGGAAAGGCCGAACGGGGTGTCGTTGGCGATGCGAACGGCGTCTTCCTCGGTCTCGAACGGCATGACCATGCCGACCGGGCCGAACACCTCGTCGCGGGCGATCCGCATCCCGGGATGGACGCCGCCCAGTATCGTCGGGCGCATGAAGTAGCCGCGCGGCGGCACCTGCTCGTTGCCGGCGAGCATGACCGCCCCTTCGGCGAGCGCGCCGTCGACCAGCGCGCGGACCCGCGCCAGGTGCCGCGAATTGATGAGCGCGCCCATCTGCACGCCGGGCTCCGTCG
Organism: Burkholderia glumae LMG 2196 = ATCC 33617; assembly: GCF_000960995.1. Taxonomy (NCBI): domain Bacteria; kingdom Pseudomonadati; phylum Pseudomonadota; class Betaproteobacteria; order Burkholderiales; family Burkholderiaceae; genus Burkholderia; species Burkholderia glumae. The sequence continues at coordinate 289,726 of NZ_CP009434.1, read as the reverse complement.
GCGGCCCGACCCGCATCGCCCGCGCCGCATCGGCAAGCCGTTGCTCGAGCGCAGGCGCGATCGAGCGGTGCGCGAGCACGCGCGAACCGGCCGCGCAGGTCTGCCCCTGGTTCGCGAACATGCCGGCCATCAGGGATGGAATCGCGCGGTCGAGATCGGCATCCGCGAAGACGATCTGCGCGGCCTTTCCGCCGAGTTCGAGCGTGACACGCTTGAAGGTCTTCGCCGCCTCGCCCGCGATCGCGCGGCCCACGTCGGTGCTGCCGGTGAAGCTGACCTTGCTCACCAGCGGGTGCGCGACCAGCGCGGCCCCGACTTCCGCACCCATGCCATGCACGATGTTCACGACGCCGGCGGGAATGCCGGCCTCGCAGACCAGCTCGCCGAGCCGGGCGACGGCCAGCGGCGCGTCCTCGGACGGCTTGACGACCACCGGGCAGCCGGCCGCCAGTGCCGGCGCGAGCTTCCAGACCGCGATCATCAACGGCGCGTTCCACGGGATGATCAGGGCGGCGACACCGACCGGCGCGCGCCGCGTGTAGCTGAGCGTGGGGCGGCCCATGAAGCCCTCGGTAGGGATCGTGCGGCCTTCGAGCTTGTCGGCCCAGCCGGCGAAGTAGCGCAGCGTGTCGATGCAGATCGGTAGGTCCATCATGCGCATCTCGGCCGGCGGACGTCCCTGTTCGACGGCCAGCCGCTGCGTCAGCGCCTCGCCGTCGCGCTCCACCAGGTCCGCCAGCCGAAGCAGCCAGCGGGCTCGGGCCGGGCCGCCCGCGCCTGCCCAGGCGCCGTCGTGCAGCGCGGCGTGCGCGGCGCGCACCGCGCGATCGACGTCCTCGGCGGCCGAGGCGGGCACCGAGGCCACGAAGTCGCCGGTCGCCGGTGCAGGCTTGTCGAAGGTACGGCCGGCCGCCGCGTCGCAAGGCCGGCCATCGATCAGATTCTGAATTTTCATCATGATGTGCGTGTCTCCAGGGACGAAACGTCGTGCGCGACGCGGCGGCGAGGGCGGCGCGCCACGTGCTGCTTTGTCGTCGATGCACTGTATGTCGATGCCATGGCGCGCCTTGTCCGCTATCGGCAATCGTTGCCGCGCGGCCGGGATAGGGAATACCCGTGCCGGCGCGCGCGACCGCGCGGTGCCTCGGCAGCCGGGATGCTGCGGCGCGGGCGCCGCGCGACGACGGCGCGGCACGGCACCGTCCGGGCAGCGGCTAGCGGGCGGGCCGTCCGAGTTCGCGGTACAGATCGGGGTCGCTGCGCTTCAAGCGCAGCGCGGCGCGGACGCCGAGCGCGCCGACGGCGGCGAGGAAATACGGAAACATCGCGACCAAGGCCGAATCCGATCCGCTCAGCACGGACAGGTTGCGCACCACCAGCACCAGGCAGGCACCGAGCGCGATCATGCTGAAGAGCGGGGCGATCAGGCGATGCACGAGGCCGGCGTCCCGGTGGTCGCGCGCGAAGAACGCGATCACCGAGGCGGCCACCAGGATCTGCACCGCGATGATGCCGATCGTGGCCAGCGCACTCATCCACGAGAACACGACCGTGAACGGGTCGAGGCGAAAGGCTGCCGATCCGCCGATGGCCGCGAGCGCGATCAGCGTCTGTGCTTTACCGGCGACGTCCGGGCAACGATGCACCGGGCAGGTATGGCCGAGCCGGCGCCACAGCACGCGCTCGCGGCCCATTGCGTAGAAATAGCGCGTGATCGTGTTGTGGAACGACAGGATGGCGGCGAAAAGGCTCGTGACGAGCAGGACGTTCATCGCGTCCGTCGCGATCCCGCCGAGCAGCCGGCCGCTGACGGCAAACCAGAGATTGGCCGGATCGCGCGCCGCCTGGGCGGCGATCGCGCGCTCGCCCCAGGCCTCGACGATCGCCCACGACGACAGCGCGTAGAAGGCCATGATGAGGATCACGGCCAGGTAGGTGGCGCGCGGAATCGTGCGCTTGGGGTCGCGCGCCTCCTCGGAGAAGATCGCCGTGGCCTCGAAGCCCATGTACGAGCCGAGCACGAACACCAGCGCGGTGCCCAGCCCCGGCGCGAACACCATCGCGGGGCTGAACGGCCTGGCGCTGAAGCCGCCGCCGGCGCCCGCGCCGTGCGCGACGATCGCCAGATCGAGCAGCATCACGATCGCGATTTCGCCGATCATCAGCGTGCCGAGCAGCCGGCCGCTGAACTCGATGCGCCGCGCGCCGCAGACGTGCACCGCGACGACGCACGCGAGCGCGAACGCCCACCACGGCACGTCGACGCCGTAGTGCCGCTGGATGCTGTCGGTCAGGAAGAAGCCGAACATGCAGTAGATCGCGACCTGCACGGCGTTGTAGGCGACGATCGCGATGAACGCGCCGCCCACGCCGGCCGGCCGCCCGAGCCCGTTCGCGATGTAGGCGTAGAACGCGCCGGCATTCGAGATGTGCCGGCTCATCGCGGCGTAGCCGATGCTGAAGATCAGGTACATGACACCCGCCAGCACGAATACGCCGGGCACGCCGGGGCCGTTGCCGAGCGAGAACGCCGCGGGTGTCGCGCCGACCATCGCGGTGAGCGGCGCGGCCGCGGCGACGACGAAGAAAACGATGTGTGGAAGGCCGACGGCGTTCTTGCTGAGCCCTGTTTCTGACCTGGGTGACGTGTCGTTCATGAGTAGTCCCGCTGGCCGGATCGTTCGTCGGGGATCGACGCCGGCATGCCTGATCGAGATGCCCGTGCCGCACGCCGAGGGTGACGAGCCGGCAAGGGATGCCGGCGGCCGACGGCGACGCGGGGAGGCGCTTGGTCGGCCGCTCGATGCGGTGGAGCGCGCATGAGCCGCCGATGGCGAAAATTTAAGTTGCCGAAATCAGGCGCGTTGTCCGTTATCGGCAATCCGCACGCACCGCGGCGGCAGGGGATTACCCCGACCCGACGCCGCCGTGCGCCGCTCGCGGGCTCAGCTCAGGCGTGGCGTGTGCGAGGGCAGTTCGTGGAAATGCTGGTGGTAGTACGCGGAGAAGCGCCCGAAGTGGCAAAAGCCGAACTGCGCCGCCGCATCGCCGATGCGCAACGTCTCGGGCGTCGTCATGAGGAAGCGCCGCACGGCGTTCAGCCGGATCGAGCGCAGGTAGGCGGTCGGCGTCGTGCCGACCACGTTCTGGAAGCTGTATTGAAGGGTGCGGCGGCTGATGCGCAGGTGGCGGCAGAGATCGATCACCGTGGGTACGTCGTCGCGTTCCAGCGCGATTTCCTGGCTGCGGCGAACGATGTAGCTTTGCGTCGAGGCCGACGGCAGCGCTCCGGGGCCGGGATCGTCGGACTGCACGAGATCGAGCAGGATGTCGACCACCCCGTGCGCGAGCACGCGTTCGTCGAACGCATCGCGTGCGGTGAGCGAGCCGGCCTCGAGCGCTTGGCAAAGCACGCGCTCGAGGCCGGCGAGCGCGTTGCCGTAGCGTGCCGGCGAGATCGGCAATACCGGCTGCTTCAGGATGCGCGCCGGCAGGTTGGCGAGTTCGTCCAGTTCACGATCGGCCGTGAGCGTGCGGTCGATGGTGAAGGCCAGCACCTCGGTGTCGCACGGCAGATGGGCGACGAACTCCTCGCCGCCGCGCAGGGTCAGCAGGCTCGGGCGCTCGACGGCGCGCCCCTGGACCACGGGCGCGCTCGCTTTGGCGATCGGCAGTGCGAAGCAGAGCCGGTCGCGCGGCGCCAGACCGTGCTGCATCACGCGCTGGTTGATGCGTTCGCGAAAGACGTGAAAACGCTGCCCGGCGACCTGGCGCAGCGTGGTCGTCGCGGCACCGGGGCTGATCTGGTCGTAGTGCTGCGCCCAGTTCGCGATCGCTTGGGAATGGAGGAACACATCCGAGAAGCACAGGGTTTCGGCGTGCAGGTTCATGGTGTGGCTGGTGCATCCCGTCTCGAATTCAGTGCCGGCCGAAGCCGGCGCATGCCGCCCGTGCGCGGGCGGCGCGCTCGCGCCATGCGCGCCGGATCATCTGGATCGCCCGGATGACTTGCGCGGGAGTCGTGCAAGGCAGCCGGCTGCGCTGACGATCATAGCCAGACAAAAACATCGGGTGAGGCGATCGCGAGCGCGGTTGGCGTTCGTCGGGCACACATGCGGCAAAGGCAGGCCGGGCGCAATCGAATCGAAAGCAAGCCGGGCAGCATCGGCGCGCCGGAAGTGCAAGCGATGGAATTTAAAAATCCCATTTTAAGGGATTAATATCAAAGAGGTGGCGGGGTTTACACCGACGCGGCGCGATACCTGATCGCGGCGCTGCTAGGTTGGCGGCAATCACGCTGCTTAGCCAGTCCGGCAAATGGATGAAGGCCGCTCGGCGACATGGCGCGGGGCACGGCCTGGCATGCGCCTGATGATGGATGACAATACCGCTATGTGAGATGAAAGCATGGCTTGGCCCTGCTTCTCACGCGCCTGTGCGAGCACGGTCTTGCGGTGCCGCCGACGGCGGATTTTCCGACGCATCGTCGCGAGGGCCCGGTGTGACGGGCCGGCGGCGGAACGATGCGCCTGCCGCCCGGGATTCTCAAAGCGAAACGGTGACGGTCTTTTCCCGCAGGCATGCTTCGACCGCGCGCCGCGACAGGTCGTGGCCGATCCCGCTGTCCTTGTGGCCGCCCCAGGCGAGGCGCGGATCGAGCGGGCTCCAGCAGTTGACGGCCACCGCGCCCACGTCGACCTGGCGGGCCAGTCGATGCGCGCGCGAGAGATCCTGCGTCCACAACGACGCCGACAGCGCGTACACGGTCGAATTGGCGATGGCGATCGCCTCGTCGTCCTGATCGAATGGAATGATCACGCCCACCGGGCCGAAGATTTCCTGCCGGGCGAGCGTGCTGCTTGGGTCATCGCTGGTGAACAGCGTCGGCGCCACGAAGAAGCCTTGCGGCGGCACGGCGCGCGTGCCGCAGATGCGCTGCGCGCCCTCCTGCAGGCCGCGCTCGATGTAGTGCTTGACGCGCTGCTGGTGGCGCTGGTTGATCAAGGCGCCCATCTGCGTGTCCGGGGAACGTGGATCGCCGAGCGCGATCGCATCGGAGGCGGCCGCGAGCTGCTCGGCCACCGTGCGATAGAGCGAGCGGTGCACGAGGATGCGCGAGCCCGCCGCGCAGGTTTGGCCCTGGTTCGCATACAGGCCCATCATCAGGCCCTGGAGCGCGCGTGGCAGGTCGGCGTCCTCGAACAGCACCTGGGCGGCCTTGCCGCCCAGCTCGAGCGTGACCGGCCGGAACGTGCCGGCGAGGTCGCGGGTGATCGAGCGGCCGACTTCGGTGCTGCCGGTGAAGCTGACCCTGGCGACGTCGGCATGCGTCACCAGCGCCCGGCCGGCGGTCGGGCCGATGCCGTGCACCAGGTTGACCACGCCGTCGGGAATGCCCGCGTCCGCCACCAGCTTCATCAGGTGCGTGAGCGCGACGGGGGCGTCCTCGGACGGCTTGATCACCACCGTGCAGCCGGCCGCGAGCGCTGGCGCCAGCTTCCAGGCGCAGATCATCAGCGGCGCGTTCCATGGAATGATCTGGGCGATCACGCCGAGCGGCTCGGTTTCGGTGTAGTTCAGCGTCGGACGGCCCATGCTGCCCGCCGTGGGGATCGTGCGGCCTTCGAGCTTGTCCGCCCAGCCCGCGAAGTAGCGCAAGGTGTCGACCGTCATCGGCACGTCCATCATGCGGATCTCGAACGACGCGCGGCCTTGCTCGCGCGACAGCAGTTCGGCGAACAGCTCGGCGTCGCGCTCGACCAGGTCGGCCAGACGCAGCAGCGCGCGAGCGCGATCGCTGCCGGTGCAGGCGCGCCAGCGCGTCTCGAACGCATCGCGCGCGGCCTTCACGGCAGCGTCCACGTCGGCCTCCGACGAGGCCGCCGCGCTGGCCATCGGCTGTCCGGTTGCCGGTTCGAGCTTGACGAATCGCTCGCCGTTCGCGTTGCCGACGAAACGGCCGTTGATGAAATTGTCGAGGTGCATGATGATGTCGTTCGAGTGAGGCGCGGCGCGCTGGGCGCTCCCGCGGGTTGTCGATGATTGCTCGTGGAGGGCGCGTGATACACCTGGTGGTGCCGGCCGCCTGCTCGATTTGACCCACGATTGGCCTCGACATCTTGTCGTTTCGCGCCCTGCTGCCTGGATATTCGTGCCGCGGGCGAGCGTCTTCGAATGGCGAGTGCATGCCGGCCGGCCCGCCGGTCCACCTGCCTTGTGCCGAACCGAGCCCCCGGAGCTCAAGCCATGACCCCACAAGCCGCAGCGCGTTTCGCGCGCTGGTCCGACGAAGTCCTCGCGATATGCGGACGGTTTCAGATCCGCCCGCCCGAGCATGCCGACCTGTTCCTCGGCGACATCCGGCGGCGCAGCCTCGGCGGCCTCGAGATCGCCGACATCCGCACCAACGCCGGGTCGATCCGGCGCCAGCCGCGCCGCGCCGGATCGCTCGACGACCGGTACTGCTTCCTGGTGCTGCAGCGCGAAGGCGCGGTGCGGGTCGGCGGCGAGCAGGCCGGCTTCGTTCTCGAAGCCGGCGAGATGGCCCTGCTCGATTCGGCGCAAAGCTTCGAAATGCGCCCGCAGGGCCTGCTTCATCAGATGTCGGTGCACCTGCCGCGCGAAGCGTTCGACACCGTGGCCCGCGCCGGTAATGGGTTCGGCAAGCTGTCGAGGCGCGGCCTGAGCGGCCAGCTGCTGCGCGACATGCTGTTGCGACTGACGGTGCCTGCTGACGACGGCGACGTTACGCAGGACGAGGGGGCGGCGCTGCGCGAGGCACTCGGCGCGCTGTCGCGCGGGGCCTTGTGCGGCGAGCCGCCGGGCGGCGACGCGCCGTTGCGCCTGCGCGCGCAGCGGCAGATTCTCATGAACCTGCAGGACGAGGATCAGTCGGTGGCGCGGCTGGCACGGCAACTGGGTGTTTCGCCGCGGCAAGTCCATCGGCTGTTCGAGGGCGCAGGCGAGAGCGTGGGGCGGCATATCATGCGAATGCGCATCGAGGCCAGCTGCCGGGACCTGCTGCGCACCGAACTGCGCGACTGGACGATCACGTCGATCGCGCAGAAATGGGGCTTTGGCGATGCGGCGCACTTCTCGCGCGTGTTCCGCAGGCAGACCGGTGTCTCGCCGCGCGAATTCCGGCTGGGCCGGCAGGCGGACTGAGCCGCGCGCCGGCCCAGCCGGGGCCGGCGGTTCAGGCTGCCGCGCGCGCCACGCGATGGAAGGCGCGGCTGTAGTACACCAGGCCGTCGCCGTCGTGGCGTACCCGGATCCTGGTCGCGCGCACGAAGATCACCGAATGCGAGCCGACCGGCTTGGTCTCCGCGATCTCGCCTTCGACGCTGACCAGCGCATTGGCCAGCACCGGCACGCCCGACTCGCCGCTGGCCCAGCCAGGCAGGCGAAAGCGCTGTTCCATCGTCAACGCCGTCTGGCCGGCGAAATGGCGGGCCAGGGCTTCGTGTTCGCCGGGCAGCACGTTCACGCAAAGCTTGCCGTTGGTTTCGAACACCGAGTGCATGGCGCTCGATCGATTCAGGCAGACGAGCAGTGTCGGCGGCGTATCGGTGACCGAGCAGACCGCGCTCGCGGTGATGCCGCAGCGGCCGGCCGGGCCGTCCGTGGTGATGACGTTGACCGCGGCGCAGAGGTGCGCCATCGCCTGACGGAAGTCGGCATCTGCTTGATGCGGAAGGGACGAGATATCTGACATGGGAGTGAGCCCTTGGATTGAGAAGCGCTGAGCCACGCGGCCCGTGCGCGCGTGCATGACTGCGTGCTTCAAGCGTAAGTCACGCAACGGCTCAAACCTATCGGCGGGAATCGCCTGGCGCTTTGCCTGTTTCCCTAGCGCCCTGAAGAAATTACCTAGTGGATATCCGTGACGAATAAAGGATGCACTTACTCGGTATACTTACTTTGCGCGCGGTTTTGGTCTGGTTACCATGCGAGGTCGAACGCGGCTGCGCGCGGCTGCGTGCGATACGCAAATCAGTCGCGCCGCGCGAGCCCGTTCTGAAACATGGAGCGAGAAACATGATGTCTCCCACCCCGATGATCTACATCGTCGATGATGACAGCGGCATGCGGACCTCGCTCGCCTGGCTGCTCGAGTCGGTCGGCGTGAAGTCGGAAGGATTCGCGAGCGCGGCCGAATTTCTCGAGGCATTCGATCAGAGCGTTCCGTCGTGCCTGATCCTCGACGTGCGCATGCCGGAGCGCAGCGGCTTCGACGTGCAGACCGAATTGAACCGGCGCGGCGCGACCTTGCCGATCATCTTCGTCAGCGGACATGGCGACATACCGATGTCGGTACGGGCGATGCAGAATGGCGCGATCGATTTCGTCGAGAAGCCCTACAACTCGCAGCAGATGCTCGACCGCGTGCAGAACGCGATGAAGCTCGCGATGCAGCGCCATGCCGGCGATCGCCGCCGGCTGGAGCTGCGTCAGCGCATCGAATCGCTCACGGCGCGCGAGCGGGAGGTGCTGCGCGGCGTGATCGACGGCAAGGGCAGCAAGAAGATCGCCTCCGAGCTGTCGATCAGCGTGAAGACCGTGGACGTGCACCGGGCCAGCATCAAGGAAAAGCTCGGGGTAGCGTCGATCGCGAGCCTGGTGCGCGACGTGACCTTCGTATGGGGCGCGCCCGGGGACGGGATGAGCGGGTCGGCCGGGCGTTGAGCCCGGCGCGCGTGTATCGCGCCCGGTGCGCGCCGCCCGCCGGGCGCAGAACCCGCGCGCGTTGCGGCCCGGCGGCCGCAAGCGATGCCGAGCGGTGGGCGGGCCCCGGCTTCATCGCATGTACAGGCCGCCGTTGACGTCCCAGCAGGCCCCGTTGGCGAAGTAGGCATTGCCCGAGGCGAGCAGCACCGCCACGTCGGCGATGTAGTCGGCGGGGCCGAGCCGGCCGACCGGGATCGTCGAGATCACCTTTTCGAGCCGGTCCGCCGGCACGCTTTGGTGGACGATCGGCAGGTCGAGCGGCCCCGGCGAGATCGCGTTGACCGTGACCCCGCGTGCGGCCAGATCGCGGGCGAACACCTTGGTCAGCGTGAGCGTGCCGCCCTTCGCGGCGGCGTAGTGCGCGCCGGTGGCCGAGCCGCCGTTCTGGCCCGCCAGCGAGGCGATGTTGACGATGCGCCCGCCACCCTGATCGGCGAAATACTGGCCGAACACCTGGCAGCCGAACAGCACGCTGCGCAGGTTCACGTCGATCACCTGGTCGAACTGCTCGGCCGTGATGTCCATCAGCGGCACCACCTTCGAGGCGCCGGCGTTGTTGACGAGCACGTCGACGCGCCCCCAGCGTGCCGTGACGGCGTCGAGCGCGGCGCTGAAATCGTCCTTGCGGGTCACGTCGAGCGACAGCGCGACGGCCTGCGAGCCGTCCGGGCTCAGTGCCCGCGCCGTGGCCTGGGCGGCGTCGAGCGCGACGTCGGCCAGCGCGACCCGATAGCCGGCTGCGTGAAAGCGCGCGGCGAGCGCGGCGCCGAGGCCGCGCGCGGCGCCGGTCACGACGACGGTTCTAGGTTCCATCCGGGATGCTCCTTGTCTGACGGCGCGCGGCGCGCGCCCGGTTGCGGGCGGTGCGCTCAGGCCGCGGCCGCGGCGGGCGGCACCACCAGTTCGCGGCCGATGCGCGCCTCGATCTTGCCGTAGCGCCACAGGTTGTAGTCACCGACCGGCGTGGTGCGGTACAGGTTGCAGACCGCCACGGCGGTATCGAAGTCGGCCACGTCGGCCATGATGTAGAAGGTCCAGGGCGCGCCGTCCGCGTTGCCGACGGTCAGCCGGTCGTCGTCCATGATGCCGAGGATCTTCACGCCTTGCATCGCTTCGACGGCGGCCAGCATCTTGCCGTAGGCCTGCCAGACCGTGCCGATCTGCTCGCGCGGGAGATCGAAGAAATTCTGGGTGACGCCGCAGCAGAACAGGACGCGCAGCGCAAGCTTGGGGGATTCGCTCATGGGATGGAATCTCGCTCGAGGTCGGATGAAGAGGATGCGCACAGGCCGGCGCGCACGCCACCGGCACGGCGCAGGCGCGCAGACGTCACAGGTAGCCCGGGATCGGCGGCACGCCGACGAACACCGCGCCGGCGCCGTCGTAGTTGCCTTCCGCGAGGAAGGCATGCTGCGTGACGACGAGCGCGTCGCGCAGCAGGCGCTGCAACGGATGGGTGCGATAGATCGCCATCGTGCCGCCGAGCCGGTAGGCCCGATATACCACGTCCGCGCCCTCGCGGGCGGCCTGGGTGGCGGCCAGGCGCAGCAGGCTGACCTGCTCGGGCGTGGCCGCGCCGCCGGCCTGGATCGATTCCCAGACGGTGCGCGTGGCGTCGTAGAAGAAGGCCCGGACCGAACGCAGTTGCGCTTCGGCCTTGGCCAGCTCGATTCGGTAGTAGGCGCGATCGGCCAGCTGCGGCGCGCCGGTGGTGGTGCGCCGGCCGCCCGACATCTGGTTGGACACGTCGAGCGCGGCGCGCGCCAGGCCGAGATTCACCACCGCCAGCACCTGCGCCGCGTAGGCGACGGTCGGATAGCGATACAGCGGCTCGTCCACCGTCGGCGCGCCGCCGCGCACGAAGGTCCATTCGTCGGCCACGACCTTGCCGTTGACGCGCAGGTCGTGGCTGCCGGTGCCCTGCATGCCCACCACGCTCCAGTTCTCGACGATTTCGATCTCGCTGGCCGGAAAGACCGCGGTGCGCGGCTTGTTGGGCGCACCGTCGCCGTTGGCGCCGGTATCGATGCCCACGCCGAGCCAGTCCGCGCCCTTGCAGCCGCTCGCGAACTTCCAGGTGCCGTCGATCAGCCATCCGCCGTCGGCGCGCCGGACCTTCTGCACCGGAAACAGCCCGGCGCCGAAGGCCTGATCGGGGCCGCCCGCATAGAGCCTGGCCTGCGTCTCGAGCGGCAGCGCCGCGAGGTAGACGTTGGCCGAGCCGAAGCTCGCGACCCACGCGGCCGAGCCGTCCGCCGTCGCGATGGTCTCGATCATCTCGAGAAATTCGGCCGGCGCGCGCGCGTCGCCGCCGAAGCGCTTCGGCGTGGCGGCCCGGTAGATGCCGGCCCGCTTGAACAGATCGATGACGTCGCGCGGCACGTGCGACAGCCGTTCGAATTCGTCGCGGCGCGCCACGATGACCTCGACGAGTTCCTCCAGGGTCGACAGCGGGCGGGGCTCGACGGCGGCACCGGCCGAGCGTGGACTGGGTTGCGCCGGGGCGACGGCGGCGGGGGTAGCCATGACATATCTCCTGATGGTGCGGGACGGCGATGCGAGCCGGGTGGTCGCCGCGCGTGGCGAACGGCTCGCCCGAACCGGTTGATCTGAGGCTCAGTCTAGGAACGCCGGAACGGCGCGGCAATTGGGGCCTCGGCCCGCGGATCGGGGGATTGCCCGCAGCGGACTAAAGAAATCTTCAGATGCCGCCGCGCGCGTCGCGGTGTATCGTGGCAGGCAGCAGCGCCGCCCCGAAGGCCGCCGATTCCATCCGCCCTATGACGTTCCCCGCCGAAGACGATTTCCGCCGCCTGCTCGATTCGCTGACGCTGTGCGTGCTGCTGCACGACGCGCACACCAAGGCGATCGTCTGGGCCAACCGCGCCGCCTGCGACGCGCTCGGCTTCACGGTCGAGGAGCTGCTGCCGCTGAAGGCGCACGACATGACGCGGCCCGAGCCCAGATACGCACGCGAGAACGCGATAGCCGCGATGGATCGCGCCGAGACGCAAGGGCCGCAGGTCTATGAGTGGTGCTACCGGTCGCGGCGCGGCGAGGACATGCTGTCCGAGGCGATCGTCACCCACGTGAAGCTGCGCGAGCGGGCGGTGGTGATGGTGCAGTTCCGCGACATCAGCGCCGAGGAGGCGATCCGGCAGAAGCTCAGGCACTACGAAACGCGGCTGCGCGAATTCATGCAGGACCTCGGCGAAGGCGTCGCGGTGCTCGACGAGGCGGGCGCGATTCAGTACCTCAGCGCGTCGGGGCGGCGCCTGCTCGCGCTCGATGCGCGAACGCCGCCGGGCGTGGTGACCGACCACCTCGATCCGCTCGACCACGCGCGCCTGCAGGCGCAGCTGCGCGAGGCGCCCACCGGCGGGCCGTCGGCACCGGCGCGCTACCGGATGCGCGACGGCGCGCGCTGGCTGCGCATCACGTGCCGCCAGCTGCACGGCACCGACGATCTGGCCGGCGTGCTGATCCACTTTCGCGACGTCACCGACGTGGTGCGCATCGAGGACGCGCGCCGCGCCGAGGCGCGCCAGCTCGAATACGCCGGGCGCTACAACGCGATGGGCGAGATGGCGATCGCGATCGCGCACGAACTGAGCCAGCCGCTCGCGGCGATCCGCAATTTCATCGAGGGCACGATTCAGCGGCTCGCCGCGCCGGGCCAGCTGGACGGTGCGATCTGGGGCCTGCGCGCCGCCGACCGGCAGGCCGAGCACGCCGCCGCGATCATCGGCAGCGTGCGCGAGTACGTGGCGCGCCGGGCGCCGAACGTCGGGGTCGTGGACCTCGCCGCGATCCTCGCCGAGGTGGCGTACTTCGTCGAGCTGCGCGCGCGCGATACGGGCGTGCAGGTCGCCGTCGAGCCGCCGGCGGCGGCGCTGCCGGTCGAGTGCGAGCGCGTGCTGATCGGGCAGGTGATCCTCAATCTCGCCTTCAACGCGATCGATGCGCTCTTGGAAATGCCGCCCGGCGCGCGGCGCCTGACGATCGCCGCCGCGCGCGACGGCGACGCCGCCATGGTGCAGGTGCGCGACAACGGGCCGGGCGTGCCGGAGGGCGTCCATGCCGGCCTGTTCGACGGATTCTCCTCGTCCAAGCCGGCCGGCAACGGCATCGGCCTGTCGCTCTGCAATAACATCGTGACGCGCCACGGCGGCCGGATCCGCGCGTTTGCCGCCGAGGGCGGCGGCCTCGACTGTCGCTTCTGGCTGCCGCTGCATCGCGGCGGCGACGCGGCCCGCTAGCCGCGCCGGCCGGCAACGCGGCGGCGCCGCGCGGGCGCCGCGGATGCGGTCAGAAGTTGTGGCGGATGCCGGCGATCACGGCCATTTGGCGGTTCGTGTCGCTGTTCACGAGATTCGGAATTTCGGCGAGGTTGCGCGTCGCGCCGCCCGCGGCGTCGAGGCCCAGTCCCGCGCCGCCCGAGCATTGGCCGATCGCCACCGCGTACAGCGCGGTGCGCTTCGACAGGCTGTAGGTGGCGCCGAGATTGAGCTGATGGATGCGCGTCGAGGCGCGGCCCGACGGCTGCACGTCGTTGAGGATGTAGGCCGCGCCGAGCAGCAGCAACGGCGTGGCCTGCCAGGTCGTGTTCAGCTCGCCGACGTCGAAGCGCAGGTCGGTGCCGCCCGCGCCCGCCGCGCTGTAGTACCGGCTCTGCGCGAGCTCGGTGTGGGTGTAGCTGAGCGCCACCGTCACCGTGCCGATCGTATAGGCGCCGCCCGCGCCGAATACCGAGAGCCGCGCCGCGTTCTGCAGTTCGCAGTACGGCGCGTCCGCGTTGGCGCAGCTCAGGTCGCCGAAGTAGCCGCGCTCGCCGCCGAGCGCGGCCTGCATCGGATTGCGCAGCGTCAGATAGCCGGCGCTCAGCGACAGCGGGCCTCGCGCGTAGCTGGCCGCGACCGACCAGCCGCGCCGCTGCGAGAAATCGCCGGGCACGCCGCCGAGGCTGAACAGCCCGCCCACCGTCAGGCCGCCGAAGCTCGGGCTCAGGTACTTGATCGAATTGTTGAAGTTGAATGCCTCGTTGAGGTTGTCGACGTCGCCGAAGTGCGAGCCGTAGAGGGTCGCCCAGCTATTGCTCGAGGCGTAGGCGCCGAGGTAGTCGGAGAACGGGTCGTACTGCCGGCCCAGGGTGAGCGCGCCGTAGCGCGGATTCGCCAGGCCGACCCAGGCATTGCGGTTGAAGATCGCGCCGTTGTCGATCGACGCGCCGTTCTGGGAAAAGAGGCTGCCTTCGAGCGTGAAGTTCGCGTGGGTGTCGCCGCCCAGGTCCTCGCTGCCCGTCAGGCCGAAGCGCGACGGCACCAGATTGCCACCCGCCACCTGCCAGGTCGGATGGCCGCCCGTGGTGCCGTCGGCGCGCGTGGCCTGCTGGTTCGAGCTGAACACCACGCCCGTGTCGATCGTGCCGTACAGCGTGACCGACGATTGCGCGTGGACCGTCGTGGCGAGGGCGAGCGCCGCCAGCGCCGGAGCGATGAGCCTGACAGGGAAGTGCGTCATGGAAAGGTCTACCGGGTAAGCGCGATGCCCGGCGGCAAGGCGCGGGTGGAGGCTGGCAGGCCGCCGCGCGGCCTGCCGGTTGCGTGAATGCAGGCGGCGCGACGCAGGCCGGCGCCGGGCCGCGTCATTGCCCGAAGCGGGCATAGATGTCGGGGCGCACGCGCCGCAGCACCAGGCCCACCGCGATGCCGACCAGGGCCACGCCGGCGTGGATCCACGGGAAGGTCGCGATCACCGGGCTGTCGGAGCCGCTCAGGGCGTCGAGATTGCGGATCAGGATCGCGGCGACGGCGAACAGCGCGAGGGCGCCCAGCACCGGTGCGAGCCGTGCGTGCCACAGCCGCGTGTCGAGCCGCGTGACCATGAAGAAAACCGCCACCGACACGCTGGTGCCGGCTTGCAGCAGCACCACGCCGAGGATGCCGAGTGCCGCCGTGCAACTGAATACGGTCGCGAACGGGTCGGTGCCGAGCGCCGCGTAGATCGCCAGCGGGACCAGGATCGACAGCGTCTGCAGATAGCTCGCCAGGTAAGGCGAGCCGTGCTTCGGATGCAGCCGCTGCAGCGCGACGGGCAGGATCCGTTCGCTGGCCAGCGCGTGCAGGTAGCGCACGATCATGTTGTGGAACGACAGCAGGCTCGCGAACAGGCTCGTCAGCAGCAGGAAGCTCATGGTCGTCGTCAGCGCGCTGCCGAGGTAGCGGTCCGACTGGATGAACCAGAAGTCGCCGGGATGCCGCGTGGCGGCGTCGGCCACCTGCGATACGCCGTAGGCACAGACGATCGTCCAGGTGACGAAGGCGAAGAACAGCAGGATCAGCACCACCGACAGATAGGTCGCGCGCGGCACCGTGCGCCTGGGGTTGCGGCACTCCTGCCCGTAGATGGCGGTGGCCTCGAAGCCGATGAACGAGGCGAACGCGAACATCACCGCGATGCCGACATGGCCGCCCAGCAGATGGCGCGGCGCGAACGGCGCCAGCGTCAGCCCGTCGGGGCCGCCGCCGTGCAGCAGGATCGCGCCGCTCAGCAGCAGCAGGATGCCGAGTTCGAGGCACATCAGCACGCCGAGCACGCGGCTGTTCAGGTCGATGCCGCGCAGCCCCGTGAACTGCACGATCGCCGCGCAGCCGACGGCATAGCCATACCAGGGCAGGCTGGTTTGCAGCAGCGGGCCGAGGATGGTCGAGCAGAAGAAGCCGAACAGGCCGTACAGCGCGATCTGGATGCTGGTGTAGGAGAGCAGCGCGACGAACGCGCCGGCCATGCCGATCGGGCGGCCCAGGCCGGCCGTGAGATAGGCGTAGAAGGCGCCGGCGCGCACCACGTGGCGGCTCATCGAGGCGAACCCCACGCTGAACACCAGCAGCACCAGGCCGGCGATCACGAACGCGCCGGGTATCCCGGCGCCGTTGCCCAGGCTGATGGCGGGCGGCACGCCGCCCAGCGCGCCGGTCAGCGGCGCCGCCGCCGAGATCACCAGGAAGACGATCTGCCAGAGTCCGATGGAATTCACGGCCGGCTGCGAGCGCGGCACGTCGAGAGCGGAAGTAGAGGGGGAGTCGGGCATCGTTGTCTCGGTATCGTGTTGGGTATCCGGCTGCCTCGCTGGCGCGGCCGGGCCGGGCATGCCGGGGTCTTGCCCGAGCGGCCGATTGCAGCCGGCGTGATGGCATCGTAGGTAGCTAAAAAAAATCCGCCATAAGGCGGATTACGCCAATTTCTCGATAAAGTGCGCCACCGTGCGCGGGCGCGTCGGCGCGCGCGATTTCGTATGAGCAGCGAACGAGCCGGCGCGCTGCGCCGGCTGGCGGCGCGGCCTCGCCGGCGCCGGGCTCAGGCGGCCAGCGCGCGCTCCAGGTGCGAGCCGAACGCGCATACCTGCTCGTCCGCGTCGTGGCGGCCGACGATCTGCAGGCCGGCCTTCAGCGTCGAGCCGGCGACCGGCAGCGGCAGGCTCAGCGCCGGATGACCGCTGAGATTGAACGGGCGGATCAGCGACGACATCGCGATGACCGGGCGGCCGCCGCGCGCCTCCTCCACGGTGATCGGGAAGTCCGGCAGGGTCGGCATGACCAGCAGGTCGACCCGTTCGAGCGCGCGATCCACCTCGTCGGTGAAGGCGCGCCGCACCCGCTCGGCGGCCTCGAGCGCCTCGCGCGTCGTGGCCGCCGCGGCGCGCAGGCGTGCCTCGAGATCGGCGCCCAGCTTGCCGCTGCCCACCAGATGGCCGAAGGCCGCCGAGGTTTCGGCATTGATCACGGCGAGGCCGGCTTCGAAGGCCTCGCCCAGGCGCGGCAGCGCGCACGCCCGAGCGCCGTTGCCGGCGCGCCGGACCGCGTCGACGACGGCGGCGCCGAACTCGTGCCGAGCCGGCGCCGCGACGATGCCGATCCGCAGCGCGGCGGCCGGCGCGGCGGCCGCCCGGCCGTCGAAATCGGCGCTGATCGCCGTCATCGCGGCGATCAGCATGCGCATCTCGCGCGCGAACGGGCCGACGCAGTCGAGCGTGGTGACGGCCGGGGCCACGCCGTCGCGCGAGACGCGCCCGAACGTCGGCTTCAGCCCGATCACGCCGCAGCAGGCCGCCGGGCCGCGGATCGAGCCGCCGGTGTCGGTGCCGAGCGCGGCGTCGGCGAGTCCCAGCCCGACCGCGGCAGCCGAGCCGCTCGACGAACCGCCGGGAATGCGCGTGCGCGCCTGCGGGTTCTCGGGCGTGCCGGTGTAGTCGTTGATGCCGGTCATGCCGAATGCCAGCTCGTGCATGTTGGCCTTGCCGACGATGCGCCAGCCGGCGTCGAGCAGGCGCTGCACCACGTGCGCGTGGCGGCGCGCCGGCGCGACCTCGGCGAGGGCGCGGCTCGCGCCGGTGGTTCGGTGGCCGGCGATGTCGATCGTGTCCTTGATGGCGATCGTCGGGCTGTCGGGGCCGCGGCCGCCGAGCGCCAGGGTCTGGATGAAGGTGCTCATGCGGGCGTGCTCCCGTCGGCGGGCGGCAGTGCCGCGCGCGGATTGACCTGCCACGGCGCGTCGAACAGGCGTTCGGTGCGCAAATGCGCGATTCGCCAGCGCGGCGAATCGGCGTCCGGGACGAAATCGACCACGAGCCGCGCGCCGATCAGCTCGGCCCGGCCGTCGACGTAGCCCGAGGCCTGCATCATGATCCAGCGGCCGGTGGCACGGCGCGCGTCGTGCGCCACCTCGATCGTCTCGGCGGTGACGAAGTGCGTGTTGGTGGCGAAGTGCGGCGTCGGCGGCAGGTAGCGCGACAGCATCGCCACGATCGCCGCGCGGCCCTGGTGCCGGCCGAAGGCGTGCTCATAGTGCCGGCCGACGCCTTCCCAGATTGCGTCGGCGGTAAACAGCGCGGCCAGCGATTCGCCCGCGAGCGGGCGCACGGGAACGTCGCAGAGCGCCATGTAGCGCGTGAAGGCGTGGCGGACTTCGCGCTCGGCCTCGAGGCGGCTCAGGCGCTCGGCGAGCGAGGCAAGCGAAAGGGAGGGGATCGGCGTCATCGTGAGCCCGTCAGGAAAGGGGGGCCGGCCGCCGCGGCGGGACGCGGCGCGCCGGCGAGAATCAGCGGCCCAGCGACTTCGCGGTCTTGCCGCCGATGCCGAAATCGGTGTTCGGGATGTCCTTGATCATCACGCGCGTCGCATCGGGCGGCGCGTCGAGGGTCGCGGCGGCCGTATCGGCCAGCGCGCCGATCAACGCGCGCTTCTGGTCCAGCGTGCGGCCCGCGATCAGGATCGCGACGATCACCGGCAGCGCACCGCCGGCGGCGCGCGTGCCGCCGAGCCCGTAATGGCCGTCGGGCAACTCGCTGAGCAGCACGCGCACCGATTCGGCGGGGGCGCCGATCGCCTCGACGGTGGCGTGGGTGAGATGGGCGATCAGCGCCGCCTTGCGCGCCTCGGGCTGGCCGGCGGGCAGATAGACTTCGAGCGTGGGCATCGAAAGAACCCCGGGAGAAGACCGGCGCCGGCGCGCGCGAGGCGCGCCGGCCGCTGGTGTCGTTAAAGCAGGAAACCGATCGCGTTCAGTGCCTCGGTCGAATCGATCAGGCGGATCACCTTCTGCACCAGGCGCGCTTCGCCGCCCTCGAAGCGCAGCGTGTGCGCGACGTCGGCCGCAAAGATCGTGGTGGCGGCGCGCTTGTAGGCGATCACGATCTGCGCCGAGCGCATTTCGATCGTGTTCGCGTCCCGGCTCGCCAGCGTGAAGCGCGACACGGTGCGCACCGTGCGTGCCGCATCGGCGGCCGAGGCCGAGTGGCCGGAGGTCATTCGCTCGACGCGCTTTGCGCGCATCTCGTGGTCGTCGTAGGCGTAGTTCAGGGTCGCCGCGAAATCGGTCGTGGTCCGATCGATCGGCACCACGTAGTGGCCGGCCTCGTCCCACAGCGTCAGCCACTCGCGATACTCGCGGCGGTCGAGCATCTCGGCCTCGCGCCAGATGAAGCGCTGGGCGCGCGCGAAGGTGTCGTCGGACCCCGGCGTGTTGTGCTGGTTCATCATGCCTCCATCATCCTGCGCCATTGCGCGTATGCCTCGCGCATGCCCGTCTCGTCGGTCGCATGCGCGGTCTTCTCACCGTTCGGTGCGCTGGTCTCGCGGTTCAGGCCGCGGTTCACCAGGATCGGCGTGTGCGGGCCGGCATGCGCGCCGCGCTGCACGCGCTCCCAGGCTTCAGCATCGTCGGGGCTGCCGAAACCGAGCGGGCCCTGGAAATGCTCGTGGATCCGCAGGCGCACGCGGTTCGCTTCCTCGGGGCCGCCGTCCATCGCCAGCGCGACGTGACGGATCTCGGTTTCCTCGGCGGAGATCGGACGCAGCACGCGGAAGAACGCCATCGACAGCGCGAGGTTCGGGAACAGGTTCAGGTTGAAGCCGACGCCCATCAGCGAGCGCACGATCCGGCGCACCTCCTCCGGCGCGTGCCTTGCGGACAGTTGCGCGACCAGCGCGTCGTATCGCTCGGGCAGCGGCGCGCCGTCGTCCACGTCGAGGTCGACGATTTCGGGCACCAGCACGGCCAGGCTGTGGCCGTTGCCCAGCGACCGGCAGAATGCCTTGTCGCTGGTCATGAAGCGGGTGATCACCTCGGCCGTCTGTTCGTCGATCGATTTCATCCACGACTTGTGCACCACCGGGAAGTGATACAGGTCGGTGGTGTTCTCGAGCTGGATCTTCCAGTTGCCCTTGAAGCGGAACTTGTGCTCGCCGTTCGACTTGATCGGGTAGCCGGCGCCCTGCTTCATGAACAGGTCGATCCAGGGCTTGGCGCCGCCGAGGAAATCCTCGAGCGGTTCGATTTCCTGATTGAAGCTCGCGAAGATCAGGCCTTGATAGATGCCGACGCGCAGCTTTTCGAGCGGCAGGTCGCCCTTCTCGCACACGCCCTCGTAGCCGTCGCCGTATGGCAGCGCGCGCAGCGCGCCGTCGAGCGCGTAGGACCAGCTGTGGTACGGGCAGGTGAAGCCCTTTGCGTTGCCCTGGTGCTCCTCGCAGACCGTCGCGCCGCGGTGGCGGCAGCGGTTCTGCAGCACGTTGACGGTGCCCGTCCTGTCGCGCACCACGATCACCGGCTGGCGGCCGATCGTGGTGGTGCGGAAGTCGCCGGGCTGCGGCAGCTCGCTTTCGTGCGCGACCCAGATCCAGGTCTTGTAGAAGATGCGCTCGAGCTCGGCCTCGAAGATCTGCGGATCGTAGTAGAGCGACGGGGCGATACGGTCGGCTTCCGCGCGGCCGCGCAGTGCACGCGTATCGATGCTTTGCCAGGTTTCACTCATGGTCGGAGGTATCGTGGTGATCGCGATGGAACGCGGGGTTGTCGATCGCCGGAGCTGGCCGGCGCTTGGCGATAGTGTCGAGCGGGGGGTGTCATGCGTCAAATTGATCTAAAATCGCAAGTCACATCAACCGGATGGATATCACCATGCGATCGCTCGACGGTGTCGACCTCAACCTGCTGCAAGTCTTTCTGGCCATCGTCGAGGAGCAGAGCCTGACCAAGGCCGGCGCGCGGCTGGCGCTGTCACAGCCGGCGATGAGCTATTCGCTGGCGCGGCTGCGCGCGCTGTTCGACGATCCGCTGTTCGTGCGCACGCGCCATGGCATGCAGCCCACGCCGATTTCGCAGGAACTGGCGGTGATCGTCGCGCGCGCGCTCGATACCGTGCGCGAGGCGCTGCGCTATGCCGAGCGGTTCGATCCCGCCGTCAGCACGCGCGCGTTCCGTCTGTCGCTCTCGGACGCGGGCGAGATGGCTTATCTGCCGTCGATCTGCGAGGAAGTGAATCGGCTGGCGCCGAACATCAAGGTGGTCGTGCAGCCGCTGCCGGTGGGCGAGATCGAGGACGCGCTGCGCGCGCGCCGGCTCGATTTCGCGATCGGCAACCTGCCCGAGCTGACGGCGCGCACGCGCCACCAGGTGCTGTTCGAGGAAGGGTACGTCTGCATGATGCGACGCCGCGTGGGCGGCCCGGCCAGACCGGCATTGACGCTGGCCGAATTCGGCCGCGCCTCGCACGTGCTGGTGCGCTCGATCGAGCACAGCCACCACGCGCTCGACGATGCGCTGCGCACCCAGGGCGTGGCGCGCAACATCGGCCTCGAGGTGCCGCACTTCGTGGCACTGCCGCGCGTGCTGGCCGTGACCGATTTCGTCGCCACGCTGCCGCGCCGGCTGGCCCAGATCTTCGCGAAGGACGGCGCGTTCGACATCTTCGAGCTGCCGGTGGCGATCGCGCCGGTGGGCGTGACGATGCACTGGCACGAGCATTTTCACGAGGACGAGGGCATTGCCTGGATGCGCCAGCTGCTGGGCCAGATCATGCGGCGCTTCGCAGGCTCGGAGGCGGCCGCCCGGCCCGCGCTCAGACGTCGAGCACGATCCGCTTCGAGCGCGAGCGCGACACGCAGCAGCAAATGACCCGGTTGGCGGCGCGCTCGGCCTTGCTCAGACAGTGGTCGCGGTGGTCGGGCTCGCCGTCCACCACGTCGACGATGCAGGTGCCGCACACGCCTTCGCCGCACGATGTGTCGATGTCGATGCCGATTTCCGCCAGCGCGCCGACGATCGTCTGTCCCTTGCCGACCTGGACCACCCGGCCGGAACCGGCCACCTGCACCTCGAAGCTGTCGAGCGTGCCCTCGGCTGCGGCGACGGGCTCGGCCGCGAAGCGCTCCAGATGCACGGCGTCGGCGCCGACCGCCGCCTCGCCGGCTTCCACCACCTGGTCCATGAACGGGCCCGGGCCGCAGGTATAGACGTGCGTGCCGGGCCCGGCGCCGCTCAGGCAGTCGTGCAGCGCCGCCTCGAGGTCGGCCGGTTCGACGCCGAAGTGAAGGCGCAGATGGCGTGCCAGCGGCTCGCGCGACAGCGTCGGCAGGAAAGCGGCATGCGCCTCGCTGCGCGCGAAGTAATGCAGCACGAACGGCGTGCCGCGCGCCGTCAGCCGGTACGCCATCGACAGCAGCGGCGTGATGCCGATGCCGGCGCCGATCAGCACGTGCGTGCGTGCCTGCTCGGCGAGCCGGAACAGGTTGCGCGGCGGGCTGACTATCAGCTCCGAGCCGACCACCACGTCGTCGTGCAGCGAGCGCGAGCCGCCGCGCGACGCCGCTTCCTTCTTGACCGCGAACAGCTGCGCGCCGCGTTCGGCCGGGTCGCCGCACAGCGAATACTGTCGTGTGATCCCCGACGGCGCGGTGACGTCGATGTGCGCGCCGGGCTCATGGACGTCGAACGGCAGGCCGTCGAGCCGGACGATGCGAAACGAGCGGATGTCCTGGGCTTCGTCGCGTATCGCGTCGACGCGGACCTTGAAGGTGAAGGTTTGCATGGCGAATTGGTGTGAGAAGGATCGGCGGCCGTACCGTCGCGCGCACCGCTTGGCACAAGCTTAGGTCCAAGCTTCGAATTCACAAAATTGATATTAATTGGCTATCTCGATCCAGGCCATTGATATCACCCGGCCGGCCGGGACGGCCGGCTGCGGCCGACACGTCCCCGCCGGCCCGAGCGCGGTCTCGATCTCGCGCGCCTCCCGCGGCGGGGCCGGCGCCTCGCGCACGCCAGCCGCTGCCGGCGCACCGTCTGTCTTCCCGCGCGACGCGGGCATCGCCGATTGGGTTCGGGCTCGCTCGATCAGGCCGAGTGGCGCAATGTATCGAAC
Source organism: Burkholderia glumae LMG 2196 = ATCC 33617 (assembly GCF_000960995.1). Classification (NCBI taxonomy): domain Bacteria; kingdom Pseudomonadati; phylum Pseudomonadota; class Betaproteobacteria; order Burkholderiales; family Burkholderiaceae; genus Burkholderia; species Burkholderia glumae. Next base: position 267,300 of record NZ_CP009434.1, on the reverse strand, counting down.
ATCTGGCGCGAACTGTCATGGCTTGCGCTTGCCTCCCTATCCGATACTCGTGCCGAGCGATCCCGCCACCCACGAATGATCCGGCCGTAGCGCAGCGCGCCGGAGATTCGAGTCGAGAAAATTTCAAATGACACGAGACACGAAGATTGATTTCATTTACCTGTCCGAGCAGGACATGATCCACGCCGGCGTGACCGACATGCCCGCCTGCGTCGACACCATGGAGGAAATGTTCGGACTCCTGTATCACGGCGACTACCGGATGGCCGGCGCCAACAACGATTCCCACGGTGCCGCGGTGTTCTTCCCCGAGCAGTCGCCGTTTCCCGACATGCCCAAGCCGACCGCGGATCGCCGCTTCATGGCGATGCCGGCCTATCTCGGCGGCCGCTTTCGCACCGCGGGCATGAAATGGTACGGCTCGAACATCGAGAACCGCGACAAGGGGCTGCCGCGCTCGATCCTGACCTTCGTGCTCAATGACGCCGACACGGCCGCGCCGCTCGCCTTCATGTCGGCGAACCTGCTGTCGGCATATCGCACCGGCGCGATCCCCGGCGTGGGCGCGCGTCACCTGGCGCGCAAGGACTCGCGCATCGTCGGCATCGTCGGCCCCGGGGTGATGGCCAAGACCACGTTGATGGCCCTGATCGCGGCCTGCCCGATGATCGACACGGTGAAAATCAAGGGACGCGGCCAGGCCAGCCTCGACAGCTTTCTGAGCTGGCTCGCGGTGACGTTCCCGCAGGTCACGACCGTCGAGGTGGTCGATACCGTCGAGGCCGTGGTGCGTGGCTCGGATATCGTCAGCTACTGCAATTCCGGCGCGACCGGCGACCCCTCGCAGTATCCGCTCGTCAAGCGCGAGTGGGTGAAGCCCGGCACTTATCTGGCGATGCCGGCGCTCTGCAACATCGACGAGGGCATGGAGCGGGCCGAGGTGCGCAAGGTGGTCGACAACGCCGGGCTCTACGAAGCGTGGTTCGAGGAGCTGCCGAAACCCGCGCATACCCACGTGCCAATCATCGGCGTGCGCTTCATGGACATGATCGCGGAGGGCAAGATGGCCGCCGAGCAGCTGGAAGACCTGGGCAAGATCGTGGCGGGCCAGGCGCCGGGCCGCCAGAACGATGACGAGATCATCATCATGTCGGTGGGCGGGATGCCGGTGGAGGACGTGGCGTGGGGCACGGTGGTGTATCGCAACGCGATCGAGCGCGGCATCGGCGTGAAGCTGAACCTGTGGGACGTGCCCGTATTGCGCTGAGTGGCCCGACAGCGCGCGGCGCGTGTCCGCGCCGCGCTGCGCTTCCTTTCAAGCATCCGTTTTCGGAGGTTGCATGACCAAGATAGTCAAGATCAAGACCGGCTCGAAGTTCGAGGAAATCGGCAGTTACTCGCGGCTCGTCAGCGTGGGCGACTGGATTTTCGTATCGAATACGGCTGGGCGCCATCCGGAAACCCAGCAGATTCCGCAGGACGTGGTCGAGCAGACGCGGCAGGTGCTTGCCAATATCGAAGCGGCGCTGGCGGCGGCGGGTTCGAGCCTGGCGGACGTGGTGGCATCGCGCGTGTTCATCCAGGATCCGCACGACACGCAGGCGGTCATGACCCAGGTCGGCGAGAAGTTCCGCGGCATCGATCCCGCCAGCACGGTGACCTGTCCGCCGCTGGGTTCGACGGTCTACAAGGTGGAAATCGAAGTGACGGCGTATCGCGGCGCATCGCTCGCGCCGACCGATCGGCTGACGATCGCGCTCTGATGATGTGTTCCGGGCAGCGGCTGCGCCGCGCCCGCCGGCTTTCCGCGCTTGCTTGAGGATTTTCCGCATGGCACCCAGCATTGCTCCCGTCGCGACGTCGACGGATCTTCCCGCCTGCGCGACCGTGGTCGTCATCGGCGGCGGCATCGTCGGCCTCACGGCCGCGCTCACGCTGGCCGAGCGCGGCATCTGCGTGGTCGTGCTCGAGAAGGGGCGCTTGGCCGGCGAGCAGTCCTCGCGCAATCTCGGCTGGGTACGCAAGATGGGACGAGCGGCCCCCGACATGCCGATGTCGCTGGCGTCCGACCGGCTGTGGAAGGAGATGACGGCGAGGGTGGGCGCCGATGTGGGCTATCGCCAGGCCGGCATCATGTACCTCGCCGGCACGGCGGCCGAAATGGCCATGCACGAGAGCTGGATGAAGGCGGTGGCGCCGCTCGAGCTCGATTCCCGGCTGCTCACCCAGGGCGAGATCGACGTGCTGGTGCCGGGCGGCAGAGGCGGCTGGGCGGGCGGCATCTTCACGCCCTCGGACGGACGCGCCGAGCCCACGCTCGCATCGAGCGCGATCGCCAATGCCATGCAGCGCAGGGGCGGCGTGATCGTCGAGCATTGCGCCGTGCGTTCGCTGACCTTGGCGGCGGGCCGCGTGAGCGGCGTCGTCACCGAGCGCGGCGAGATTCGCTGCGAGCAGGTGCTGCTGGCCGGCGGCCTGTGGTCCCGCCGCTTTCTCGGCAATCTCGGCGTGGCGTTGCCGACGCTGCCGCTGATCTGCCATGCGATCCGCACCGCGCCGATGCAAGGCCCCACCGAGATTGCCGTGGGCGGGCCGGATTTCTCGTTCCGCAAGCGTCGGGACGGGGGCTTCACCATCACCCACCGCGCCGCGCTCGGCGCCCCCCTGCTGCTCGACCATTTGCTGATCGGCCGCCGCTACCTGCCGGTGCTCAAGCGTCAGCGGCACATGCTGCGCCTGTCGCTCGGCCGTCACTTCCTGAACGATCTCGCCATGCCGCGCCGGTGGAGCAGCGCCGACGTGTCACCGTTCGAACGGGTGCGGACCATGGATCCGGCCGTCGACGACACCATCAACGCGCAAGCGATGCGCAATCTCGCGGCCGCATGGCCGGTGTTCGAGAACGCCAGGGTCGAGGAGGTCTGGGCGGGAATGATGGACATCACGCCCGACTCCCTGCCGGCGATCGGGCCGGTGGCCGCCGTTCCGGGCCTGACGCTCGCCGCCGGCTTCTCGGGGCACGGCTTCGGCACGGCGCCGGCTGCGGGGCAACTGGCTGCGGATCTGGTGATGAACCGCACGCCGCTCATCGATCCGTCGCCATACCGGCTGGAGCGGTTCGCGTAGCCGGGCACCGGCCGGCGCCGCGCCTCCCGGCGCTTTGCGGGCCAAGCGCCGGCCCAGGCGCGTCGTCGCCCGGCGCGGACAGGCCCGTCGTACCGATGGCGCCATCCGTGTTTTTGACGACTTGCCTGTCGCGCCATTGCGTAGATAAAGTGAGCCGCGGCAGGTGATACGTGATGGGCGACGACGCGCGAGGAGGCGCAGATACCGTGTCGGCAAGCAATGGATATCCGACGATTCGCGGCGCAGTGATGGGGCCTATCGTGCGTGCGCTGGACGCGGCGGGCGCCCCTTGCGACGCGCTGCTGGCCGAATTCGGGCTGAGCCGGCGGCAGCTTTCCGATCCTTACGAAATCCTGCCGCTCGGCCGTTACATCGGCGCCTTCGAGCGCGCCGCGCAGGTGCTGGGCGAGTCGTTCCTCGGGCTGCGGCTCGGGCGGGAGATCCCGGTTTCGGAACTCGGTCCCGCGGGTTTCCTGTTCGTGTCGTCTCCCACGCTAGGCGCCGCGATCGGCCGCTTCAGCGAGGCGTTGGCGTCCTGGCAGAGCGCGGCCATCGTCGATCTGGCCGGCAATCATGGCTGGCCGATGTGGCGATACCGGATCGCGCATCCGGGCATATGGCCGCGGCGTCAGGATGCGGAGTACAGCGTCAGCTCGATGTGCCACATGATTCGCTTGGTGAGGGGCGCCCAGTGGAAGCCGGTCGAAGTCCATTTCGAACATGCGGCGCCCGACGAGATCAAGCCGCTGATGCGGGTGTTCCAGGCACCGGTGCGATTCCAGCAGCCGGTGAGCGGCGTGGTGATGTGCGCGCAGGATCTCGACGCCCCGCTCAAGAGCGTCGACGTTTCGCTGGCGCGCCTGATGGAACGTCATGCCACGGATCTCATCGAGCGCGACGCGATGCCGAAGAATCTGGTGGATCAGGTGCGGGACCTGGTGACACGTCGCTTGGCGCGGGAGAAGCTCGTCGTGACCGATATCGCCCGCGATCTGGGCCTGTCCAACCGTTCGCTCCAGCGACATCTCGCGATGGCCAATACGTCGGTGCGCGAGATCATTCGCGAGGAGCGGCAGCGCAGCGTGGCAACGCTGCATGAGCGGGAGGGGATGAACAATGCCGCTATCGCGAGAGCCGTGGGCTACGCCGATGCCACGGTGCTGTGGCGCGCCAAGCGCAACTGGACGCGCCGGGGCTAACGGGCCCGGGTATCTCGCGCGCCACGGGAACGAGGACCTGCAGCGGCGGCGTCTACCCCCTTGCTTCGAGCCGCACACGCACCTTCACGAAGCGTTCCCCGCACGCGGCGGCTCGCCCGCCTGTTGGCACGTCCGCGGGCGTGCCGAGCGGGTTTTTCGAAGCGGCCTGTTACGGCAGCCGCGGCAGCCACCAACCGCCGCCGCGCGACCCATTGCAACCATCAAAGGCCAGCCGGTCCTGCCGCGAACGGCGCGGCCGCCACGGGGTGCCGCGCGGCCGACGCGTGGCGCGTGCCGGTGTGGCCCGTCAGGCGGAACACGGCCACCGCCTGCGCCAGCAGCGACGACTGCTCGTCCAGCGATTGCGCCGCCGCCGCGGACTGCTCCACCAGCGCCGCGTTCTGCTGCGTGACGGTATCCATCTGCGAGACGGCTTGGTTGATCTGCTCGATGCCGCGCGACTGTTCGTCGGAGGCGGCCGAGATTTCCGCGACGATGTCCGACACGCGGCGGATCGCTTCGCGCACGTGGCTCATCTTGTTGCTGACGTCGTTGGCCTGCCCCGCGCCGCCCTCGATCAGCACGACCGACGAGGCAATCAGTTCCTTGATCTCCTTGGCCGCCGCCGCCGAGCGCTGCGCCAGCGTGCGCACCTCGCTCGCCACCACCGCGAAGCCGCGGCCCTGTTCGCCCGCGCGCGCGGCTTCCACGGCCGCGTTCAGCGCCAGGATGTTGGTCTGGAACGCGATGCCCTCGATGGTGCCGGTGATCTCGGAAATCTTCCCCGAGCTGCCGCTGATCCGCATGATGGTGTCGACCATCTCGCGCATCGCCTGGTTGTTGTCCTCGGCGAGGCTCGATGCCTGGGTGGCGAGGCCGTTGGCCTGCCGCGCATTGTCGGCGTTCTGCTTCACCGTCTCGGTCAGCTGCGTCATGCTCGTGGCGGTTTCCTCGAGCGAGGCGGCCTGCTGCTCGGTGCGCGACGACAGATCGAGATTGCCGGTCGCGATCTCCTTGGCCGCGAGCGATACCGAGCCGGTGCTGCCCTGGATGCGATGCACCGTCTGCGCGAGCTGCGTGTCCATGATCTGCAGCGCTTGCATCAGCTGGCCGAATTCGCCGCGATGCGAGGTGTCGATTGCCACTTCGAGCTGCCCGTCGGCGATCGTATTGGCCACGCCGATCGCCGCGTTCAGCGGCCGCATGATGATGCGCAGCAGATAGAGCGACGCGCCGACAGCCAGCGCCACGCCGAGGACCATCAGCGCGACGGCGGTGTAGCGCGCCTTCTGCGCGCTGGCCGCTCCGTCTGCCGCGTACTGCGCGGCCTGCTTGTCGTTCATGTCGATGTCGGTGGCGATCGCGTCGAGCGTCGGGTCCGCCACGGCGCGCTGCGCGTCGGCGAGTTGGTTCACCATGTCGTTGTTACCGGCCGCGAGCGCCGCCACGATTTGTGCGCTCGAGTCGCGAAACTGCGGCAGCGCCGTGTTGATCCGATCGGCGATCGCGCGCTCCGCGTCCGAGGAGACGCCGGACGGGTAGTACACCGGCCAGGCCTTGTCGATCTTGTCGAGCGACTGCGCGATGAGCTCGCGCGAGTGCGCGTTGCGCTCGGCGTCGTGGCTCGCCTGCATGCTGCGGATGTAACGTTGCACCTCGAGGATGGACGCGCGCACCTGGCTGAGCGCGCGGATCGGCTTGACGGTGTTGCTGTATTCGCTGCGGACGATATGCTCGAGCCGCGCGATGGTCAGCGAGCCGTACACGCCAATGAACGCGATGACGAGCACGCAGGCGGTCATCGCCGCCACGATTTTGAAACGGACTGTCTGATGCAGGTGGTTCATGATGGAACTCTCCGGGGAAGCCCGCGCGGAGGCGGGCGGATTGCGGCGCGTCGCAAGGGCGTCGGCCATGCAGGGCTGTTCGCGGCCGCAGAATACGGACGCTGGTCGCGATGACTGCACGCGGCTGTCGGAGCGTGAATGTTTCGCGCGTCCCGAGCCGTGCTCGTACCATCCCGCTTTTCGAGCTCGACCTCGTCGAACTCGATCCAACTCGGCATCGCCCGCAGCGTGCAGGCGATCATCGGTGTATGCGCTGGCCCGGCTCTTCGCATCGGCTGGTGGCCGGCGCCGAGCGTCGCGTGTGCGAGGGCGAAGAAGCGCGATGCCAGATCAGGCGGTGGGCATGAATGCTTCACAGCAAGCGAGCGTGAGGTGCGCTTTTCATCTCCGCTGGAGCCAGATAGGCAAGTACCTTGAATAGCAATTCGGACAGCACCGCGTGCATCAGTTCAGCCTTGGGATTGGCGGCTCGCTGCCCATGCTCAAGCCATCAGCTTGAAGGCCGACACGGCGGTCGTGAGCCGGACCGCCTGCCTTTCGAGCGACTGGGCCGAGCCGGTGGCCTGCTCGAACAGATCCGCGTTGCGACGCGTGATGTCCTCGATCTGGTTGACTGCCTGGTTGACCTGCTCGATGCCGCGGCTCTGCTCGTCGGAGGCCGCCGCGATCTCGCCGATCAGATCGGAGACGCGCTTGATCGCCTGCCTGACCTCGCCCACCGTCGTGCCGACGTCGTTCGCCTGCCGGGCGCCGTCCTCGATCGTCGTGACCGAGGCTTCGATCAGCGCCTTGATCTCCTTGGCGGCCGCCGCCGAGCGCTGCGCGAGGCTGCGTACCTCGCTGGCCACCACCGCGAACCCGCGTCCCTGTTCGCCGGCCCGTGCCGCTTCCACCGCGGCGTTCAGCGCGAGGATATTGGTCTGGAACGCGATGCTCTCGATGACGCCGGTGATCTCGGAAATCTTGTTCGAGCTGCCGCTGATCTTTTCGATCGAGCCGACCATGCGCTGCACGGCGGTGTCGCCGACATCGGCCATGTTCGTGGCCTGGGTGGCCAGCGCATTGGCTTGACGCGCGTTGTCGGCGTTCTGTTTGACCGTCTCGGTCAGCTGCGTCACGCTGGCCGCGGTTTCCTCGAGCGAGGCGGCCTGCTGGCCGGAGCGCGTCGACAGCTCGCTGTTGCCGCCGACGATCTCGCCGGCCGCGGCCGCCACGCTCTGGGTGACGGCGCGCACGTCGGCCACCATCCTCGTCAGGTTCGCCTGCATGGCCTGCATGGCCTGCATGGCCGCCAGCAGGCTCCGCGAGACGGCGGGTGCCGAGCCGATGTCGACGGTCAGGTCGCCCGCGGCGATATGGTTGGCCACATGCGTGGCGAGCGCGGGCTCGCCGCCCAGCTGGGACTGCAGCCGTCTCGCCATGAAATGCGTCATCAGTATGCTCACCGCCAGCGCGAGCCCGAATACGCCGGCCAGCAGCCAGAAGCTGGACTGGGTGCCCCGCCGTGCCTCGGCCTCGACCGCCGAGGTGTCGCGCGTGGCCAGTTGCACCAGGCTGTCGATTGCCTTGCGCTGCAGATCGTACTGCTGGGAAATGCGGCCCAGTGCGTCGCGCGCCGCGACCTTGTCCTCGCGCTGCACCGCGGGAATGAAGTCGTCGAAGACGATCCGGTAGAACGCGACGGCGGGAGGGTGAGATGCGTCGATCAGCGCCCGCCGCGTGTCCGGATTGAGCGGCTGCTCGCTCCAGAATCGATAGCGATCGTCATAGTCCTTTCTCAGCGAGGCGAGACGGTCGATCAAGCGCGGCTGTTGCACGGCGTCCGCGTCGAGCAGCTGGAAGCACAGCAGGTACGACTCGATCACGTATTCGGGCGGCGGCAGGATATCGGAGACCAGATCGTTGCTCAGCTGGATCTTCTGATACAAGGGGCCGTTGACGCGCAGCTCTTTCAACACGAAGAGCGAGCACAGGCTGTACGCGATGAAACAGGACGAGAACCCGAGGATCAGCAGCACGAACTGAGTGCGCAAGCGAAACGTCTTATGACTCATTGATGACAATCTTTCCGCCTCACGAAAACTACATGGAAATGCCGAGGCCGCGGCCAAGGCGAGCGCGAATCTTCATTTTTATAAGGACTTCGTAATTTCCGTGCAAGGTAGCGGATGTGTCACTACCTTGCCGTCCGATGACGTCGGCCGCCGCACTGATTCGTCTCCCCCTCAAAGCGCCATGGCCAGCTTCCCGACTAGCTTCTATAGCGGCGCGAAAACGCGGAACTTAAGAGGTGCCTAACTATTTAGTTATCTGTACGCCTTGGCAAGAGTCGATAGACATGCGAAACGCTGGCTTTCTGCTTGGGTAATTTGTATTGCGAATAACCAGGAAGGAATCGCGGATGATCGACTGGCAGACTGCTGGCGGGCGGATGCGCCGCAACGGCAATACGAGCCGCGTGAGCTGTACAACACGCGGCGTTGGCCGGCCGAGCCGGTGCGCCTTTGTTGTCGGCTCGGCCGATCCGGGCGAGTGCGCGGTCGCGCCGGGTATCCCGAGCGCCGTGGTCGAGGCCGTGAACTCGTTGTTTGCCTATAGGGAAACCAATTTCAATGCTGCGCTGTGCGTGGCCGATTGGCTGGAAAGCGTACCGGTGGGAGCTGAAGTGGCTTCGCCAGTTCAGACGGTGGGAAAGTCGCCGCGCTGCACCAATCATCGATGAGCCGCGAGCAATCAGCTCGCTGACCGCGCAGTGAGGTGCGATGTTTCCAAGCGCAGGCGTGGGCGAGCATGGGCGACTCATTCTGCACGTCGACCCGGCTCTCCCGCATCTGGCGCGGCTCCCGTGGGTGCCGTGCCGGCAACCGGCGCCCGGCGACGCGGCGCTGCAGCGGATCGCACGCGTCGGCGCCGGCGGGTGGGGCCGGTTGAAGCGCCGAGCCCGGTACTGGACCGTCCACGCATGCTTCAATGCCGAGCTTGAGGGAGCGGTGGTTGTAACACTTCGCTTCGTGAGACGCCGAATCATGCGCGCCACGCACCGCTCCCGCCATATCACTGCCTGCGGTCAGCTCACCGCAGGTTCGATCGTCCAGTAGTCGCCGTGGCCCGACGTGGTAGAAATCCAGGTACCCTGGAACGGCCGCGAGTCCTGCGATAGCCGCTGGCCCCCGAAATGGGCGTTTTCGAAATACACCCTGTCGCCGTATTTCAGCCCCTGGCCATGTCTGTCAGCTTGCTTGACGATCCATGTTTCGTTAGCCATGTAAGATCCCTGAACATACATGTTGTAGTAGTAGCAGTCGTGCGAATCCGACCAGGCGCCGAGGAAATTCGCACCACCGACCTCGGCTTCCAGCGTGACGATGAACAAGCTCGACCCGTCGTCGATCTGGGCGGGAGGATCGGCTTGGGGGGTGCGCAATGTCAGCACGGCCTTGTTGCCGCTGCCCAGCGTCGGAAAGTGCGCGGCGAGATTGAGATCGATCGCGAAATGCATCAGATCGCCGTCGGGTAGGCCGGAGGAAACCTTGGTAGCGCTTTGGGAAAGCGTCACATAGTTTCCGTGCTGGTTCTTCAGTAGGATAGGGTCGCCGTACTGGACCGGATCGCCGATCTTGCGCGCTACCTTGAGAAAGCCGATATCGGCAGCATCGGTGCGGGGCTGCTTCAACGTGACGACGTTGTCGAAGGTAGGAGCGTGGCGGGTCCGCTCGCCGAAAGACGCGGCCTGGTCTGCCTGCCCGAGCCATTTCAGGGTGGTTGCCAGGATGGACGTATGATCGTACGGCGTTGATGTGGGGGAGCGGAATACGGTGCCCTTCTGCACCAGCGGGGACACGAGCAGAGTCGGGACGCGTGCGCCGAAGCGGTCGAAACCGAAGCCGTTGGTCGTGAAGTCGGGTTTGGCCGCGCCCCAGGGCGGCACGGCCGCCGGGGGAGCTACATGGTCGAAAGAGCCAACAAACTCGTCGAAAGTGATCACCAGCAGTGTCTTGTTCCAAGCCGCCTGATTCGCGATGAGGCTGCTGTACACGTCTTTCACGAAATTCTCGGCGACAATCATGTTGCCCGGCGGGTGATAGTCGTTGCCCATTTGCGTCAGCAGGTTCTTCAGCCCGCCGTCCGTGGAGGTTTCGGCTATCGTCCACGATGGCTCGATGTAACTGAATTTCGGCAAATTGCCGGAGCGCGCCAGCGCGTGGAATTGATCCACTGACTTAAAGTGGCGATCGGCGCCGGAAATTTTATGAATGGCCGGGAACAGGCGCCACGTGTAGTTGGACGTCAGCTCGCCGGAAGCCATCGAATTGATGTATTGCGTATACGGCTTGAGTGCCGCCAGCAGAACCTGGAGCGCGGTGGAAAGGACTGGGTTCATCAGTCTGGTCAGCAACGCCAGCCGCGGCAGGTTATTGAGCAGAGCAGAAATCTTGTGCGGCAGATAGCTGCTTTGCCAGAACACCGCCCAATCCGTATTCGCGGAGGCGAGAGCGTTGAAGATCGTGTCCTCCGGGAAACGATCGTCGCCGATGCCCATGCCCAGCACTTTCTCCAGCTCTTTGGCTTGGGGATCGATTTCCAGTTGACCGTTATTGACGAGCCCGTGCGAACTGCCTGTCATCAAGAATGCGCGGTTGGGATTGGTCTGCGACGGCACCGAGGCAAACCAATCGTCGCAGACGGCGTAGTGCCGTGCCAACTGGTTCATGACCGGGAGCTGGCCCGGCGTATAGCTTTGCATAACCATGCCGGCATTCGCTTCAATGTCGCTCTGGCCGTAATGATGATGCTGCATCGTATTGACGAAATCCTGCAAGACACCCGTCATGGTTGCCTTGGCGCCGGCGGTTGGCGTCTCGGTTCCAAAGAACTGCATGTTGACGTTCTTGAACTCTTCGCCGGGCGTGATGCTCGGCACCGTGAATCCGGCCGCGCCGCGCGAGGGCGGTGAAGACAGGCCATAATCTGCCCGATTGGTGAAGGTTGACAGATCGACGCCCTGCAGGCCGCGAAACGTGTCGTCTGCCGTCGCCGGAGGGATGTTGACAGCCGGGGCGTCGTGCTCGTAGAGCCAGCCCAGCATCCCGTCGAACGAGCGGTTTTCCAGCATCAGCACAACGATGTGTTCGATATCGCCCATGACCCGCTGCCCTTGGGGGAGCAGGCGATAGTGTTCATAAGGCCCTGCACCGAACTGGCAATTGACGGTGCCGGCGCCGGCATCGATAGGTTGCGTCACGCCACTTCCGTCGAGTCGGAGAAAGACGCCTGGAAATGCAGCCGATTCGATGGTCACCGTTCCGTCAGATTGCTGGTGGAAATAGAACTGCTCCCACGGTCCAGCACCGAATTGGCAGTTGACGATCCCCGCACCGGAGCCTGCGGGCTGCGTGACGCCGTTACCATCGAGGCGCAGGAAGACGCCGGGGAATTGCATCGACTCGATCGTGACCGTTCCGTTGGACTGACGATGCAGGCAGAATTTTTCGTATGGACCGACGCCATACTGGCAGTTGACGGTGCCCGCGCCGACATCGACGGCATGGGTGACCCCGCCGCCGTCCATTCTCAAGTGAACGTTGGTAAAGCACGTGGCTGCAATCGCTACGATTTCATCTGGCATGGTGATTTTTCCTGGTTCCTGGTGTAAGGCAGTGCCTGCGAAAATCGATTGGTAGCGAATCGGCCTAATACGAAGTGCATGAAGCCGGAGCGCCACGGAGACAGTGAATTCGATATGTTCGAATCTCGCCGGCGTAATGGAGAATTTTTAAAAAAGCTTGAACTGTGAGAATTGCCGGGGACATTGTGCGAAACACCGCATCATTTGTTTTTGGCGACGTTTCACGTGTCCGTCACTACGCTGACGCTGCTCGACGCACATGTCGATCCTTGATGCAAATGCGCGTTCGCGGCAGGGCAAGCATTACGGTTCTTCTGCCGTAAGAAAACGCGCCGCCCGAAGGGATCAAGCGAACTGCCGAACATGGTGAGCACGTTATGCTTCTATTTGATAGGCAGAAGTAAGGCGGCGTGCATGAAGTCAGCTATGTTTGACATCGACAGCCGGTTAACAGAGCAGTGCACTGCAGGAATTTATTTAATCTTTCATGATTTGGCCCCTCGGATCTTTGTAATTTGAGCAGGTCGGACCTGCAGCAATGATCATACGGATATATGATGCGAGGCGACAGACGGTAGCGTCCCAAAGTTCTTGCATTCCGTGCCAACCGAATACAGGGCGTTATGGGGTATCAAGGCTGCTGACCCATGCTGGAAGATTGCCGTTGCCTGGCCGGCTAGCTCCGTCCAGCGCGCTCAACAGCCCCTTGTCGCCTCGCCGCGCCCCTTCGCGCGCCTCTTTCGGGCTCATGCCGAACTTCTCGCGAAAGCTGCGGCTGAAGTGGGCTTCATTGGTAAAGCCGATTTCGTAGGCGATATCGCCGATTCGGCGGTGGTGATACTTCGAATCCGAAATTTCCTTGAGTGCCAAGCGCATCCGGGAGCTTCGAATATATTCGTGCACACCGCCTTCACCCTTGAATAACCGATACAGCCGGGAGCGCGAAATGCCCAGTGCGGTGGATAGCGACGCTGGCGAGAGTGTCATGTCACGAATATGCCGTCTGATATAGCGGCGCACCATGCGCAGTGAAATCGCGTCGCGTTGAGGGAGCAAGGCTTCGCGAGCTTGCTCGCCGCTGCCCAGGCAAATAGCGATCAGATTGACGGTGACGTCGACGACTGCGCTCAACTGGCTGGAATCCAGCGTCGGCACCAGACGGAAGAGCGTCACGAGATGGCTTGCGGCCAGCGCGGTTGTTGCAGCATCGGACGTCCATATTCGGCCGTGCATGTGGTTCGGCTGCGCGATCAGCGGCGCCAGTAGATCGCGAGGGATGAGGAGATTGATGTTGTGCAAGGGAGTACCGAGGCTGTCGACCGGGCGGGACATATCCAGTACGCTTAATGTCATAGGCGTCAAATGCGTGGGTTTTGATCCGTAAAGACCGTGAATCTCTCCACTTATATAGAGTTGAATCAAATAATGATCGATGTCGTCCCGCCTGATCATGACTGGTGATCGCAAGTATCGCTGAGCAGAGGTTCGGCATTCGCCGAGCAGAACGGGGCCAAGGTGATACGCGGTGAGTGAGCCGAAAAACGTGTCGCCTGGCGCCGTTTGATGCAAGGATACGTCGAAGATATTTGAAAGGGCTTCCCGCCAAATCGCAAAACGATCGGATACGGGAAGCGCCGATGTCTCGCATTGGACCATGGGCGGCGATAGCGGGTTGTCCGGCTGGGCCGTGGTTTCCCGGTCGGATGATTCAATGAACGTCGAGGGAGGTGCTGTTTTATGGCGATTTGCAGTCGACATGGCTTCGGATTTCGATGATAGTGGTCAGCTATTTCGGCGAACATGATCTGGATTTTCATCGGATCTTCGCCTTCCCACCGGCCCAAGTTATAAACTAAGTTTCGGCAGCGACAAAACTTGCTGGCGACGTTCGCCTGGCTGACAGCTTGCCGGGGTATGGTAACCACTGAATTTGACGATACTGCCTCGACTGCGAGAGCGTGCCGAATTGATGGGACGCGCTCAAGCGTCGAGGAAGCCGGCATTTGCTCGACACCGATCAGGAACGGTCGGACGCCGCGCGCCAGTACCGGACCGCCGACGCGTTAGCCAATGCCGCGCTCGAGCGGGCCGGCGTCGCGCCCGCTAGGCATCGGGCGGCCTCTGCTCCGCCTTGTCTGCAACCGCGAGATCCAGGGGCAGGCGTGCGCAGCCCGTGACCGCTGGCGTTTCCCCTCTATGCATCTGCTCGCTGATGACGGGAGTGATACCCTGGCTCAACATTCCCAATAAGTGGATAGGCACACGAACGAATCGGATCGCGTCAGGATGTATATATTTCAACTCTTTTGAAAAATATACACGCGTATAAATTTTCTAAATTTTCCAGTTTTCAGGACGTAATCAAGGGTGACTCGTTGGCTCCCCCACCAGACTGAAGACAGAAAATGGAAAAAATGAAAGTTTCGACCCGCCTCGCCCTGGGTTTCGGGCTTGTGTTGTTTCTGCTCCTGCTGATTTCGGCAGGTGCCTATCACGCCGAGCGTACGCTCGCAGCGAGCCTGTACGAAATCACCTCGCTGAACAACGTGGAGGCAAGACTGGCGAACCGCATGAAATCCACCGTGCGAGACCGCGCCATCGCCGTTCGCAACGTGGCGCTGTCGACCGATCCGGCCGAGCGCGACCGGCAGAGCGCACGCATCGACAAGCAGGAACAGGCTTATGCCGATGCGTACGCGAAGCTGGCCTCGGTCTTTGCCCGGGAGCCATCGATTTCAGACCGCGAGCGGGATCTACTCGCCAAGCTGAAGGATGACGAGGCGGCCACGAAGCCCCTATGGGCCAAGGCGGTCGCCCTGGGCAGGGCCAACGATAATGCCGGCATGATCCGGGTCTTGACGGGCGAGGCCCGTCGGCCATCAAACACCTGGATTGCGCGACTCGATGAACTCGCCGATATCGAGGATGCCCAAAACGACCAGGCGGCCCAGGCGGCCCAGGCGAGCTCGGAGCGCATGCAGGCGGCGACATGGACGTTCGTCGCGCTGGCATTGGCCGTCGGCTCGCTCGCCGCCTTTTTCATCACGCGCGGCATCCTGAGGCAATTGGGCGGCGAGCCGGCCGCGGCGCAGGAGGTGGCGCGCCGCATCGCGGCCGGCGATCTGACCGTGAGCCTGCAGATCGAGGAGGGCGATACGCACAGCCTGATGGCATCGCTCGAGTCGATGCGGGGGCGACTGGGTGAAATGGTGGCGGACATCAAGGCATCGGCCGAATCGATCGCGGTTGCCGCTGGCGAAATCGCGCAAGGCAACGTCGACCTCTCGCAGCGCACCGAGGAGCAGGCGGCCTCGCTGGAGGAAACCGCGGCGAGCATGGAGCAGTTGACCTCGGCGGTCCGGCAGAACACCGACAACGCCCGCAAGGGCAGCTCGCTGGCCGCGAATGCGTCGGCTACGGCCACCGCCGGCGGTGATGTCGTGAACAGGGTGGTGTCGACGATGGAGGACATTTCCTCGAGTTCGCTGCGCGTGGCCGAGATCATCGCGGTGATCGAAGGCATCGCGTTCCAGACCAATATCCTGGCGCTCAACGCGGCGGTGGAGGCGGCGCGAGCCGGCGAGCAGGGGCGGGGCTTCGCGGTGGTGGCGGGCGAGGTGCGCACGCTGGCGCAGCGCAGCGCGACGGCGGCCAAGGAGATCAAGGATCTGATCAGCGCGTCGGTGGAGCATGTGGGCACGGGCTCGCGACTGGTGCGGGAGGCGGGCTCGACGATGACCGACGTGGTGCGCTCGGTGCAGCAGGTGACCGACATCATCGAGGAAGTGGCCTCGGCATCGACGGAGCAGGGCAGGGGGATCGAGCAGGTGAACGTGGCGGTCAGTCAAATGGACGAGGTCACGCAGCAAAACGCGGCGCTGGTGGAGCAGGCCTCGGCCTCGGCGCAAGCGCTGGCCGATCAGGCAGGGGTGCTGCGCCAGGCGGTTGCGGTGTTTCGGATCGAGGCCGCCAAGCCGAGCCGGCAGGCGCCGGCCGCCCCGGCACCGAGCGCGATGCCGCGATTGAGCCGCGGCGGGCTGGCAGCGTAACGGTGCCGGCCGGCCGCCGCCGGAATGCGTAACAGGATCACCGGAGGCGTCCCCGCATCCGAATCGCCCGATATCCGCCGCATGGTCGATGCGGCGCGGCCCAGGCAGCGGCGGCCGTCCACGCGGCGCTGGCCTGCCTGATTGGCGGGTCGGTCGCCGCATTCCGGATGATCGGCAGGGCGGTGAGCGCGCGGGAGCGCCTCCCCGCGCTCGCACCACGGCAGAGAGGCGGGTACGGCCGGGCCCGGAGCGGGCGGCAATGGCGCCACTGCATCCGCGCGGCCATGGTATTGATTCGTTGTTTATGCAACCAATATTACGACTTGGGCGAAACAGGCGCGTGCCTGGGCGATGAAATCGCGCCGAGCAGGTTCGGCTCGGGAAGCGTGGCGCCCGCAAACAATTCTTCGAGGCGTTCGATGCGATGCCGATGGGGCGTCGTAATCGCGTAGAAGTGCTCCTGAAGCTCAGGCGTTTCTCCCACGCTGACCAGTACGCCCTGTCGCAACTCGTCTTGTACCACCACTTCGGGCAGCACCGTCAGCCAGCCACTGTCCCGAGCTATGAGCCGCAGCATCGCCATATCGTCGACCTCCGCCCTGATGCGCGGTTTTACACCAACCGACGTGCACAGCGCGTCGAACTGCGCGCGCAAGGCGTGGCGCGGCCCGGGCAACGCCACATCGAGCCCGCCCAGGTCGTCGGGCACACGCAGGCTGCGGCCATGCCAAGTGCTCGCAGGCCCGACCAGCGAGATGGCTTGACTGCCCAGGAAACTGCAATGGAGCGGTTGATCGGGGTCCGACGGCAGGGGTTCATTGGCCAGCACGATATCCAGTTGATGCTGCCGGAGCCGCTCGACGAGTCCGTCGAGCGTGCCCGATTCCAGCGTGAGCGTCACGGCTGGATCACTGAGAAGCGGTCGAATCCAGTTTTCCTGATAGTTGCGTGAGACCGTGGCGACGCTGCCCACGCGCAAGCGAACCATGCCTTCCGAGCGGCCCTGGAGCCTACCCAGCATTTCCTGCCCAAGGCCGAAGATGTTTTCGGCATACGTGAAAACCATTCGGCCGGTGTCCGTCAAAATCAGACGCCGCTTTTCGCGCTCGAACAACGCCTCGCCCAGCCGGTCTTCCAACTGTCTGATCTGGGCGGAGAGGGCCGATTGAGAAATGTGAAGCTCGCCCGCCGCCTGAGTCAGATGGCCGGTGCGAGCCACGCGCCAGAAGTAGAAGAGGTGGTGAAAGTTCAGATGTTCGATCCGCATCGTTCTCTTTTATCAATGTATTCGTTCTATAAAATATATTTTACAGAATAATTGGCGTCGGACATCATCTATCGCATTGTTTTGCGAGAGGTTCGCCATGATTCCCACCCACCTCGTCTTATTCCTCTGCGCATTGGCGCCGGCGGCGCTCATGTCGACAGCCGCGGGTCGACTGGCATGGCGGCCCGATGACGGCCGCGACGTGTGGAAACCCTTCCACCGGCTGGCAGCGGTCGCGTTGTTGATCGTGTTGATCCAGCCGGTCGTGCTGGCGACGCTTCACGAGCGCGCCGCGGCTCATGAGGGCGGGTGGACCGCCTGGATCGAAGTGACGCCGCTCGCCGCCTGGATGGCCGCGCTGGTGCAGCTGCTCGGCACCGTGATCGGCGTCTTCTCCGGGCGCTATCTGCAAGGAGAACCGGGGCAGCCGCGCTACGCGGCTGCGTTGGCCGGGGTCCTGGCGTCGGTGCACGTGCTCCTGCTGTCCGGCCACTGGCTGCTCCTGATCGCTGCCTGGGCCGGTGTCGGCGCATCGCTGCACCATCTGCTGTGCTTCTATCGGAATCGTCCGTTTGCGCTGCTGGCGGCACACAAGAAGCGGATCGCCGACCGCCTGACCGACCTGCTGCTGCTGGCGGCGGCGGCAATGGCGTGGTCGCAAGTGGGCAGCGGGACGTTCGCCGCACTTCGAGAGCATATTGCGATGTATGGCGCGTCGGCGCCCTTGCAGGCGAGTGCGGTCTGCCTGGTACTGGCGATCGTCTTGCGCACGGCGCTCTTTCCCGTCCACGGGTGGTTGATTCAGGTCATGGAGGCGCCGACGCCGGTCTCGGCACTGCTGCATGCCGGCGTCGTCAATCTTGCCGGCTACCTGCTGATGCGCTTCGCACCGCTGCTTGCGGTCGCCCCTGCCGCGCGCTGGCTGCTGGTCGCATTCGGCCTCGGCACCGCGTTCCTGGCCGGGTTCGTCATGCTGACGCGCATCAGTATCAAAGTGCGTTTGGCGTGGTCCACCGTGGCACAGATGGGCTTCATGGTGCTCGAGTGCGGCCTCGGCCTGTATCAGCTGGCCGCGCTGCACCTGATCGGCCACTCGCTCTACAAGGCCCACAGTTTTCTTGCCGCGTCGTCTGCGGTGCAGGACACCCGGCTTCGGATCATGCGCGGTCGGAGCGACGCGGCGCCCCTCAGCCTGGTGCTTGCACCGGCCGGCAGCCTCGCCGTCGTCGTGCTCGTGCAGGCGCTTCTGCCGTTCGGCAACTGGCCATGGTGGTGGAGCGGCATCCTTGCCCTGGCATGGGCGCCGCTACTCTGGATACCGCTGGCCCAAGGCAATGCGTTCGCCCGCGCGGGGACGCACCTATTCTTCGGTGCCGGGCTGGTCGCGGTCTTCACGGCCGTCGCCACGCTCGCGCACAAACTTCCGCTCGGCGTCACGGATACCCCGTTCCGCATCGCGGGCCCGGTCGCGCTAGCGGGCATCGCCCTGCTCTATCTCGGCCTGGCGACGCTGCAGCGCAGCCCGCAACGCTTTCCGACATGGTGGCGGTGGAGCTACGCGGGATTCTATGTCGACGAGTTCTACACGCGCTTTGCCCTGCGCGTCTGGCCGGCTCGCTGGGCGCCGCGCGACGCCGCCCGAGGGCCGCGGCCGGCAGCGGGCGCGTCGCCCGTTCTCACCGAGCAATGAGCCGCTTATCCGGAGAATCACATGAGCATTGCAACACTCGAAAAAGGTGATGAGCGCCGCGCGGCCCGCTCGGCAGACGAGGCCGCCCGCTCCGCGAACAGCACCGACCCTGCGCCTCGCGGACACCAGCGCCAGCATATCGAGGCGGCATGCGAGACGGCATGCAGATCGATCGCGCCAGCCTGGCCGCTCGATCGCGCCATCGCCGTCAATCCCTACTGGGAGCGCATCGGCCGCTCCGTGAGGGAGGTGGCCGCCCGGATGGCGGTGCTCGCCGATATCCAGGTGTTTCCGTCGCGCGATCACGTCCGCGCGGCATGGGAAGCGGGGCGCATCACGCCGGCAGATCTACGGTATGCATTGCAGGCCCTGCCGGCCGCGAAAGCGGCCGGCATGACCGAGCGCACCTGCATAGAGGCGTTGACGCGTCCGCTCAACCTCACCCGCCTGCCCTTGCTGATCGACGTGCTCGACGACGACCCGTTGCGTCATGATCGCCTGTCGTGGCGTCAGGCGATCACCCATCAGGTCAGCCAGACCTGCGCGGCCTACTTCGACGAGCATCAGGCGGACTGGCGGCCACATCATCGCCAGGGCCTCTATGCCTTCTGGCGAGACACGATCTCGCACGACCATGGCATCGGCGTGCTGATGGGCCTGCCGAGTCTCGGCCAGTCGCTCGAGGCGCTGCCGGCCACGCGCCAGGATGCCGAGTCGTGGGTACTGCAGCGGCTCGGCCTTCCGCAGGCGGTGTGGGCGGACTACCTGGAGGCGGTACTTCTGACGGTCAACGGCTGGGCGTCTTGGTGCGCCTACCTCGGCTGGCAGGCTCGGCTGGGCGGCCAGTCCGACGAACACCTGCGCGACCTGCTCGCCATCCGCTTGGCATGGGGCGCGCTGTTGCTCGAGTGCAAGGACGATGCAGCGGCGCGTCGCGCCTTTGCGGCCGTGCAAGGCAACTGGCGAGATTCGGGAGCGCTGCTGGCCGATGCGCACGCGCAGCTGCTGGTCGACGAGGTCTGGCAGTTCGCCTTCGAGGCCGGCTACCAGCGCGAATTGGCCAGCAAGCTCGTCGCGATCGGGGGGCCCCGGGCAACCCAACACGCTGCATCGGAGATCGAAGTCCAGGCTGCGTTTTGCATCGACGTGCGCAGCGAGCCGTTGCGCCGCGCCGTCGAGTCGATCTGGCCGGCGGTCCGCACCATCGGCTTCGCCGGGTTCTTCGGTCTTCCCGTCGCTTACACGCCGCTGGCCACGTCGGCGCGGCGCCCGCAGCTTCCCGGCCTGCTGGCCCCTGCCCTGGAGGTCAGGGATGCGGTATCGGCAACGGCCGGCCAAGGCGACGGAACCATGAGCGGCGCGGCGAGCGAGGCCCGCCGCACACGCTTCGGATTGTCGAATCAGGTGTCTGCCGCGACCCGGTTGCCCGGCACCTCCTTCTCCTTCGTGGAGGCTGCCGGCCTGGGCTATCTGGGAAAGATGCGACAGTGGTTGAAGCCGTCGCGCAACCAGCGCGTTCGCGACGACCTCGCCGGTCTGCCGAACCGCTACAAGGCGCTCTGCCGTCCCACGCTCGCCGGCACCGACTACGAAACCAAGGTCGACCTCGCCGCGAGCGTCCTGCGCGGCATGGGAATCGAACGCACGCTTGCACCACTGGTCGTCCTCATCGGCCACGCCAGCCAGAGCGTCAACAATGCGCATGCCGCGGCTCTCGACTGCGGCGCCTGCTGCGGCCAGAGCGGCGAAGTGAACGCACGCGCGCTCGCGCAGATCCTGAACGATCCCATGGTGCACGCAGGTCTCGAGCAGCGGGGCATCGTCGTGCCTCGCGAAACGACCTTCGTCGCGGCCCTGCACAACACCACGACCGACGAGATCGAAGGCTTCGACCTCGATCTCCTGAGCCCGAGCGCCGCGGCGCGCTGGGACAAGCTGCTGGGCGTGTTCGGCCATGCCTGTGATCAGGTGCGCCGCGAGCGTGCGGTGCGCCTTGGCCTCGACCCGCGCATGGAAGCGGACCGGCTACTGGCCCGCTTGCGCGAGCGTGCCAACGACGGCGCGCAAACCCGTCCGGAATGGGGGCTGGCCGGCAATGCCGCCTTCATCATCGCGCCCCGCCGTCGTAGCCTTGGCGCCGTACTCGATGGTCGCTGCTTTCTGCACGACTACGATTGCACGCACGATACCGAGGGCCGGCGGCTCGAACAACTGATGACCGCGCCGATGATCGTCGCGCACTGGATCAACTGGCAATACCATGCCTCGACCTGCGATCCCTCGCACATGGGCTGTGGCAACAAGGTCCTCCACAACGTCGTCGGCGGGCATATCGGCGTCTTTGAGGGCAATAGTGGCGACCTGCGCATCGGCCTCTCGAAACAGTCGCTGCATGATGGCCGCCGCTGGATGCACGAGCCCTTGCGACTGACCGTGATCATCGATGCGCCGGGCGCAGCGATCGAGCGCGTGATCGACCAGCATCCGACCGTGCGGCAATTGCTTCACAACGGCTGGCTTCATCTCTGGCGCTTCGGTGAGTCGGGGCTGTTGCGTTTCAGCGATGGGGCCTGGCACGAACTTGAGATGGGCCTGGAGTCGAGCGCTTTCCCGGCCCCGCGCATTGGCATCCGGCGCGGTGGCGGGCCGGTTCGACACGATAGCGGAAGCGGCGTAGACACGGCGCCCGCTGCCGGCTAGGCGTTTCGGCGTCGACAGCAGCCCGATGGAAGCCCGGGCTGGCACAAAGTATCCGTCGCCCACATGTCGGCCCTGAACCATTCGCGAAGGCTCGTGGCTGGTGGGCGGAAAGCGTGTCGTCGGATTGGCGAAGGGCTGGCCTGTTGATGCAAGGGCCCGGTAAATCGGCGCCGGCGGCTGGGTGCAGCCGGCGTCGACGTGCCAGGGTTTCGGCTAGCTCGGCTCGGCCGATAGCATGTCCGCGACGGATGGCGTGCCGGCGTGCCGATGCGCGACCGGCATGCGGCCGGCATGCCGGGCCGCCGCGCGCGCCGGCTGTCGCTCGAGGGGCGGGCGTCTTGCGCCGCGCTCACGGCTGGCTGACTCGAGCCCGATCGATCGCAAGCCGATGACTGCGGGCGCGCAGCCGGATGGTTCGCCGGCCGCGCCGGTGGCGACCATCCCTGCATGGCGACGATTCCACGGATATTGATACGGATGACTATGCAGTGACGGGGCCGGTCAGGAAGCGCAATAGTGCCCAGTTGAATGCCCCGGCGCGGTCGAGATTTGCATGATGTCCGCCCCCGGGAAGTGTTTCGAAGCGGGCACCCGGAATCATGACCCTGAGCCGCTGCCCTTCGGCGGCCGGAAAAATGCTGCCATCTTCGCTTTGCAACACCAGCGTTTCGCTGCGTATCAGGTTCAGCCGTCTTCTGACGTCGTAGTTCGCGATTCCGTTGCAAAGGCGGGCGAGCTGGGCGGCATCGGTAGTGGCCGCATGCGCGTGGCCGATCTGATACGCGATTTCACCATCCTCCGATTGCGCGAATTCGGCGCTCACCATCAAAGGCCACATTTCCTCGAACCACCGGATCGTGTCACCGTCGCGCTGGAAACCGGATTTCCAGAGTTCGAAGCGGCGGACCGAATCGTCGGCGACCAGGTTCGAGAAGCCGTTGCAGACGACCAGCTTGCCCACGCGTGTCGGCGCATCGATGGCGATCGTCATCGCGATCGCTCCACCAAGCGAGATGCCGACGAGCGCGGCGCTTTCGAGGCCAAGGTAATCCAGGAGAAACTGCAGGCCGTCGGCAAGCTCCCTTACGTCGAGCGTGCGGTCCGGATACGAAGACGCACCGTGCCCGGGAAGATCCGGCACGATGACGCGATAACCCGCTTGACGCAGAAACGGCATTTGCCGTGCCCATGCGAGACCGCAGCTACCTAAATCGTGAATCAGTATGATCGGCTGGCCGCTGCCGACATCCGCGTAATAAAGATCGTGGTCATTGAATGATAGTTTTGTCATCTGCCCGCTCCATTGCTGCCCCCACGTGTGCCCCGTGATTATCTTAATGTTAAGATATATTGACGACAAGTGGAGCACCTGAGCCCCTTTCAAATGCGAGGATATTGATGACGGCTCTGCCCATGCAAGATCACGTCGACCTTGTCGTCGCGCAATGGCGGGACGAGCGGCCGGAGCTCGATGTGGCGTCGATGGAGGTTCTAGGACGTCTGGCTCGCCTGGCAAAGCACTGCGAGAAGGCGAGAACCGAGGCCTTGTCGCCGTTCGGCTTCAAGGAGGGCGAATTCGACGTGCTTGCCACGCTTCGACGGGCGGGCGCCCCCTACGAACTATCGCCGACCCAGCTATACCGGTCACTGATGATTACCTCAGGGGCGGTCACCCACCGGCTGATGCGGCTCGAGCAGGCCGGCCTCGTCGAGCGTGTCCCGAATCCGCAGGACGGCCGGGGCATGGCCGTGCGATTGACTCGTGAGGGGCTCGCCCTGATCGACAAGGCGGTAAATGTGCACGTGGACACGCAGAATCTGTTGCTCGGCGGGCTGGATCGGGACGATCGGCAAATACTTGCCGCAC
Organism: Burkholderia glumae LMG 2196 = ATCC 33617; assembly: GCF_000960995.1. Classification (NCBI taxonomy): domain Bacteria; kingdom Pseudomonadati; phylum Pseudomonadota; class Betaproteobacteria; order Burkholderiales; family Burkholderiaceae; genus Burkholderia; species Burkholderia glumae. The sequence continues at coordinate 243,929 of NZ_CP009434.1, read as the reverse complement.
TTCTGAAGCGCGCGCTTCTCGCGCTACCGGGCCAAGCACTCCTACCCGACGACGCCGCGCAATGGAGATGAGGGGAGCGAATGTGACATGCCGCGCGTCGATGAGTTTAAGATGGGCACTGAAAAGATGATACCGGCGATAACAAAAATGATAAGGATATATCGTGCTTAACAGTAACGTATTACGCCAGCTCGATCTTCAGGACGTGATGGTATTTCTGTGCTTGTACGAGCACAAGAGCGCTCGCCGTACCGCCGAGGTCATGAGCATCAGCCAGCCCACGGTCAGCTATTGCCTGAAGCGGTTGCGCAATTGCTTTCACGACGTGCTGTTCGACGTTGACCACGGCAGCCTCGTCGCGACGCCCAAGGCCGAGGCTATCGAGCCCTATCTGCGAAACGTGATCGATGCGGTGAACCACTGCGCCGACATGGATGACGATCAGGTGACCGCAACGACACGCCGGGTGATGCGCGTATGCGCGCCGGAGTACTTCGAGTTGGTGCTGCTGCCGGGTGTGCTCGAGTCGTTCATGAAGCGTGGCCGCGAAACCTCGCTGATCGTTGACCGCCTCGGCCGCGACCTCCCGGTAGAACGGTTGCTGGCCGGAGAGATCGACTTCGCGATCGGCTTCGGCCCCGGCTATCACCGCCTGCACCCCGACCTGCAATGGGAGTCGGTCCTCTCCGACACCTTCGTATGCCTGACCGCATCGCGCAAGCTCGCGCCGTCGACGCGCGTTTCGCTCGACGAATTCTGCGACATGGACCACGTGTTCCCTACGCCGTGGGTATCCGAGCGCAACATGATCGACGGCTGGCTCGAAAAGCTCGGCCGCTCGCGCAGTATCGTTGCGCGCGCCAACACGTATCAGGCCAGCCTGAACATCGTCGCTCGGCTGCCGGTTTCGCTGACGTTGCCGCGGCGCCTGCTGCAGTATCTGTCGATCCCTGCGACTGTTCAGGTCTGCGATGTACCGCTCGGCTTTCCGACCTTCACGCTGGACGTGGTCTGGTCGATGTCGATGGAAAGGAACCCCGACCTCCGCACCCTGCGCAGCTTGTTCAAGGACCTCGCGAACGCCAATGCGTTCGAGCCGGGAGACGTGCCTCGCGCCTAGCCGCGAGCGGCCTGCCCTGGCCGATCACCGCGGCTGCCGGTTCATTGCCGCGGAGGAAGCAAAGCGGGGTTTCCTTGCAGGACCCTGAACAAAATTTGCATCCACCATTTAATTTTTAAAATAGTATGCTCAGCCGTCTCGGTAGATTAGTCAGCGTTCGACGAAGCCGCAGTTCGAACACGAAACTAACCACACTGAGAGGCAACCATGATGGATGTTGTTGATATAGTCGCTCCGAGGGTTCAGCACAAACCGTTACCGCGTTTCGGCTTCGAGTTGATCGAAAGCCTCGATGCTGGTCAAAAGGCAATCGATCTCGTCGATACCGACCAGCTGTATGAGCAACTCGCCCATTCGGGCGTCGTGATCTATCGTAACTTCGCCGACACCCTCGACGATTTCAACCGCTTCGTCAGCCTGCATTCGGCACGCGTCACGTTCGATCCGGCGCGCAAGACCTCGACGGAAAATACCGCCGAAATCGATGCCGGCGAGTTGGAAATGGGCCTGCACCGTGAGAACGGCAACCTGCCGTTCACGCCCGACCTGCAATGGTTCTACTGCCTCGCGCCGGCCCGCGTCGGTTCCGAGACGACGATCTGCGACGGGCAGCGCGTGCTGCACGAACTGACGCCGGCCGTGCGCCGCCTGTTCGAGCAACGCCAGATCAAGTATTCGCGCCGCATTCCCTGGCCCAACGTGCAGCGCTTCCTGAGCGTCGAGCTGCAGCTGCCGGCGCACGAAGTGAACGACTCGCACCTCGAGGTCGTCAATCAGCGCGTGCCAGGCCAGCGTTATCGCCGTCTCGACGAGTTTCTCGTGGCGTCCGAGCGGGTGACCGATGCGATCACCGTCAGTTGCTTCTCCGGCCGCCGCGCGTTCTGCAACTCGCTGCTCGGTCCCAGCGTGAACTACGAGCCGCCGCTCATCACGTGGGCGGACGGTACCGACATCGATTTCGAGGTGTGGGACGAAATCAAGGACGTGACCGCCCGCTACACCTACGACCTGTTCTGGAACAAGGGCGACATCGTCGTGATCGACAACAGCCGCGTGATGCACGGCCGCCGCCGGCTCGCGGACACGGGACGCCGCATCTTCGGTGCGCAAAGCTATCGCAAGGGAGCCATCGCATGATCAGCGCACTCATCGAACGCCATTTCGCCGAAGCGCCGAACCGTATTGTCGTGCGGGAGATGGACGGCCGTGAATACTCGCTCGATGAACTGCGCGCAGACGTCGCGCGGATCGGTGGCAAGCTGGAAGAGATATACGGCGACTGCAGCGGTCTCGTGTTCGGTATTGCCGCGCGCTCCAGCTACACGTGGGTGGCAACGATGCTCGCGATCTTGCGCGTGAAGGCGGTGCTCCTGCCGGTGCCGATCGAGTTTTCCGACGAACAGATCGGCAGTCTGCTGCACAAGGCAACCGCGATTTTCACGCAGGATGCGAAAACGGCCGCCCGCATCGGCTCGATCCTGCCGGGCATCTCGTGCATCAACGCGGCGGGCGACCATGACGAATGGCCCGCAGCAGGCGCGCCCGCCGGCGAGCGGATCGAGCCGGGCATCTGCGGGATCATCCATACGTCCGGTACGACGTCGAAGCCGAAGGGGGTGAAGATCCGCGACGAGGCTGTCGGCCTGCTGGTGACCAACGTCCTGAAGCGGGTGCCGGCCGGCCCGCTCGACTACCTGTCGATCGTGCCGATGAGCCTGCTGATCGAACAGGTGCTCGGCGTATTCCTGCCGGTGCTGTCCGGCGGTTCGCTGACGCTGATGCCCGCGAACTACGCGGAGTACGGCGCGCGCAGCGGCAATGCGCGCGAATACCTGGACCTGATCGCCCGTGTCGATCCGAACTTCCTGTATCTGCCGCCAAAGCTGCTCGAGGAGGCCGATGCGCTGCTGGAGTCGATCGCCGCGACGCAACTGTTCGGCCGCCGCAACCCGCACATCATCACGGGCGGCGCGAAGATTCCGGCCACCGTGCTCGAATCGCTGGACAAGCGCGGCGTGCAGGTCTACGAAGCGTACGGTCTCAGCGAGAACAGTTCGATCATCTCGCTGAACTATCCGGGGCAACGCCGCATCGGCTCCGCCGGAACCTTCCTCGACGGGATCGAGCCGGTGATCGTCGACGGCGAGCTGCGCGTGCGCACGCCGACGCTCTGCGCGGGCTACTACAACTCGGACGATACGTCGTGCGAACTCACCGACGGCTACCTGCATACCGGCGACCTCGCCGAGATCGTCGATGGTTTCCTGTACATCACCGGCCGCAAGAAGCACGTGATCATCCTGTCCACGGCGCGCAACATCTCGCCGGAGTGGGTGGAGACGGTTTACAAGGAAAGCGCGCTGATCGACGACATCGTGGTGTTCGGCGAAGGGCGCGAAGAGCCGGCGGCGATCGTACTGTCCACGCATGACGAAGCGGCCGTGCGCAACGAGATGGCACGGATCGAGCCGCGGCTCGCGGATTTCGCACGCGTGCGGCGGTTCCGGGTGGTGACGGACATCGAGCGTTTCCGCAAGGATTACTACACGGTCACCGGGCGACCGCGCCGTCAGCTGATCGAGCGCGATCACGCGGCGTCGCTTTACTGATCGGGAGCTGATCGTGCCCATCGTACGAACCTTTCATCCCGGCCAGGACGCCTATCGCGAGATTCAGCTCGCGGTCTCGCAGCACTACTACCAGGCGCACGGCGCGCGTCCGGAGCCGCGCCCGGACCAGTTCTGGTGCCTGACCGACCGCAAGATGACCTTGCCCGGATACGCCTGTCTCGGGCTCAGCTGGGGCGACAGTGCCCGGCTGTTCTCCGAGCACTACCTCGACGAATCGCTGACGAGCCTGTATGGGCTCTCGCGTGCGGAGCTGGTCGAGCTCGGACAGTTTTCGTCATTCGGCGCGAAGGGTGCCGGGCGCTACCTGATCGCGAGCGTGTTCCGCACCTTGGCCCAGCACCACTACCGGTACGTGCTGATGACGGCGACGGAGCGGGTACGTTACATCGTGCAGTCGTTGCAAATCGCCTATGACGATCTCGGCCGCGCCTGCGTGAGCCGGGTGCGTGATCACCATGTCGACTGGGGTACGTACTACGACAACTCCCCGCGCGTCATCATGGTGAAGATCGACGAGATGGCCAGGCGCACCGATTTGCCGATGTGGAGCCCGCTCGACGATCCGCCGTCGGCCCGTATGCCGCTCAGGCAGGTTGAATACGCGGCAAACGGTCATTGATTCCGGCAGGCCGCACGCACTCGCGTCGGCCTGTCCCGTCATTTCGGGAGCGTCCTCATGTCGAACTCAAACAGATACGAAAATTTCCTCGTGTTCCTAGCCCCGCTGATCAACAGCGTCGGCGGGATCGCGATCGACCTCTATGCGCCCAGCATTCCGGCCATCGGTCGAGAACTCAATGTCATGCCGAGCATGATGCAGAACACCATCACGATCACGCTCGTGTTCTATGCGATCGGCCAGCTCGCGTTCGGCATGCTGACGGACTGGTGGGGCAGACGCCCGTCGATACTGTTCGGCCTTGCGCTGTTCATCGCCGGCAGTGCGCTCGCGGTCGCCGCGCCCTCGTTTGAGGTGCTGATGGCGGCACGCGCGATTCAGGGCTTCGCGATCGGATCATGCCAGGTCGTGGCGCGCGCCGTGCTGGTCGACCGGCTCAAGGGCGACCGCTTCCGCGTCGCGATCGTCTACCTCAGCCTCGCGTTCGGGCTGGGCCCCGTGGTCGCGCCGTATGTGGGCGGACACGTGCAGGAGTGGGCCGGCTGGCGCTGGAACTTCGTGGTGTACTGCGGCTACGGCCTGGTCGTGCTGTCGTTCGCGTTCGCGGGCCTGCGCGAGACGCTGCGGCCGGAGCTGCGGCGCACGCCGCGGCAGACCATTGCGGGCTATCGCGAGATCCTGTCCGACTCGCACTTCCAGTCGGCCGTGGCGATGCTCGGGATGAGCTTCTCGGCGTTCCTGATGTGGAACGTGATCGGGCCGTACATCGTGCAAACCCGCCTCGGGCATTCCGCGTCGTACTTCGGTGCCACCGCGCTCGGCGTCGGCGTGTGCTACCTCGGCGGCACGACGCTGAACCGGAGCCTGATCCGGCGCTTCAACGGCGAGCAGCTGATGCGCGGCGGCATCGTGACCTTTGCGCTCGGGGTCGCCTGCGTGGCATCGAGCGGCAGCGAGCTGAGCCTGGCGACCGCGCTCGGCGGGATCATGCTGATCGCGTTTGCGCAGGGCTTCATCTTCTCCAACGCGATGGCTCGCTCGATGGCCCTGTTCCCGGGCCGCGCGGGCGCCGCCGCAAGCCTGCAGGGATGCCTGATGCTTGCGCTCGGCTCGATCGTGTCGGGGATCGTCAGCGCGCTGCCGATGGAGACGAACGCGGCGATCGCCATCATGTTCGCGTGTCTGCTGGGCGTGACCATGATCGGCTTCCGGCAACTGCATCGCCTGCATCCACAGGTGGCGCGATGAAGGCCGGCCTCGCGCTCGCGCTGCGGCTGGTACTGGGCGCGTTCTGGAGCTGGGCGGGCTTGACGAAGATCGTCGGGCACTTCGATGCGGGGCCCTTCCTGACAGCTGCCGTCTCGCGGTCCACGGCGGCGCCCGAAGCCGTTCGGCTCGCGCTGTCCAGCGCGATCGTACACCTCGCGCTTCCGAACCTTGCCGCGGTCAACCTGGTCGTGCCCTGCCTCGAGCTGGCAGCAGGGCTGTCGATCCTGCTCGGCATCGCGACTGCGTGGGGCATTGCCGGCGCGGCAGCGATGTCGATGCTGTTCCTCATGTGCGGGGCGGTCAGTACCAATCCATTGCTGCTGTTCGGCGCCGTCCTTTTGGCCCTGTCACACCCGTATGCGCGCGCATGGTCCCTTCGTGCGTCGCGATCGCTCGACACGGCCGCCTGACCTTCTGGCCGCTGTCCCTTCGCCGGCTGTCCCGCTCGTCCGGGGCACGCCTTTTTTTTCGTGTCGGGCATGCGAAATATTTAAACGGGGATTCAAAAAGTTGACGTCCGGGCGCGCCGAGTCCACGCAAACTGATGTCATGATTGATTCGTTGGGGAGATGTCGGTGAGACGCTCTGTGTTATATGCCGCAGGCGCGTTGTTCGTCCTGTCTGGCGCATTGTTTCTTTGGCGCACGGAACGGGTATCGGCTGCCGATCGGCCTGCCGTGCCGTCGCCGCCGTTGCCGGTCGAAACGATGGTCGTGCAGCCGAAGGCGGATGCGCCGACGCTCGACGCGGTCGGCTCGCTGGAAGCGGTACGGCAGGTGACCATCGCACCGGAAGTCGCGGGCCGCGTCGTCGGCATCGAGTTCGTGGCCGGCACGCAGGTGCGCGCCGGGCAAACGCTGGTGCAGCTGTACGACGCGCCCGAGCAGGCGAAGCTCGCCGGGCTGCAGGCGAAGGTCGACTACACGCGCCGGCAGTTCGCACGCGCGGAGCAACTCGTGCCGAACGGGGCCGAGCCGAAGGCGACGTTCGACGCGCGCCGCTACGAACTCGACGCCGCGCGCGCCGATATCCGCGAAACGCAGGCGGTCATTACGCAAAAACTGATCCGCGCGCCGTTTTCCGGCGTGATCGGCTTGCGCCGCGTGAACCTCGGGCAGTACCTGAACCCGGGTGACGCGATCGCGACGCTGACGGACCTGAGCGTGTTGTACGCGAACTTCACGGTGCCGCAGAAGGAGTTGGGCCGCGTGTCGCTCGGCCAGACGGTGCGCGTGACGGCAGATCCGTATCCGGGGCGGACGTTCGAGGCGCGCGTGACGGCTATCGAGCCGCAGGTCGGTGACGAGACCCGGAACATCACCGTGCAGGCCACGGTGAACAATACGGACCAGCTGCTGCGTCCCGGGATGTATATCGACGCGCACGTGGTGCTGCAGCGCCGCGACGCGGTGATCAGCGTGCCGGATACCGCGGTGCAGACCTCCCAGGCGGGGGATACCGTGATCGTGGTCGAGCAGCGAGATGGGCGCGGCGTCGGCTTTGCGCGCGTGCGCCAGGTGCGTGCCGGCGCGCGAGAGCGTGGCCGCATCGTTATCGAAGACGGGCTGCGCGCCGGCGACGTGGTGGTGACGACCGGGCAGTTGCGCGTCGCGCCGGGCGAGAAGGTGCAGACGCTGGCCGACGCCGCCACACAACGGGAGACGGTGCGATGAGCCAGACGACGCAAGGCGCGCGTTTCACCGACATCTTCGTGCGGCGGCCGGTGCTGTCGATGGTCTGCAGCCTGCTGATCCTGCTGGTGGGCCTGCGCTCGCTGGTTGCGCTGCCGGTGCGTCAGTACCCGATGCTGGAGAGCGCGACGATCAGCGTCGAGACGGCCTATCCCGGTGCGTCGCAGGCGCTGATGCAGGGTTTCGTGACGACACCGATCGCCCAGTCGATCGCGACCGCGGACGGCGTCGAATATCTGACTTCCACATCCACGCAGGGCAAGAGCGTCGTGAAGGCGCGGCTGCGCCTGAATGCGAACGCCGACCGCGCGATGACGGAAATCATGGCGAAGGTGCAGGAGGTCAAGTACAAGATGCCCGAAGGGGCGTACGACTCGGTGATCACCAAGCTGACCGACGCACCCACGGCCGTCATGTACCTGGGCTTCTCGAGCGATACGCTGTCGATTCCCGAGATCACCGACTACGTGGTTCGCGTGGCCCAGCCGCTCGTCACCACGGTGCCGGGCGTGGCGTCCGCCGAAATCGTCGGCGGGCAGAATCTCGCGATGCGGGTCTGGCTCGACGCGTCGCGGCTGGCGGCGCACGGGCTCTCGGCCGGCGATGTCGCGGCCGCGCTGAAGGCGAACAACGTGCAGGCTGCGCCGGGCCAGTTGAAGGGCGAGCTGACCGTCGCCGACATTTCCGCGGACACCGACCTGACCGATGTCGGCGCGTTCGGCAACCTCGTCGTGAAATCGGAGGCCAACGGCAGCTTCGTGCGGTTGCGCGACGTGGCGACGATCGAGCTCGGCGGCCAGCAGTACAACGCGAGCGCACTGATGAACGGGCGCCGCGCGGTCAACATCGCAATCAACGCGACACCGTCGGGCAACCCGCTGGACATCGTGCGTGGCGTAAAGGCGCTGCTGCCGACGATGGAGCGCAGCAAGCCGGCCAGCGTCAGGATCGGCGACGTGTTTGACGTCGCGCGCTTCGTCAACGCGTCGATCGACGAGGTGCGCGAGACGATCATCGAGGCGATCGCGATCGTGGTGGTGGTGATCTTCCTGTTCCTCGGCTCGTTCCGCGCGGTCATCATCCCGGTGGTGACGATTCCGCTCGCACTCGTCGGGTCTGCCGCGCTGATGCTGGCCGCCGGCTTCTCGCTGAACCTGCTCACGCTGCTCGCGATGGTGCTGGCGATCGGGCTGGTCGTCGACGACGCGATCGTCGTCGTCGAGAACATTCACCGGCACATGGAATCCGGCGAGCCGCCCGCGCGCGCAGCGCTGCTCGGCGCGCGCGAGATCGCCTCGCCGGTGATCGTGATGACCATCACGCTGGTTGCGGTGTACGCGCCGATCGGGCTAATGGGCGGGCTGACCGGATCGCTGTTCCGCGAGTTCGCCTTCACGCTCGCAGGGGCGGTGTGCGTGTCCGCGGTCATCGCCTTGACGCTATCGCCGATGCTCAGCTCGCTGCTGCTCGATAGCCGGATGTCGGAGGGCCGTGTCGCACGGGCGATCGAACACACGCTGTCGCGCGTCACGCACGGGTACCGCCGCCTGCTGCACGCAAGCCTCGGCGCCCGGCCGGCGGTGCTGGTCTTTGGCGCGGGCGTGCTGTTGGGCATCGGCGTGCTGTTCAGCGGCGTGAAGCGCGAGCTGGCGCCGCAGGAGGACCAGGGCTCGATTATGCTGCAGGTGAAGGCGCCGCAGTATGCGAATCTGGACTACCTCGAACGCTATGCGCCGCAGATCGAGAAGGTGTTCCGCTCGCTGCCCGAGGCGGATACCAGCTTCGTGTTGAACGGTGTCGGCGGGGCCAATCTCGGCTTCGCCGGCGTGAACCTCGTCGACTGGTCGAAGCGCACACGCAGTGCGGCCGACCTGCAGGCGCGTGTGCAGGCGCGCGCCAATGCGATCGCGGGCGACCAGGTGTTCACGTTCCTGCTGCCGTCGCTGCCCGCCTCGAGCGGCGGCCTGCCGATCCAGATGGTGCTGCGCGCGCCCACGGGCTTCAACGACATCTTCGCGACGATGGAGAAATTGAAGGCGGCCGCCTCGAAGAGCGGACTGTTTGCGGTGGTCGACAGCGATCTGACGTTCGACAGCCGCGCGGTCGGCGTCACCATCGACCGCAACCAGGCGAACGCGCTCGGCGTGACGATGAAGGACATCGCCGATACGCTCGCGGTGCTGGTGGGCGAGAACTATGTGAACCGCTTCAACCACAACGGACGCTCGTACGACGTGATTCCGCAGGTCGCGCGCGCGGAGCGCCTGTCGTCGGATATGCTGAACCACTACTACGTGAAAACGCGCGGCGGCAAGATGGTGGCGCTGTCGACCGTCGTGCACGTGTCGAACGGCAGCCAAGCGAACGCGCTCACGCAGTTCAACCAGCTGAACTCCGCGACCTTGTCGGCGGTGGCCGCGCCGGGCGTGACAATGGGGCAAGCGGTGGAGTTTCTGGAGAAACAGCCGCTGCCGGCCGGCTACGACATCGACTGGCTCGGCGAATCGCGGCAATACGTGCAGGAGGGGAACCGGCTGACAGTCACGTTCGTGTTCGCGCTCGTCGTCATCTTTCTGGTGCTCGCCGCGCAGTTCGAGAGCCTGCGGGATCCGCTGGTGATCCTCGTGTCGGTGCCGCTGTCGGTGTGCGGCGCGCTGGTGCCGCTGTACCTCGGCTTCGCGACGCTGAACATCTATACGCAGATCGGGCTCGTGACGCTGATCGGTCTCATTTCCAAGCACGGCATCCTGATGGTGAGCTTCGCGAACGAGCTGCAGCGCACGCAGCACCTCGACCGCCGCGCGGCGATCGAGCACGCGGCGGCGGTACGGCTGCGGCCGATCCTGATGACGACGGCCGCGATGGTGGCGGGACTCGTGCCGCTGATCTTCGCGCGCGGGGCCGGCGCGGCCAGCCGCTTCGCGATCGGGATCACGGTCTCGACCGGCATGCTGGTCGGTACGCTGTTTACGCTGTTCGTGCTGCCGACCGTGTATACGCTGATCGCCAAGCGCCATCGCGAGGCGGCGAACAATGAACGCGCCCGCGTGCTGGAGGCCGTATGAAGGTGCAATTCGTAACCGGACGCAACGGGGGCAGCAAGCACCGACTTTGCAGGCTGGCCATCGCGGCGGCCGTGCTATGCACCACGACGGGCTGCACGCTGGCACCGCATTACACGCGGCCCGACGCGCCCGTTGCGCAGGCGTACCCGGCCGACGGCGTCTACGCTGCGCAGCCGGGCGCGGCCGGCACGCGCAGCGCGAACGGCCAGCCGGCCACCGCGATCGGCTGGCGCGAATTCTTCGTCGATCCGCGCCTGCAGCGGCTGATCGAGATCGCGCTGAAGAACAACCGCGATCTGCGCGTCGCGGTGCTGAACATCGAGGCATCGCGGGCGCAGTACCAGATCACGCGTGCGGGGCTGTTGCCGACACTCGAGGCGACCGGAACCGGCAATCGCCAGCGTGTGCCGAGTTCGCTCGCGGCGATTCCGGGCCGCAACCTCACGACCACCTACAACGTCGGCCTGTCCGCGTCGTGGGAACTCGACCTGTTCGGCCGGGTCCAGAGCCTGAAGGACCAGGCCCTCGCGCAGTACCTGGCGACGTCTTACGCGCGGCAGGCGACCGAGATCTCGCTCGTGTCGCAGGTGGCCGACCAGTACCTGACGCTGCTGTCGACCGACGAGCTGCTGAAGGTGACGGAAAACACGCTGAAGAACGCGCAGGCGTCTTACGACCTGACGAAGCTGCAGTTCGACAACGGCACGGGCTCGGAGCTCGACTTGCGTCAGGCCCAGACGGTGGTCGAGCAGGCGCTTGCTAACCAGCAGGCGCAGGCGCGTGCCCGCGCGCAGGCACTGAACGCGCTGGTGCTGCTGATCGGCGAGCCGCTGCCGGACGACCTGCCGGCGGGCATGCCGCTCGACGCGCAGAACCTGCTGACCGACGTGCCGGCCGGATTGCCGTCGGATCTGCTCACGCGCCGTCCGGACGTGATGCAGGCCGAGCAGATGCTGAAGGCAGCGAACGCGAACATCGGCGCGGCACGCGCTGCGTTCTTCCCGCGCATCTCGCTGACGGGCGCGTTCGGCACCGCCAGCCCGACGCTCGACGGCCTGTTCAAGGCCGGCACGGCGGCCTGGTCGTTCGCGCCGCAACTCACCCTGCCGATCTTCGCGGGCGGGCAGAACATCGCGAACCTGGATCTCGCCAACGTGCAGAAGCGCATCGAGATCTCGAACTACGAGAAGGCGATCCAGTCGGCATTCCGCGAAGTATCGGACGGCCTCGCCGCACGCGGCACATACGACCAGGAGATTGCAGCACTCGAGCGTAACGAGCACGCGCAGCAGCGTCGCTTCGAGCTGTCGAACCTGCGCTACAGGAACGGGGTGGACAGCTACCTGTCGGTGCTGACCGCGCAGACGGACCTGTACTCGGCGCGGCAGTCGCTGATCAATGCGCGTCTGGCCCGCTGGACGAATCTCGTCGCGCTGTATCGCGCGCTCGGCGGCGGCTGGATCCAGCGCGCGGGCGACACGCCGCGCGCGCCCGATGCCCCGGCCGATCGAGACACGGCGGCCGGCGCGGCGGCGTCGATGGCTGTCGGGGCTCGCCGAGAGGCCGGTTCCAATTCCCCGTGAAGGACCGCTTACCTGCTCGGCAATTCCCCGACCTTGGGCCTCGGACCAATGGCGACCAGAGGTGGAGGCGCCGGTTGTTGACGACGAGCGGTGGGAGCCGATCGCCCCTGCCGCCCGTGGTTGAGCCTGGTGCGAAGAGCGGCCTGCTTGGCCGTCACGAATCGGCCGGATTTGACGCCTCACCGTGATACAGTGGCGCGGGCGATCCTGCATATATCTGCACACCATCGAGGACCAGCATGCCGCTACGCGCCGAGACGATCCATATCGAGTCACAGCGGCTCTCGATCCGACCGTTTAGCGCTGGAGACGCTCGGGACGCGTTTGGCTGCATTACCCATTCGCTTACACGTTTCATGTCGTGGGAGCCCCCTGCCGACCGATCCGAATTTGATCAAATCTGGCAGGGATGGATCTCGACGATCGCCGAAGGAACCGACTACACGTTCGTGATCCGTCGACGAGACGGCGGCTTCATTGGATTGGCCGGCCTTCACGACGTGCAGCATGCCAGGGCGGTATTGGGTATCTGGGTTCGGGAGGACAGTCACGCGCAAGGTTTCGGCCGCGAGGCCGTGAGCGCGGTGGCGCGATGGGCTAGCACGGTGCTCGGTGTGGAAAGCTTCACCTACCCGGTCGCCGAGCAAAATCACCCGAGCCGGCGCATCGCGGAGTCTCTCGGCGGGGTCGTCGTGGATCGCAAAGAGACGCCAAAGTACCGAGCCGTCATATATCGAATCCCCGACCAGGCGGCGCGGTGAACAGCGCGGATACAAATCGGGCGCCGTCGATCGGTCAGCAGCGGTCGGTCGGGCCGGTCCGCCAGCTCGTCCACCATCGGACGGCGGCTGTTCTGCAATGGCGCACCGATTGCCGACAAAATCTCCCGCACGAGGACCGTCGATGTCCGATCTCGAGAATGCCCTGTATGCCGATGCCCGACTCGTTGACCTGTACGACCTGCTGAATTCAGGAGACTGGGACCACCGGTTCTACGCGGAGCGTATCGGACCTCAGCATAGGCGCGTCCTCGATCTGGGATGCGGTACGGGCGCCTTCGCCGTTCGCTTGGCTTCGGTCGGTCATCGAGTCGTCGCGTGCGATCCCTCAGAGAGAATGGTCGGCTACGCAAGGCGGCGTCCCAATGCAGAGGCGGTTCAATGGATCGTGGGTGAGGCCCGTCGCGTGCCCCGCGTGCCCCCTTTCGACGTGGTGACCATGACAGGCCACGCTTTTCAGTGTGTGTTGGGCGACGATGAGATGGCGGACATGTTGCGAACGGTCCGCGCAATGCTGGCGACCGGCGGGCGCTTCATGTTCGAAAGCAGGAATCCGGCCGTTCGCCCATGGGAATCGTGGACGCCTGCGCTTTCGGCGCGCTCGGTTGAGTCGGAACAGCACGGCCCGGTAGCCGTCTTCGACCGGTGCCTAGCCGTGACGGAACCGCTCGTGGCGTTCGAGACGCATTACGTTTTCGAGCGCGACAGCACGCATCTCATCAATAAGAGCCGATTGCGCTTCTCGTCGCGGGAGGACCTCGCTGATGCCATCGCAACGGCCGGCTTCCGCGCGGTCGAATGGTTCGGCGATTGGGACGGCGCACCATTCCAAGCGACGACCAGCAGGGAAATTATCGCAATATGCCGGGCATGACGCGGCCTGAATGCGGAGTCTAGATTCGTTCGTCAAAACAGCGTCGGCCATCGACACTACATGCGAAAAGATTCGGATTTATTTTAAAAATAAAATATTTAACTGATATTCAAGCCGACAATATCGGTCGCCAGGGAATTTTTGCGAGTTCAGCCCGGTTTCAAGCCACGCGTGCGTTGAGGTGCAATCGCCTGGTAAGTCAATCAGTCCACTGAGCCGAGTTCAAACCGGCTGGTCTCGCTGCGGGCTGCCGTGGCTATTCGCCGCAGACGGCTCGGCAGCGTGGCGCACGACGGCTTTCTTGTGCGTCGTCCATTCATGGCGAGTTCAGGTCAGAAATAGATTTTTCGAGTACGCCGAGCTTGATGAAAATCAAATTAAATGGCAGGTGGTCGTACCACTCAATATCAAGAAATTGTTTAACATAGGCCGCTTCGGGGAATTTATATAAATATTAGAAAATTGGTACGACCACTTTCGAACTGAGAATGGAGAAATCCTTGGCGTCATCCTTAGAGGCCAGTTCAAAAACCCTGCTCAGCTCGTCTGAAGATGTTCCAACAGATGATCGAGCAGCCAAGTTTGAGGAATGCTTCGTGAATGTAGGCACTTCGCTCGAAGCGAGTGCGTAGGCGCCGGAAATTGTGGAGCCAGGAATGCGTACGTTCGACCACCCAACGATACTTGCCCAGACCACTGCCATGCTCGGTCCGGCGCTTGGCGATCACGGGCTTGATACCGCGTTCGCGCAACGCGCGACGATGTCGGGTGGAATCGTAGCCGCGATCGGCGTAGACGACGCCGGGCTTCTGAAGCGGTCGGCCACGAACGCCGCGAATGGGTGGAATCGCATCAACGAGCGGCAGCAACTGCGTGACGTCGTTGGTGTTCGCGCCAGTCAGGATCGCAACGAGAGGAACGCCGTTGGCGTCTACGAGGACGTGGTGCTTGGAACCGGGTCGCGCGCGATCGGTGGGGTTCGGGCCAGTTTTTCGCCCGCCCCAACGGCGCGCACGGACGACGAATCGACCGCAGCGTATGACAGATCGATTTGGCCGGCCGCACGCAACTTGTCGAGTAGCAACTCGTGCAGTTGGTCCCATACACCAGCCTTTTGCCAGTCGCTCAATCGCCGCCAGCATGTGGCGCCCGAGCCAAAGCCCAGACGAGTCGGCAAGTGGTTCCAACGAATTCCCGTTTTGAACACGAACAGGATGCCGTTGAGAGCCGCACGGTCGGACACGCGCGGGCGACCAGGATCGTTCTTCGCTCGAAGCTTCGCAGGTGGCAGCAATGGTTCGATCAGTATCCACAGTTCGTCGTCAATGATTGGCGCTTCCATCCTTGGACTTCCGTTGTTCTGATGCCCAAGGTTAACAGCTTGCCGAGGAAGTAAACAGCCCCTCTCGGGAGTTTTTGAACTGGCCTCTTAGCGGAAAAGATAGAGATGTTGATCGACAGCCGGCACCTCAAACCCGGCGACCGCGTACCAGCCGAACGCGATCTTGCCGCAGACCTGGGCGTGTCCCGTTCAAGCCTGCGAGAAGCCATTCACCAATTGATCAGCCGCGGCCGCCTTGTCAGCCGCCACGGTCAAGGGACTTTCGTGGCGGCGCCGGACGCCGCCGAGCCCTTGCGCGCGGCTTTGCTTCCCATCGCGCCGCTTGCTCGAAGCGAGACGGGTTATTGGGCGGACGTGATGGAGATCCGCAGGTCGCTTGAAGGCGAGGCTGCTTTCTTCGCCGCGCTGCGCGCCAACGCCGACGACAAAATGCTGCTGACAGCCGCCTATCGCGCCGCGGCCAATGCTCCGAGCGGCGACCCGGTGATCCACGCCAAAGCGGACGCGGCATTTCATATGTCGATCGCCCGGGCCTCACACAACGTCGTACTCCATCAGGTCATGTCCGGCTTGCTGGGGCTGCTGGAGGTCAGCATCTCCGAAAGCCTGCGCAAGCTCTACGGCCTTCCCGGAATCATCGAGCTTCTCGACGGCCAACATCAGCAGATCTTCGAGTCCATTTTGGGCGGCCGCGTGGACGAGGCCCGTCGTGCCGCCGCCGCGCATCTGAGCTATGTAGAAAGCCGTCTGCGGCTCATCGATGATATTTCGGCACGTGAGCGTCGCGCTTCGCGAGCTTTTCGACACATTTCCAAAGAGCAAGGAGAGCGGGCGTGATTATTTCTTCCACACTCGATTATCGCGAGGCAGCCCGGCGTCGCTTGCCCCGGTTTCTATTCGACTATATCGATGGCGGCGCCTATGCCGAAGACACGCTGCGGCGCAACTCGGAGGACCTGCGGGCGCTTGCCTTGCGCCAGAGAGTGCTCAAGGAGGTTGGCGATGTCGATCTCTCCACGCGGATCTTCGGCCAACAACTGGCTCTGCCCGTGGCGCTCGGGCCGGTCGGTCTTACCGGAATGTATGCACGCCGCGGTGAGGTGCAAGCGGCACGGGCAGCCTCCGCCAAGGGCGTGCCCTTCACGCTGTCCACCGTTGGCGTTTGCTCGATCGAGGAGGTGCAGTCGCAGGTGGCACGACCGATCTGGTTCCAGCTATACGTGCTCAAGGATCGCGGCTTCATGAAAAACGTGCTTGAGCGAGCTTGGGCAGTCGGAATACGTACCCTTGTATTCACCGTCGACATGCCTGTCCCCGGCGCACGATACCGAGACAAGCATTCCGGCATGTCAGGCCCTCACGCCGCGATCCGCCGCTATTGGCAGTCGGTCTTTCATCCGCACTGGGCCACGGCAGTCGGACTGCTGGGAATGCCTCACGATCTTGGAAACGTCTCGGCGTATCTGAAGCGTCGAAGCAAGCTTGATGACTATGTCGGTTGGCTGGGTGCGAATTTCGATCCCACCATTGGCTGGCGCGATCTTCAGTGGATCAGAGACTTCTGGAAGGGATCGATGATCCTGAAAGGCATTCTCGATCCGCTCGATGCGCGGGATGCGGTGAAGTTTGGTGCGGACGGCATCGTCGTTTCAAATCACGGCGGCCGCCAGCTCGATGGCGTGCTATCGACGGCTAGGGCCCTGCCCACCATAGCCGATGCGGTCAAAAAGGAAATCACCGTCCTGGTCGATTCCGGAGTCCGCTCCGGCCTCGACGTGGTGCGCATGTTGGCGCTGGGCGCCGACACTGTTCTGCTCGGACGGGCCTATATATACGCGCTTGCCAGCGCCGGAGAGCGCGGTGTCGCTCATCTTCTCGATCTGATCCGCAACGAAATGCGGGTTGCAATGACCCTGACCGGCGCGCGCTCGATTGCCGACATAAGCCGCTCTAACCTGGTGTCTCCCGGACTCGAAACCATGGAGCTTGCAGCATGACGATGACCAATGCAGATCTGTTGACGCGCACACTTGCCAACGCAGGCGTTCAACGTATTTGGGGTGTGACCGGCGACAGCCTGAACGGTCTGAACGACAGCATGCGACGGCTCGGTCGCATTGCGTGGATGTCGGTGCGACACGAAGAAACGGCTGCCTTTGCAGCCGGCGCGGAAGCGGCGATTACCGGCAAACTGGCCGTATGCGCCGGCAGTTGCGGACCAGGCAATCTTCATTTGATTAACGGCTTATTCGACTGCCATCGCAATCACGTTCCTGTGCTGGCCATCGCGGCTCATATTCCGTCGTCGGAGGTCGGGCTCGGATATTTTCAGGAAACGCATCCACAAGAGCTGTTTCGCGAATGCAGTCACTTTGTGGAAGTCGTGTCCAATCCGGCGCAGATGCCCGAGGTCCTTCATCGGGCGATGCGGACAGCCGTTGGGCGTCGCGGCGTTGCGGTTATCGTCATCTCGGGTGATATCGCGCTTCAGAGCGCTCCGGCGGGCGCGTGTAGCGAATACGCGCCGGTCGTTGTGCCGAAGGCGCGCCCCACGGATGCGCAGCTCCAGGAACTGGCCGCCATGCTCAACCGCTCCCAGCGCGTGACGATTCTCGCCGGCAGTGGTTGTGCTGGCACACACGACGCCTTGGTGACGCTCGCCGGCAAACTCGGTGCACCGATCGTCCATGCATTGCGTGGCAAGGAGCATGTGGAATGGGACAATCCATATGACGTCGGCATGACCGGCCTGATCGGCTTTTCTTCCGGCTATCAGGCCATGCTGGGCTGCAGCACGCTGTTGATGCTAGGCACCGACTTTCCTTACCGCCACTTTTATCCGAAGTCGGCCAAGATCATTCAAGTCGATTGCGACCCGTCTGCACTCGGACGACGCGCCCAGCTTTCTCTCGCGATCGCGGCTGATGTCGGAGAGACAATCGCGGCCTTGCTTCCCCTGCTGCATGGTGAGCGCGATCCAGGCTTCCTCCACGCAGCGCGCTCGCACTACGCGAAAGCCCGCGCCGAGTTGGACGAGCTCGCGCAGCCCAGTGCGTCGGGCCGGCCTATACACCCGCAATATCTCGCACGCCTTATCAGCGACCAAGCGGCCGACGATGCGATTTTTACCGCAGATGTCGGCACTCCCACGGTTTGGGCGGCGCGCTATTTGGCCATGAACGGCCGCCGCCGTTTGCTCGGTTCGTTTAATCACGGATCAATGGCCAATGCGATGTTGCAAGCAATCGGTGCGCAGGTAGCGGCCCCGGGCCGAGAGGTCGTCTCGTTGTCCGGCGACGGCGGTTTCTCGATGATGATGGGAGACCTGCTTACGATCAAGCAACTCGACCTGCCGGTGAAGATCATCGTCTTCAACAACGGGGTGCTCGGGTTCGTGGCCATGGAGATGAAGGCCGCCGGCTATCTCGACACCGGTGTGGACCTTCTCAATCCGGACTTTGCCGCGCTAGCCAATGTTGTCGGCATCAAAGGTATCCGGGTCGAGAATTCGATCGAATTGCCCGAAGCGATCAAGCAAACGTTCACTCACCGTGGTCCCGTCCTTCTTGATGTCGTGACGGCGAAGGAGGAACTGGTGATACCGCCGAAAGTCCAGGCCGAACAGGCTAAAGGGTTCAGTCTTTATATGCTTAAAGCGATCCTCAACGGGCGCGGCGATGAAGTCCTCGATATCGCGCACACGAATATCAGAGACTGAGGATGCATGCCGGGTGAGCCGGGAAAGGCGTGAGCTGCCCCGAGCCTCGAGGAGGCAGGTTGGTTTAGCGGCCATTTCAAAAACTTCAAGAGGGGCTGCTGACTTCCTCAGCGAGCCGTCAACCTTGGGCACCAGAACAACGGGTGCCCAAGGATGGAAGCGCCATCATCGACGACGCAATGCGGGCGCCGATCGATCGTGATCGACGCTCGGTGAACATCCAACCCGAGGTACGCCGTGCCGTCGTGCTCCATGCGGGCCTCCGTGGTGGAAATCGCCGGATGTGGCCTTCCACACCGTGCGTCTCCGGCAGCAATGCTGCCCCGCCTTAGCTCCCTCAGGCCAGGCCGGCCTGGCCCTCACGGAAAGTGATGCTGCCTGGCCCGAGCCCGCCGAGCGCGCGGCCCGGTGCCAGGCGCCCCATCCCGGTATACGCCAACGGCGTTCCCGTCGTCGCGATCCTGACTGGCGCAAATGCCAACGGCGTCACGCGTCGCTGCCGCATCCTTGATGCAACTCCCCCCTTCGCGATCTCCCCCGCCTTCGGCTTCAGAAGTGCGGCTTCGTCCACGGCGACTGCGGCTACGATGCCACCCGATACCGTGGCGCGTCGCGCGAGCGCGATACCCAACCCGTGATCGCCGAGCGACGTGCCTACCCTCACGAAGCATTCCAGAAACCTGGCTGCTCGCCCGTCGCGGCTTGCCCGTCTGTTGGAACGTGTTCAGGCGGGTCGAGCAGGGCGCGAACCGGCCGCTTACACCACGGCAAGACCGCTTGCTACCGGGGAGGCGTCCACCTAAGCGATGGTCGGCCGTCGCCCAGGGCGGCAGATACCCGCCTCCTTGCTCTGCACGATGCGCACGGCGCTCACGCGCTTCCGGTGAGAACCGGTTCGCCTTGTTCAGCACGCCGTTCCCTCAAGAGTTGGAGCCTCATCAAAACCGTGGCGGGATTGATGCTTTTTTTGGGCCGATGCCCATTCGCGGCGTCTTTCGATGACGCCATCATGGTCGGAATTTCAAGGGCTTATCGAATTTCCTGGTGCTAAAACTCATCACTGAGTTCGAACTTTTGTTGCAAATTGGAGAGATAGAAAGATGAAATCAAAATATAAGAAAATAACTATTGCATTGGCTGGCCTGTTTGTCTTGTCATCGACGTACGGACAAACGGCGCCGGGTACCGGCAGGATCACGTTCAATGGTGAGTTGACCGCGAACACCTGTTCGATCAATGGCGGTGACGTCGATCAAACGGTACAGCTGCCGAAGGTTTCTACATCGTCTCTGTCTACGGCGGGGGCCATCGCTGGTTCACGCATGTTCCAGATTCGCGTGGAGAAGTGCGCAGCCGATGTTACGAATATTGCCGCCCACTTCGAAACATTCAATATCGATGCGGCGACCGGGAACGCAAGAAACGTTGCTGATGCGGCGGGGGCGGCAAAGAACGTGACCGTGCAACTCGTCGACGGCGACGGCACCACGGCCGTCAAGCTCGGCGATGCGGGTAAGTATGTCGCCGTCTCAGGTACCGGCGATGAGCGTGGCGCCAGGCTGGACTACGGTGGCCAGTATTACGCGACGGGCGCAACGACGGCTGGCATCGTGCAGGCCGTAGTCAAGTACACGATCGCCTACCAGTAATCTTTGCACCGCAACGGAGCCGGGAATCGCGCTTCGATGGGCTCATGTACCCCATGAGGTAACTTCGATCACGCAATCCGTCGGAGCGGATTTCCATGAATTCGACGCTCTATCGTCTTCTTACTGCGGTGGCCATGGGTGTGGTTTGCGCGCTCGCCGCGCAGGCTGCTCAGGCTGCTATCACGATCGTCGGCACGCGTGTGGTGTATCCCGCTCAGGAGCGCCAAGTCAGTGTACGGCTGGACAACGTCGACGATCATCCCGTATTGGTGCAGGCGTGGCTGGACACCGGAGACGCGTCCGCCGCGCCCAACGAGATCAAGGTGCCGTTCGTGTTGCTGCCATCGATATTCCGAGTCGAACCACATCGCGGGCAGGCGATGCGCATCATGTTCACGGGTGGCGAGATGCCGACGGACCGCGAGGTCGTCTACTGGCTGAATGTGCTTGAGATTCCTCCGGTGCCGCCCGATGCGGATCAGCGCAGCATGATCCAGCTCGCGTTCCGTACCCGCATCAAGATGTTTTATCGGCCGGCTTCGTTGACCGAAACACCGACGGTACAGATCAAGCAGCTCAAGTGGAGCGAGGTGGCGAACGACAAGGGCCAGTGGCGGATTCGTCTCGACAATCCTTCTCCCTATTACATTTCGATCGGGCGGGCCGTGTTGACCGCCGGCGCGCGCACCTTGGTGCTGCAGCCGGAGATGGCGCCGCCGTTCGGGCATGTCGATCTGGTGCCGGTGGCAGGCAAGATCGAACCCGATGTGCCGGGGACGCTCACCTATTCGGTCTTGAGTGACTATGGCGCGGCCGAGGAGGCGTCAACGCAGTTCGACGGCGCGCCGCAGGCAAAAGCCAATAATAGCCATTGATGGGCTCCCCCATGTCCGGTAGGCGAATTCATCTGCGGCGGACCGACTCCCGGCGGCGCGAAGAGGCGTTGTGCCGCTCCCCGCTCGCGCGTGCCGCGGTGCTCGCGTTCGGCTGCTGTGTATGGCATCCCGATGCGATCGCCGCTGGCTGCTCGTCAGACGGCTCCGGATCCGGCGACTGCGCGGCGAGCGCGGCGTTCCGGTCGCCGGGGGCGCCGGAGTCGGCGGGCGAAACCTCATCACCGGGGGCGCGAGCGGCGCGTGGCATCGAACCGCCGGCGGCCATCAAGTACGCTGCCACTGCCGACAAGCCGGGCCAGGTCGCGCAAGCCGTGCAGTTCAACCCGAAGTTCTTCACCGGCGACGTCACCGATCTGTCGCGGTTCACGCATGGCAATCCGGTTGCACCCGGCTCGTATCCCGTCGACTTGTCGGTCAACGGCAATTCGCGCGGCCGCTACGAAGTGCTGTTCCAGGCAGTGCCGAATTCAGACGTCGCCGCGCCGTGCTTCACACTGTCCGATTTCGATCGGATGGGCGTGAATACGGATCGCCTGATCGAACGGCTCGAGGCCGCCGGCCGGAAAGGGCTTGACACGTCTGCTGCGGCATCGATGTGCATCCCATTCTCGAAAGCGTTGCCGGGCGGAACGGCGCTTTTCAATACCGCCGATCTGAAGCTCGACCTGACGGTGCCGCAGGTCGACATGCTGAACCAGGCGTCCGGTTATGTCGATCCGTCGCGCTGGGACAGCGGCATTGACGCCGGCTTCGTGCAATACAACGTCGCCAGCTACACGAGCCATCAGAGCGGCACGGGTAGCGACCTGAGCAGCGTCTATCTCGGCCTGCGAACGGGGCTCAACGTCAAGGGTTGGCGGCTACGCCAATGGTCCAATGCGAATTGGCAGAACCGCGGGGCCGGCTCGCACTGGCAGAGCGTGGCGCTATTCGCCCAGCACGATCTGACGGCGCTCAAGAGCCAGCTGACGATCGGTGACAGCTCGACCAGCGGGGATGTATTCGATTCCTTCGACCTGCGCGGCATCCAGATCGCGAGCGACGATCGCATGCTGCCGGATTCGGTTCGTTTCTATGCGCCGGTGGTTCGCGGCGTTGCCGAGACGAACGCGCGCGTCACGGTGAGACAAAATCGCACGATTCTGACGGAGACGAGCGTGCCGCCGGGGCCGTTCGCGTTGTCCGATCTGCCCGCCACCGGCTACGGTGGGGATCTGGAAGTGACGATTATGGAATCTGACGGCCGTCAGCGCAGCTTCCGGGTTCCATTCGCCTCGGTGCCGCAACTGCTGCGGCCCGGCATTTCGCGCTTCAGCATCGCCACCGGCATGTATCGCGACCAGGTGCTCGACATCCACCCATGGGTGGCGCAGGCCGTCTTCCAGCGCGGGCTCTCGAACCTGATTACTGCCTATGCGGGCGCGCAATTCTCGGAAGGCTATCGGTCGGGCCTCCTCGGGATCGCGTTCAATACGCGCATCGGTGCCTTCGCGCTTGATCTGACGATGGCCCGCGTGGAACTGCCGGGCCGCCTTGACGGCGGCACCGGCTATAGCACCCGAATCAGCTACAGCAAGGTGGTGCCGGGCGCGCGCACCAATTTGTCGATCGCCGCCTATCGCTATTCCAGCTCGCGCTTCTACAGCTTGCGCGACGCAATCGACGCGCGCCACCAAATGAGCGGCGGCGAGCGGCTCTACGGCTATCGTGCGCGCAGCCGGGTACAGGTGAACATCAACCAGCCGCTCGGCAGCGTCAGTTCGTTATACATCTCGGGCAGCTCGCAGAATTACTGGGGTGGGAATCACGGGTACGACCTCGACTATCAGGTCGGCTTTTCCAGCACGTTTCGAAACATCGGCTATTCGCTCTATGCGCAGCGCTCGCGTCTGGAGGACGCCCGTATCAGCACGCAGGTCGGTCTGAACCTCACGATCCCCCTCGGCCGCGCCGACTCGACGCGACATCGCCCGTTCGACTATCTGACATCGAGTCTGACGCGCAGCTCGGGCGGCAACAACACGATGCAACTGGCGGCCTCCGGCAACTCGTCCGATGCGGCGCAATCGCTTAGTTACGGCATCGACGCGTCCCGCGTCGTCAACGACGGCGACCGTATCGTCGGAATCGGCGGCAATGCAACCTATCGCGCTCCATTCGGCACTTACAACGTCAACGCATCGTTCGGCAACCAGACGCGTCAGGCTGCGCTGACCGTGGACGGCGCGGTGGTGATGCACAGCGGCGGCATCACACTGAGTCCGCCGCTCGGGCAGGCGTTCGCGCTCGTCGAGGCGAAGGGGGCGAAGGGCGGCCGGCTCGTCAATGGCCTCGGCGCCCGGATCGACGGTAACGGCTATGCGGTGGTGACCTCGCTAATGCCGTATCGCGTCAACACCGTGGCGCTCGATTCGCGCGACGTGCCGCTCGAGGTCGAACTTGCGAACACGAGCGCGGAGGTGGTGCCGCGCGCCGAGTCGCTCGTGAAGGTGAAGATTGCGACCAAACTGGGCCGGCCGATCTTTGCCGACGTCGAGGATGAACAGGGCAAGGCGATGCCGATGGGCACCGAGTTGTTCGACCACAGCGGCAAGTCGGTTGGCATCGTCGGTCAGGGAGGCCTGGCGTACCTGCGCGGCCTCGAAGGGCGTGGCGAGTTGCGCGTGCGCTGGGGCCGGCGCGACGACGAGCAGTGCGTGACGCGGTACGCGATGCCCGATGACGACAAGGTGGTGGGGGATTCGAAGGGTGGCAGTCACGCCATCGTCGCGCGCATCAAGCTGAGCTGCGACCCGTCGCTGGTCTGGGCCTCGCCTTCGAGATCCGAGACGCGGTCGGTAACGACGACGGGAGTTTCGCAATGATGTGCGACGCACGAGGCGCGGATGCCGCATCCGCGGCAAGCCGCCCGAAGGCGCGCGGCACCGCGCCGTTGGGTCGAGTATCGACAGGAGAGGAGCCGAAATGAGGCAGGTCGTCGGCTGGATGCTGGTGCTTGGTCTGGCGTTCGGGATACCGCCGGCGCTGGCAGCGGATGCGCCCATGGCGGTGTTGCTGAACTTCACTGGCCGTTACCTCGGAAATACCTGCCGCGTGGAGGGCGCGAGCGACATGGAAGTGACCATGCCGAAGGTATCGACACAATCGCTCGCGACGGTGGGCGCCGAGGCAGGCTCGACAATGTTCACGTTGTTGCTGCGTTGCGACAGCGGCGTGTCGAGCGTGCGCGTGTATTTCGAGGGTGACGCGACTACGGTCGATCGGTCGACCGGCAATCTGAAGCCGACGACTGACCAGACCACGGCAGGCAACGTGCAGATCAGGCTGTCGAATCCGGACGGCACGCAGATAAAGGTAGGCGATCGGTCCTCGATGAAGGTGGTGCCCGTCACGTCCACCAATCCGATTCCGGTCCAATTCGTCGCGAGCTACTTCGCGACGGCCCCGACCACTGCTGGCAGGGTGAGCGCCTATGTGACCTACGTCATCGAAGTGCCGTGATCAACCTCCCGGAATCCCATGTCAGACGAAGCCGATTCGCTGATCACGCTGATGCGTGACACCGCCCTGCACGCCGCGTTGCTGTCGAGCGGCGCGATGCTGCCGCCTGCACACGTCTGGCGAGCGCGCTGTCTGGCGCTCGCCGAAGCGTTGCGACAGGCGATGCTCGATGCCGGCTACCCGGCGTCCGCCGCCGAGGAGGCGAGTCTCGCGCAGTGCGTGCTGCTCGACGAACTGAGCTTGCGCGCCTTGCCGGCCGGACAACGCGACGAATGGCTGCGCGAGCCGCTGCAGGCGAGCCTCCATGAGGTGACCGACGGCGCCGCGCGAGTCTGGGCGCGGATCGACGCGCTGCTGCGTGGCGAGCGGCAAAACCGCTTGGCGCTGGAGTGGTATGGCATCGTGTTGACGCTCGGCTTCGAGGGCGGCCGCCGCGATCGGGACGATGTCGCGCGGCGTCTGTGGACGATGCTCGACGGCGCTGCGCGTCCTGCCAGGCACGCTGCGATGTTGCCGTCTCGTCAATTGACGCTGGCGCGATCCGGGCCGGTGGAGCCGGCCGAGCCACCGCCGCTGCGAATCTCGCCGACGCCGCCTCCGCCCCCTCGAGGCGGTCTGTCAATCCTGCCGGGATTCGTGATCGGCGTGATCGTGCCGGCGGTGCTCGCCGTCGCGCTATGGATCTTCTTCGACGCACGACTTGGCGAGGTCGCTGGCCGCTTGGCAAGCAGCGAGGTTCTGCCCGTCGCGATTCCGCCGCAGGGAGACGCGCAATGAGGTTCGCACAACGCTATCGCGTACCGCTCATCTGGCTCGCGATTCTCGCGGCCGGCCTCACGTGGCTGTGGCTGCCGCTCGACGGTCAGCCGTCGTGGCTGGCCGTGTTCGGCCTGGTGCTGGGGACGGCCGCCGTGGCCATCGCACTGTCGGCCTACGAGCGCGGTTGCACCGATGGGTCGCCGACGCTCGCACCCGCCTTGGTGCGGTCGGCCAGCGCGGCCGAGTGGCCAGCCGTGATGCTGGTGGTGGGACCGCATGCGCCGCTGGCGTTCGCACGCGTATCCGGTTCGCGTCGCGGCGACGATGTGATCTGGCTGCTCGTCGCCACGCCCGACGCGCTGGCCGGAGTAATCGACTCGGTGCGCGAATCGTATCAACGGCTGCCCGACGCGGTGCTGTTGCCGATCGTGGCCGACGCCGATGCCGACGAGGCCGTGCTGCGCCAGGAGTTTGGCCGTTGGCGGCGCGCGCTCGACGAGAGCACGCGCTATCGTGCTTGCTCGCTGCCGTGCCACGTCGCCGTGTACGCCAGCCTCGGCCATGACGGCGACGCGCGCGCTGCCGGCGGCGAGCCGGTATGGTTCGGTTACCTCGACGCCGCATTGGCTGGGCACGGCGGCGAGGGCGCCGGTCGGCAACGGTTGATGCTCCGCCATCAGCTTGACCAGGCCTGGCTCGCTGCTGCGCGGCAGGCCGGCGTGGCGCGTGCGGCGCTCGGACATGCCGTGTTCGACTGGCTGGAACATGCCGCGTTGCTGTCGCTCGTGATTTCGCTGGCCAACGCCGCACCGCTTTCCTTGCAGGGGATGCTGTTGGCCGATGTCGGACCGGAGCCCCGGTCGGGGCATGCGGGTGTGTGGACGCAGTGGCTGACGCGCCGAACGGGCCTTCACGTGCCGATCGGCGCGCCTCGGCCCGACCCGCTGCCGTTGCCCGGAATCGCTGCCGCGCCGCGGGAGGCATACGGCACCGGCGTCGTGCCGCGGCGCGGCGTCTGGTGCAACGTCGAATTCGCCCGGCACGAGCGCTTCGCGTCGCCGCGCCCGATGCAGGCTGCGCTTTCGGCCGTCGCCGTCACACTGGCCCTGTCCATCTGCGTGTCGGCCTGGCAGAACAGTCTGTTGGTCAGGCGTGTCTCGCACGCGCTCGACGCCTACCGGGATACGCCGGCGCTCGACATCGCGGCCAAGCGTGCAGCCGTCGGCGCGCTTCGCGCGCGCTTTGCCGAGTTGGAGCGCTATGCGAACCAGGGCGTACCGACCGGCCTCGGCTGGGGGCTCTATCGTGGTGCGCCGCTGCACGAAGCCGTGAGGCGCGCGATCGCGTCTTGGCGGCCCGCGAGCGGCGTGACGCTGGATCAGCTGTCGCTATTCGACAGCGGCCGAGCGACGCTCAAGCGCGACGCGATCCCGAAACTGCGCAACGTGCTCGGACGGATCCTCGCCAATCGGGACCAGCGCGTGCTGATCGCGGGTCACACCGACGACGTCGGCTCGCCGGAAGCGAACCTGAAGCTCTCGCAGGCGCGCGCCCTTGCGATCCGCGACTGGTTCGTGCGCGTCGGGGCACTGCCGGTCACCCGCTTCGCGATACAGGCTTACGGCGACACGCGCCCGATCGCCGATAACCTGACCCCTCAGGGGCGGGCGATGAACCGCCGCGTGGAAATTCTGTTCATCCCGGACCCGGGCGCGCACTCGTGAGCGCGCGCCGGCCGCCGCTCGCAACCTCCACGCCACCGGCGCGCCCAGTGCTGCCTCGTGATTGCACGTCCGGCACGTACTTTGGGCGATGGCCCATGTTCCGCTCCGAACTCGCCATCTACCATCTGCCGTGAAGCCGATTTCTTCGGGCCGGTCGCAACAACGTGGTCCGCCCTTTTCATCGTGTGAATCTCGCCGGAGCAAGCATGTCCGTTTCCAACAATTCTCAGAAATTCATTGCGCGTAATCGCGCGCCGCGCGTGCAGATCGAATACGACGTGGAAATCTACGGCTCGGAAAAGAAGGTCGAGTTGCCGTTCGTGATGGGCGTGCTGGCCGATCTGTCAGGCAAACCGATCGAGGCGTTGCCGGCCGTAGCCGAACGCAAGTTCTTCAATATCGACATCGACAATTTCGACGAACGCATGAAGGCGATGAAGCCGCGCGTCGCGTTCTCGGTGCCGAACACGCTGACGAATCAGGGAGAGTTGATGGTCGACATGACCTTCGAGAGCATGGACGATTTCTCGCCCGCTGCCGTGGCGAGGAAGGTCGACGCGCTCGCGCAACTGCTCGACGCACGCACACAGCTCGCCAACCTGCAAACCTACATGGACGGCAAGGCCGGGGCCGAAAGTCTCGTCAGCAAAGTATTGCGTGATCCCGCCTTGCTCGAAGCACTCGCCAAGGCGCCCAAGCCGCGGTCCGCATCCTCCGACGACGCAACGGCCGGTGAGTGAGCGTCCATCGATGGACGCCACGCATGCGTCGTCTGTTTTTGCTTGGCCGCGAGATTTGAAAAAAAACGGGAGAAATAATGGTCGAACGTCAATCGAAGGCTCACGTGGGGGCGGCGCCGAGCGTCGTCAGCCAGTCCGATTTTAACGCGCTGCTGTCGCGCGAATTCAAGCCGAAAACCGAGCGGGCCCGAGAGGCCGTGCAGAGCGCCGTGCAGACGCTCGCGCAACAGGCGCTGCTCACCTCGACAGTGCTCGCCGACGATGCTTACAAGAACATCGAGGCGATCATCGGCGAGATCGATCGAAAACTCTCCGAGCAGATCAATCTGGTGCTGCATCACGACGATTTCCAGAAGCTCGAGAGTGCGTGGCGTGGCCTGCATTATCTGGTCACCAACACCGAGACCGACGAGCGACTCAAGATCCGCTTCATGGACGTCTCGAAGGACGACCTGCGGCGCGTGATGAAGCGCTACAAGGGCGTGGCCTGGGATCAGAGCCCGTTCTTCAAGCAAATCTACGAGGAGGAGTACGGCCAGCTCGGCGGTGAGCCATACGGCTGCCTGATCGCCGATTACTACTTCGACCACACGCCGCCCGATGTCGATTTGCTGGCCTCGATCGCCAAGGTTGCCGCTGCCGCGCACGCGCCGTTTATCGCCGGTGCCGCACCGTCGGTGCTCCAGATGGACACCTGGCAGGAACTCGCGAATCCGCGCGACCTGACCAAGATATTTACCCAGAACCTCGAATACGCGCCGTGGAATTCGCTGCGCAACTCGGAGGACTCGCGCTACATCGGGCTCGCGATGCCGCGCTTCTTGTCGCGCTTGCCATACGGCATCAAAACGAATCCGGTCGACGAGTTCGACTTCGAGGAAGCGACCGACGGTGCCGATCATCGCAAGTACGTATGGTCGAACGCGGCCTATGCGATGGCAGTGAACATCAATCGCTCGTTCAAGCACTACGGCTGGTGCACCCTGATTCGCGGCGTGGAGAGTGGCGGGGTAGTGGAGAATCTGCCCTGCCACACGTTCCCGACCGACGATGGTGGGGTCGACATGAAGTGCCCGACCGAAATCGCGATTTCCGATCGCCGCGAGGCGGAGCTGGCGAAAAACGGCTTCATACCGCTGATTCATCGCAAGAACACCGATTACGCGGCATTCATCGGCGCGCAGTCGCTGCAGAAGCCGGTCGAATACTACGACCCGGACGCCACCGCGAACGCCAATCTCTCGGCGCGCCTGCCTTATTTGTTCGCGTGCTCGCGCTTCGCACATTACCTGAAATGCATCGTGCGCGACAAGATCGGCTCGTTCAAGGAGCGCGACGAGATGCAGCAATGGCTCAATGAGTGGGTGATGAACTACGTCGACGCGGATCCGGCGAATTCATCGCAGGAGACCAAGGCCCGGCGGCCTCTCGCGGCCGCCGAGGTGGTAGTCGAGGATGTCGAGGGCAATCCCGGCTACTACCAGGCGAAGTTTTTCCTGCGCCCGCATTTCCAGCTCGAGGGCCTGACGGTGTCGCTGCGTCTCGTCGCCAAGCTGCCGCTAGTGAAGCAAGCGGCCTGACGGCTCGGCGGCCCAACGGGCCGGTGGCCCGGCGGGCTGCGGTTGCACCGCGAGCGAGCGGTGCCGGCGCTCGTTAAATATGCCTGGCGGTTTCGAACCTTCCATTCAATCACGCACCAAGGAGCATCTTCATGGCACAAGACATCTTTCTCAAACTCAACGGGATCGATGGTGAGTCGGAGGACGCCAGCCACAAGAATGAAATCGACGTTCTTAGCTGGTCGTGGAATGTCTCGCAGCAGTCGAACATGCACGTCGGTTCCGGAGGCGGTGCGGGTCGGGCGACCGTTGACGACCTCACCTTCGAGCACTTCATCGACCGTTCGACGCCGAACCTCACGCAGTACTGCCTGACGGGCAAGCACATCGACGAGGCCAGGCTCGTCGTGCGCAAGGCAGGCGGCAACCCGCTCGAATACCTCAAGCTGACCATGAACGACGTGCTGGTCACTTCGGTGCACCCGTCTGGCGTGAGCGAAAGCGAATCGCGACCGCGTGAAGTGGTGTCGCTTTCGTTCTCGCGCATGAAGCAGGAGTACGTCGTGCAGAATGCGCAAGGCGGCAGCGGCGGGGCGATCACGGCCACCTTCGACATCAAGAAGAACAGCGCCTGAGTGTCCTAGGCAGGCTCGTGTCCGATACGTGTCGCGTGGCGAGGCCTGCGCGACACGACGTGATCGTGGGCCAGGACGCCGATGCGGCAGGTCGACATCCTGGCCGATTCGTTCGGAACGACGGATATGCGTTTCCTGATTCCAATCGATGGCTTCAAATCCACTTTTTCGGTGCGCGGCGATGCTGGGCATCATGGGCTGGCTTGCAATCGGCGTGGCCGCCCTGGGGCTCGGAGCGTGCGGCGGGGCGCCGGCTACGGCGGTGAAGGAGCCGGTGAAGCTTCGGTTGCGCGTGGTCGCGAGCGAAGGTGTCAACCCGAACGAGTGGGGCGTCGCGTCTCCGGTGCTGGTGCGGATCTACGAGCTGAAATCGGCGGCGGCCTTCTCGAATGCCGATTTTTTTACGTTGCAGGATCACGACCGCAAGGCCATTGGCGACGACGTGCTCGCCATCGACGAATTCATCCTTCGTCCCGGCGAGGAGCGCGACATCGAGCGGGAGTCCCATCGTGCCGCCACCGCGATCGGCGTGCTGGCAGGCTACCGCGAGCTCGGAAAATCGGTTTGGCGCGGCATCTATCGGCTACCGCCCCGCCCCGACGCCGCATGGTATCGAATCACGATTCCGGTCCAACGTCAGAACCTGACTGTCCGCCTCGGCCGGCGCGCGGTTTCCATTTACCAATCGGATCAGTCGCGATGAGTTGGTATAACAAGGTGGTCTGGAGCGAAGGATTGTTCTTGCGTCCGCAGTTGTTCCAACAGCAAGAACGATATTTCGAATATCTCGCGCATCGCAGAAGCGTTGCGCTGAGTCCGTTTTTCTGGGGTTTCGGCCAGTACGAGATCGACCAGGAGTCCTTGTCGTTCGGCAAGCTCGTGTTCAAGGGCGGCAGCGGCGTGTTTCCGGATGGCACGCCGTTCGACGTGCCGAGCCACACGCCGCCGCCGCCGCCGCTCACGATCGAGCCCGCGCATCAGGACCAACTGATCTACCTGGCCGTGCCGCTGCGCTTGCCGAACACCGAGGAAGTGACGTTCGCCGAGCAGAGCGGCTCGCTCGCACGCTACGTTGCCTACGACACCGAACTGCGCGACAGCAACGCCATCGGTCAGGGGCCGAAGCTCGTCCAGCTCGCGAACCTGCGGCTGCGGCTGCTGCCCGAGAAGGAACTCACGCAGTCGTGGATCGGCATCGCACTCACGCGCGTGAAGGCACTGCACGCTGACGGCGCGGCGTCGCTACACGTGACCGATCACATTCCGCCCGTTTCCGGCTACGGCGCCAATCCGTTGCTGCGCGAATGGACGATGCAACTGCATGGCCTCGCCAAGCTGCGCGCCGACGCGCTGGCCGCGCGCCTGTCCGGCACTGACGGCCGGCCCGGCGCGGCCGCCGAGGTGGCCGACTATTTGCTGCTGCAGGTGCTGAATCGTTACGAGCCGCTGCTCGAGCACATCTGTCAAATCGAGGAAATCCCACCGGTGGTGTTATACCGCGAGCTGGCGATGCTGGCGGGCGAGCTGTCGACCTTCGTGCGACCGCAGACGCGGCGTCCGCTCACGGCGCCGGGCTATGACCACGCGCAGTTGTATCGCAGCATCAAGCCGCTGGTCGACGAGGTGCACCATCTGCTCAACCAGGTGTTGATCCGCAGCGCTCAACCGATCCCGATCAGCGAGCAGCCGCACGGCATTCGTACCGTCGCCGTGCTGCCGAACGAACTGGCCGGCTATTCCAGTCTGGTGCTCGCAGTCAGCGCCCAGCTATCACCGGATGTGCTGCAGCAGCAGTTCCTCGCGCAGACCAAGATCAGCCATCCGCAACGCCTGCCCGAACTGGTCCGCTCGCATCTGCCGGGATTGACGATGGTGCCGCTGCCGGTGCCGCCACGGCAGATTCCCTTCAATTCGAATTTCATTTATTTCGAGCTGTCCCGTACCGGGCCGTTCTGGGATCAGATCGCTCGGCAAGGTGGTCTCGCGATGCATATCGCCGGGCATTTCCCTGAGCTCAAGCTTGAACTATGGGGCGTGCGCCAGAAATGAGCACGCATG
Source organism: Burkholderia glumae LMG 2196 = ATCC 33617 (assembly GCF_000960995.1). Lineage (NCBI taxonomy): Bacteria > Pseudomonadati > Pseudomonadota > Betaproteobacteria > Burkholderiales > Burkholderiaceae > Burkholderia > Burkholderia glumae. Next base: position 211,718 of record NZ_CP009434.1, on the reverse strand, counting down.
CTCATGACGAGGCCTTCAGTTTCCTCGCGGAGCCGGGGCAGGGCGAGACCGTGTCCGGCGCGGGCGCGTCGGGGGGCGCTTTCGGGCCGCCCCCTGCGGCCATGGACAGCGTCGCGTTCGAGCCACCCGAGGACGCGGCCACGCGCCTCGCGCGCGTACAAGCTGCGCGCAATCCCTTGCTCGAGGCGGCGCGCTCGTTGCTGCGCATGCTCGGCGACATGCCGGCCTCGCTCGAATCGTCGGCGGCCGTCGAAAGCCTGCGCGCGCTGCTGGTGCGCGAGGTCGCCGCGTTTCAGAAGGTCTGCGACAAGGCGAATTTGCCATGGAAGCACGTCGCTGCGGTGCGCTACGCACTGTGCACCGGACTCGACGAGGCGGCCAATCGCACCCAGTGGGGCGGCGGCGGCATCTGGGCCGCGCGCAGCCTGTTGATCCGTTTCGAGGGCGAGGTCGACGGCGGCGAGAAATTCTTCCTGCTGATCGGTCGGATGGCGACAGACCCGCAGGAGTACGTCGACGTGCTCGAGGTGATGTACCGGATTCTCGGCCTCGGCTTCGAGGGGCGCTATAGCGTCGCCGAGGATGGCAGCCGCCATCTCGAGGAGATACGCCAGCGGCTGCTCACCCTCGTGAGCGGCGCGCGCGACACGATGCGCTTGGAATTCTCGCCACATTGGCGCGGCGAGGCGTATGACCAGTTGAAATTGTTGCGCAGCGTCCCCGTGTGGGCCACGGCGAGCGTCGCTGCGCTCGTCGTGTTTGGTCGCTTCGGCTGGTACACCTATCACTTGTTAACGGTCCGCAATCCGCTGGAGGCGCGGATCCTCGCGATCGGCCGCTCGCCCGCGCCGGCCGCACATGCAGCGCCGGCGCATCTGCCGCTACGGCTGTCGGTGCTGCTCAAGGATGAAATCGCGCGTGGCGAGTTGACGGTCGACGAGGACGCGCGGCACAGCAAGGTGGTGTTCCGGGGCGACACCATGTTCGTCACCGGCAAGAGCCGCGTCCGACCCGAGCTGGAGCCGGTTCTGGCAAAGGTGGCGCGCGAGGTCGCCCGGGTGGGCGGGCGTGTGATCGTGACCGGCTATACCGACAGCCAGCCGATCCATACCCGCGAGTTTCCCGACAATCTGGTCCTGTCCCAGAAGCGTGCGGCGTTCGTCGCCGACGTGCTGAAGGCGCATGGCACGCCCTCCGAGCGGATTGTGTCGATCGGCAAGGGCGACGCGCAGCCGGTGGCCGACAATGCCACGCCGCAGGGGCGCTCGCGCAACCGGCGCGTGGAAGTCCTCGTGGTGCAATGACGGAGAGGTCGAATGTCCCATCTGAACCGCTTCTTCAAATTCCTCATCTCGCGTCAAACGCTCGTGTTCGTGGCGATCGTGGCGGTCGCCGCGGCCATCTGGTTCATCGGCCCGCTTATCGCGTTCGGCGACTATCGTCCTCTCGCGACGGTGCTGGCGCGCGCGCTGTCGATCGTCACGCTGCTAGCGATGTTGCTGTTCTGTTTGCTCGGTTGGTCGCTCGGCGTGATCGGGGCCGCGCTGCTTTGCCTCGCGATCTGGTATCTCGGGCCGCTGTTCATGTTCGGCTCCGTGCGGCCGCTGGCGTCGACGGGCGTGCGCGTGCTGCTGATCGCGGTGCTGGTGGCCTGTTACGCGGCCTACGGCCTGTACCGGCTCTGGAAGGCAATGCGCAGCAACGACGCGCTGCTGCAGCGCATCCTGAACCCGTTCTCCACCCAGGCTAGTGACGACGCGCCGGCGCGCGAGCAAATCCGCGCTGTCAACTCGGTGGTGACGAAGGCCATCGACAAGGTCAAGCAACTGCGCGGTGGGGCGTTCGGCCTGCGCCGGCTGCTCGAAAGCCAGCGCTATCTGTACGCGTTGCCATGGTATCTGGTGATGGGTTCGCCGGGCGCGGGCAAGACCACGATGATCCTGAATTCCGGCCTCGAGTTTCCCGATGCCGATCAGATGGTGGCGGCCTCGCTCGGCCACCACGCCGAAACGGTGAATTGCGATTGGTGGTTTGGCAACGACGCGATCCTGATCGACACGGCGGGCCGTTACCTGATGCATGACATGCCGGCACGAGCCGATGAGCCCGACCACGCCGCCGGCGCGGTGGGATCGGCGAATGCCGCCGAATGGCGCGGCTTCCTCGCTCTGCTGCGCAAGCGCCGGCCCCGCGCGCCGGTCAATGGCGTGCTGCTGGTGGTCTCGGTCGAGGAACTGCTGACGTGCTCGCCGTCCGAGCTCAAGCTGCTCGCCGCGGCGATGCGCGCGCGGCTCGGCGAGCTGAAGCACGATCTGCGGATTCGCTACCCTGCCTATCTGGTGGTCACGAAGCTCGACCTGCTGCCGGGCTTTCTCGAGTATTTCCAGTCGTTGACGGCGGAGAGTCGCGCGCAGATTCTCGGGTTTACGCTGCCCTATCATCGCGACGCGCCCGAGGAGCGGCGCGACGCGTTGCGTCTGGCCTGTATCGAGGAGCTGCGTGAACTGGAACAAGGTTTCGAAGACGGCCTCAACGCGCGGCTGCAGGAGGAATACGAGCTCGATCGGCGTCGAAGGCTTTATGCGTTGCCGGCGGAATTTCGCAGCCTATGCGCGATACTGGTCGAATTCGTCGCGTCCGTGTTCGTCGATTCGAAATACGACGATACCGAGCTGAACGGCGTGCTGCGCGGCGTATATTTCAGTAGTGCGGCGCAGACTCACGACGTGGTGCCTGCCGATCGCGACACGCTGCTGCAACGTCTGCGGCGAGGGCTGGCGGCCCGCTTCGGCGCGGATGCCGCAGCGGTCTCCGCACCGGCGCCGGACGGCGCCGCGCCCGTCGAGTATCGCGGCTATTTCTTGCGCAACCTGTTCCAACGCGTGATCGTTGCCGAAGGGCATCTGGTGCGCCCGAATCTGCGCTGGGAAATCCGCTTTCGCGCGTTGCGGGTGGTCGGCCATCTGCTGTCAATCGCGGTAGCGGCTTGGCTCGTGTATGGGATGGCCGGCAGTTTCCAGCGCAATCGCGACTATCTCGCTGCGATCGACCACCAGACGAATGCGCTCGCCGCGCGCGTGCAGGCACAGCGCCGGACGCCGAAGCCGGGTGACACGGGCGCACTGCTGTCGGCGTCGCTCGATTTGCCTCGGTTCGGTGAGCTCGACCTTGATCGCCCCGGCATCGCGTGGCGCTACGGGCTGTACGCGGCCCCCGGCGTGGTCGATGCTTCGAGCCGAACCTATGCGGCGCTGCTCGACCAGATGCTGCTGCCGCCCGTCGTTGCCCGTATTGCGACGGTGCTCGACGGCGAGGTGCGCGCGCAGAACGCCGACGAGGTCTACAAAACCCTGCCGGTCTATCTCATGCTCTACGATCCTTCGCACTACGATGCGAAGGAGGTCAAGGCCTGGGTGATGCGAGACTGGGAGCAGGCGGGCAGCGTCGCGATGCTGGGCGATCGCGATGTGGTGGCGGGCCATCTCGACGCGCTGTTTCGCGACGGTGTGCCCGTGACGCCCGCCACGCCGATGGACGGCGCGCTGATCAAGCGTGCGCGCGAGCTGCTAGGCCGCAATTCGGCCTCGGGGCGGCTCTACGAGCGCGCAATGAAGGCGATGGAGCCCGATGCACCCGAGAACATCACGCTGGCCCGCGCGGGCGGCCCGCAGGCGCTGTCGGTGTTCGCGATGGCCGGCGACCCGGCCCTCGCGCAGGGAGTGCCGGGGCTCTATACCTACGAGGGCTATCACGAGGTTTTTACGCGGCGCCTGCCCGAATTTCTCGAGCAGGCGCATGAACGGGACGCATGGCTCATGGGGCGGGGCGATCGATCGTCGACATGGGGGCGTGCGGGCCGTGTACTGCGTGCCGGCGAGCGGGCGCTCGCCGACGAGATCCGCCGTCAGTACCTGATCGATTACGGGAATTACTGGCAGCGCTTTCTCGACGGCGTGCGGCTCGCTTCCGGCGGCGCTGCACCGGCGCTCGACCTGCAGATGCTGCGGACGCTTTCCGCGCCCGATTCGCCGCTCGTCAGACTGGCACGCACGGCCGCTCGCGAGACCTCGCTCGCGACGCCCGATACGCAGGACGGCCCATCGCTGGCCGGCAGCGCCGCGGCCATCGCGTCGCGGCGCTCGCGCGCCGCCTCGGCCGTGCTCGCGATCGGCGGCGCCACCTCGACGATCAATCGGCTGGCGCGACGCAGGATGGAGCACGATCTGGTCGAGCAGCGCTTCGCCGCCTTGCGTGCCGTCGTCACGGGCGAGGCCGACACCGATGGCGGCAAGTTGGTGCGGGCTTGGTCGGCATCGGCCTCGTTGTCGTCGCTGCCGTCGCTACCTTCGCCGGGAGGCGGCGGGCCGATGCAGCTCGACGGCATCGTCAGCTTGATCGGCGAGCGCTATACACGCCTCGTGCTGGCCGGTGACGTGCTCGCCACTGATTCCATGCCACCCGCCGACGATCTGGGTGCCACGATGCGGCTCGAGGCCGAAAAGTTGCCGGCACCGTTTCGCGCTGTACTGGCTGGTTTGGCCGAGCGCTCCACCCAGGAGGTCAATCGCAAGATGGGCGCGCTGCTCGGTTCGCGGCTGGAGGCCAACGTGGGCGATCCGTGTCGCAGCCTGATCGAAGGCCGGTATCCGTTCGCGGACAGCGCGCAGGAGGTCAGCATCGCCGATTTCAACCGCGTGTTCGCCGCGAAGGGCCTGCTCGACAAGTTCTTTCGCGAGACCCTTGCCGACCACGTCGATACGGGTAGCCACCCATGGCGCTATCGGCCGGCCGCTCCCGGGATGCCACCGATGCGCGGGCCGAGCCTCGAGCCGTTCGAGCGCGCCGCCGCGATCCGCAGGGCGTTCTTCCTCGGTCCGGGCGCGAGCCGGCTGGTCTGGAAACTTGGCATCCGGGTGGTGTCGCTCGATCCCGATATTACTGAACTGCGTCTCGATATCGACGGGCAGAGCCTGCGTTACGCGCATGGCCCGGTCACCACCTTCCCGGTCACCTGGCCGGGACCGCGCGGTGGCTCGATGGCTGGCATCACGGCAGAGCCGCAGGTTAGCGCGCAGAGTTCGACGCTTGGCGCGGAGGGGCCGTGGGCGCTCTTCCGCCTGTTCGATCGCGGCCGTCTGGTGCCGACATCGGACACGTCGCGCTACACCGAGGATTTCGATTTCGACGGCCGGCACGCGGTGCTCGAACTGAACACTGGCGGCCGGGCCGGAGGGGAGCCGATTGGATTGTTGAAGGGGTTTCGCTGCCCGGGCTTCGGTGGCGTGACCGGCGGGATGACAGCGGCCGCCACCTCGGCTCCGCGGTCCGCTGCGGCGGCACCGGCGGGCGAAGCGGATGACGCTGGAGAGGGCACACGCGGCTCGGAGCCGCCCACCGGGGCGGCGTTCGATTAACGGAATGAGGGGAAGATATGACAGTGGATTCCAAGATCATGGACGCTCGGAGCCGCACGGTCAGCGTGACGAGCGCGGCGATACCGCAGGTGCTGGGGCATGCCGCGCTGGAATTTATGGCGATGGAGGGTAGCGAGGAACTCGGCAAGCTGTTCGATTACAAAGTGCTGCTGCGTACTCCGGACGATTACGCGATACCGCTGGCCGCGAGTGCGAACCTCGGCTTGAGTGCGATGCTCGGCAAGGAGCTGACCGTGTCGATCCAACTCGACGCGCCGGCTGGTGCGCAGGGCACGGCACAGGGCGCCGTGCGCGAGATCACCGGGTTGGTCACCAAGTCGGAGTTCGTGCGCCGCGAGGGACGTTTCAACGTCTATCGCGTGACCCTGAAGCCGTGGTTATGGCTCGCCACGCTGACCACCGACTACCGCATCTTCCAGGACAAGACGGTGATCGAGATCCTCGACACGATCCTCGGCGAGTATCCGTATCCGGTCGAGAAGCGGCTCGACGTGAGCCGTTATGTGCTGATGGGCGAGAGCGAGCGGAATGAGCCGCGAGCCTACCAGGTCCAGTACGGCGAGTCCGACTTCCGCTTCATGCAGCGTCTGATGGAGGAGTGGGGTATCTACTGGTTCATCGAGCACTCCGACGGCAAGCAGCGGCTGGTGTTGTGCGACCACATCGGCGCGCACCGCAAGTCGCCGAACCCGGCGTATCAAAAGCTGGCGTTCCAGCCGCAGGAGGGCAAGACCGACGCGGAATATATCAGCGCGTTCTCGACGGCCGAGATGATCTGCCCGGGCAGCTATTTGACGAACGACTTCGATTTCACGTGGCCGCGGGCGGACTTGCATGCGGTCAACCAGCAGGCGCGCGATACCGACTGGAATACGTTCGAGCGCTATGAATGGCCGGGCGACTACAGCGATAGCAGCCACGGCGAGTTGCTGGCGCGCACGCGCATGGAGATGCTGCGTGCGCCAGGCATGCGCGCGAGCGGCGAGGGCAACCTGCGCGGGCTCGCGTGCGGGCAGACCTTCGAGCTGATCAATTTCGATCGCACGGATGCCAACCGCGAATATCTGGTGATAGGCACCGAGCTCAATGTGATCGGCAATCCGGACGAATCGGGCAGCGGCTATCAGTACACGTTTTCCAATCGCTTCGAGGTACAGCCGACCAGCGAGGTGTTCCGGCTGCCGATGGCCACGCCCAAGCCATTCGTGAGCGGCCCGCAGTCGGCCATCGTGGTGGGTCCGGAAGGCGAAACGCTGTGGACCGACGAGTTTGGTCGCGTGAAGGTGCATTTTGCATGGGACCGCTACGGCCGCAACGCCGAGACCGATTCGTGCTGGGTACGGGTGAGCCAGGCCTGGGCGGGCTCCAATTTCGGCAGCATTTATATTCCGCGCATCGGTCAGGAAGTGATCGTCGATTTCTGGAATGGCGACCCCGATCGCCCCCTGATCCTCGGCAGTCTCTACAACACGCTGACGCCGCCGCCATGGGATCTGCCGGGCAACGCGACGCAGAGCGGCGTGATGAGCCGTTCGATCAATGGCGGCAAGCAGAATTTCAACGCCATCCGATTCGAGGACAAGGCGGGAGCCGAAGAGCTTCTGATCCAGGCTGAGCGTGGGATGAACCGCCTGACCAAGCTGAACGAGTCGCTCGTTGTGGGCATCGATTTCTCGGTCGCCGTCGGTGCCGGGTACAACGTCGAGGTGGGCGGGGAGATCAATTGCAACGTGCTGGGCATGGCGTCCTATACCGTGGGTCTTGCGCACAGCTTGCTGGTGGGTGGGGCGCAGACCACGGCGGTGGCCGGTGCCTCGACGCTGACCGTGGGCGGGGCGCGATCCGTCACGGTGGGAGGCGCGTCCTTGCATACCGTCGGTGGCATGTACGCGTTGACCGCGGGTGGCGAGATAGCGATTTCGTCCGGCAAGTCGTCGCTGACGCTATGCGCGGACGGCACGATCAAGCTGGTCGGCAGAACAATCCGTATTCAGGGCGACGATCGTGTCGTCGTGCAGGGTTCGCCGCTTGATCTCAACCCGGGTGATGCATAGGGCGGTTGCGGGCGACAGAAGCCTCGCCGGCCAGGCGTCGGCGGTACAGGTTCAAGCCAGCAACGGGCATTGACGCCCCGAGGCGCAAGTGGGTCGAAGCCGCGCATCGGGACGGCGTTCGATCAACAGTATTGGGGAGCGTATGGCAACTGATTCGAAGACGATCAACCCTCGACGCCGTTCAGTCAGCGTGACGAGCGCGGCGATACCGCAGGTGCTGGGGCATGCCGCGCTGGAATTTATGGCGATGGAGGGTAGCGAGGAACTCGGCAAGCTGTTCGATTACAAAGTGCTGCTGCGTACTCCGGACGATTACGTGATACCGCTGGCCGAGAGCGCGAATCTCGACTTGCGCGCGATGCTCGGCAAGGAGTTGACCGTGTCGATCGAACTCGATGCGCCGGCTGGTGTGCAGGGCACGGCACAGGGCGCCGTGCGCGAGATCACCGGGTTGATCATCAAGTCGGAGTTCGTGCGCCGCGAGGGACGTTTCAACGTCTATCGCGTGACCCTGAAGCCGTGGCTGTGGCTCGCCACGCTGACCACCGACTACCGCATCTTCCAGGACAAGACGGTGATCGAGATCCTCGACACGATCCTCGGCGAGTATCCGTATCCGGTCGAGAAGCGGCTCGACGTGAGCCGTTATGTGCTGATGGGCGAGAGCGAGCGGAATGAGCCGCGAGCCTACCAGGTCCAGTACGGCGAGTCCGACTTCCGCTTCATGCAGCGCCTGATGGAGGAGTGGGGCATCTACTGGTTCATCGAGCACTCCGACGGCAAGCAGCGGCTGGTGTTGTGCGACCACGTCGGCGCGCACCGCAAGTCGCCGAACCCGGCGTATCAAAAGCTGGCGTTCCAGCCGCAGGAGGGCAAGACCGACGCGGAATATATCAGCGCGTTCTCGACGGCCGAGATGATCTGCCCGGGCAGCTATTTGACGAACGACTTCGATTTCACGCGGCCGCGGGCGGATTTGCATGCGGTCAACCAGCAGGCGCGCGATACCGACTGGAATACGTTCGAGCGCTATGAATGGCCCGGCGACTACAGCGATAGCCATCACGGCGAGTTGCTGGCGCGCACGCGCATGGAAATGCTGCGTGCGCCAGGCATGCGCGCGAGCGGCAAGGGCAACCTGCGCGGGCTCGCGTGCGGGCAGACCTTCGAGTTGATCAATTTCGATCGCACGGATGCCAACCGCGAATATCTGGTGATAGGCGCCGAGCTCAAGGTGATCGGCAACCCGGACGAATCGGGCAGCGGCTATCAGTACAGGTTTTCCAATCGCTTTAAGGTACAGCCGACCAGCGAGGTGTTCCGGCTGCCGATGGTCACGCGCAAGCCATTCGTGAGGGGGCCGCAGTCGGCCATCGTGGTGGGTCCGGAAGGCGAAACGCTGTGGACCGACGAGTTTGGTCGCGTGAAGGTGCATTTTGCATGGGACCGCTATGGCCGCAACGCCGAGACCGATTCGTGCTGGGTACGGGTGAGCCAGGCCTGGGCGGGCTCCAATTTCGGCAGCATTTATATTCCGCGCATCGGTCAGGAAGTGATCGTCGATTTCTGGAATGGCGACCCCGATCGCCCCCTGATCCTCGGCAGTCTCTACAACACGCTGACGCCGCCGCCATGGGATCTGCCGGGCAACGCGACGCAGAGCGGCGTGATGAGCCGTTCGATCAATGGCGGCAAGCAGAATTTCAACGCCATTCGATTCGAGGACAAGGCGGGAGCCGAAGAGGTCCTGATCCAGGCTGAGCGCGAAATGAACTGGCTGACCAAGCTGAACGAGTCGCACGTTGTGGGTGTCGATTTCTCGGTCGCCGTCGGTGCCGCGTTCAACGTCGAGGTGGGCGGGGAAGTCAATTGCAACGTGCTGGGCATGGCGTCCTACGCCGTGGGTCTTGCGCACAGCTTGTTGGTGGGTGGGGCGCAGACCACGGCGGTGGCCGGTGCCTCGACGCTGACCGTGGGCGAGGCGCGATCCGTCACGGTGGGAGGCGCGTCCTTGCATACCGTCGGTGGCATGTACGCGTTGACCGCGGGTGGCGAGATATCGATTTCGTCCGGCAAGTCGTCGCTGACGCTGTGCGCGGACGGCACGATCAAGCTGATCGGCAGGACAGTCCAAATTCAGGGCGACGATCGCGTCGTCTTGCAGGGTTCGCCGCTCGATCTCAACCCGGGTGATCCTGATGTTGGGATCGGTCTGGCAGCACCGACTCCGCTCGTTCTTGCGGCCTTGCCGTTGCCATTGCTGTTGCCGCTGCCGCTGCCGTTACCGTTGCCGGGGCCGGCCCCTGAACCGACGCCGGCCCCTGAACCGACGCCGGCCCCTGAACCGACGCCGGCCCCTGAACCGACGCCGACACCTGAGCCGACGCCGGCACCTGAGCCGACGCCGGCCCCTGAACCGACGCCGGCACCTGAACCGACACCGACACCGACACCGACACCGACACCGACACCGACACCGACACCGACACCGACACCGACACCGACACCGACACCGACACCGACACCGACACCGACACCGACACCGACACCGACACCGACACCGACACCGACACCGACACCGACACCGACACCGACACCGACACCGACACCGACACCGACACCGACACCGACACCGACACCGACACCGACACCGACACCGACACCGACACCGACACCGACACCGACACCGACACCGACACCGACACCGACACCGACACCGACACCGACACCGACACCGACACCGACACCGACACCGACACCGACACCGACACCGACACCGACACCGACACCGACACCGACACCGACACCGACGCCGACGCCGACGCCGACGCCGACGCCGACGCCGACACCGACACCGCCGCCGACGCCGTTACCGACGGAAACGCCGCAGCCCAGCGGTCACGACACCTGATCGCGGCGACAAGGCATGTCGTAACCCGCCGTGCGTAAGCCGCACGGCATTTCCAGCTTTCGAAAAGGAGAAGGGAAAATGTATTCAGCAGCGCGGGTAGGTGACGCAATAGGGCACGGCGGCGTGATCATCAGTGGTTCGTCGAACGTGAACATCAACAAGAACGCCGCCGCGTGCGTCGGAAAGGCTGCGGTGTGTATGCTGCATCCCGGGGCACAGGCGCTGTGCAAGAGTTCAGAAACGGTCTTCATCAACAACGCGGCGGCCGTATTTGTCACCGGCCTGACGTCCTGTGGCGCGCCGGTCGTTACCGGTTCGTCGGACGTTCGAATCGGCTCCTGACGAGAGAGGGGTGACGTGGTGGTGACGCAGGCCGATCAGGCAGGTCGGAGCGGAACGATGCCTATAGTTGGCGCGATTGGTGCCATGGGGGCGGAACTCGTCGGGCTGGCCGGCGTGGTGTTGCCGCTGACGAGGCAGGGGCCGACGGTGGACCGCTGCCGGCGTCTCGCCGGAATAGTCGAGCGGTACGGTATCCGTCGTGCGCTCTCGGGCATCCTGTTCGGCTCGGTGGACGTCGTCTCGGGAAGCTTGGTATGCCTGCCCCGGGACGAGACCGATTTCGCGCTGCGCGGGCGGCTGCCGCTGGTGTGGGCGCGTCATTACTCGAGCGCGCGCGAGGCGGTCGGGCTGCTCGGCGTCGGCTGGCACACCGCCTGGGAGGTCACGCTGCGCCGGGATGGCGATCAATTGACCTACCTTGACGAGGCTGGCGCCATCTTGCAACTACCGTTTCCGGCGTGCGGCTCGATGGTGGTCGCCGCTTCCGCGCAACTGCAGATCGCGCACCTTCCCGATGGCCGTCTGGTCGTGGCCGACTGGTCGCCGCGCTATCGTGTGTTCGGCGGGTTCGACGCGCATGGCGTGGCACGCCTCAAATATGTCGAGGATTTGCATCGGCAGCGCATCGGCTGTATCTGGGACGAAGCAGGACGCCTGCTGCGCATGCGGGGCACCTGCGGTCACGAGTTGCAGATGCACTACGAGGCGCACGACGGAGCGCGCCTGAGCGCGATCGAGTGCGTGGATGGTGGCTCGGGCGGCTTGTTGGTCCGCTACGACTACGGGTCGCATGGAGAACTGATCGCGGTGCGCAACCGTGCTGGCGAACAGGTGCGTCGCTTCGCATATCGGGACGGGCAGCTCGTCGAGGTGGCTACGTCGCTCGGCATGACGACGTGCTACCGCTGGCGCGGCGCCGGTGCTGCCGCGAGAGTGACGGAGCGCGCCACCTCCGAAGGTGCGCGCGAGCGCTTCGTCTATGACGCGCAGCGCCGACGCGTCGAGGTGACCGACGTGTTTGGCCATACCGCGTTCTGGCAGTACGACGAACGCGGCGATGTGACGTCGTGTGTCGATTTCGACGGACGGCGCTACGCGTTCGACTACGCCGACGTCAACGCGCCTGGGACGCTCCATCTGCCCGGCAATCGCACGGTGCGCCTCGAATACGACGCGCAGGGGCGCGTCGTGCGCGAAATCGATCCGCTGGGCGGCGTGCGCTCGACCCAGTACGCGTTTTCCACGAACGAACCCATCGCCGTGACGATGAGCGACGGCCGTACCTGGATGTGGGGGCGCAACGATTGCCTGCAGCCGGTGCATTATCAGACGCCGTCCGGCGCGCTTGAGCGTTTCGTCTACGATGCCGACGGCCTGCTCGAGCGCACGATCGATGCACTCGGAGTCGAAACTCGGACTACATGCAACCGTTGGGGCCAGCCGACGTGTTGCATCAGGTCCGACGGCGCGACGACCACATACGAATACGATGCCGATGGCAATCTGGTCGGCGTGACCGACGCGCTAGGTGCGGTTACGCGCATAGAGCGCGATTTGCTCGGCCGCGCGGTGGCCATCCGGCGTCCAGACGGGCGTGTGGAGCGTCATGTCTGGAACGCGGCCAGCCAGCGCGTGTCGTTCACCAGCGCGAACGGCACGAGCCGGCACTGGTATCGCGACCGGCGCGGCAAGGTGGTGCGAACCGTCGACGAGGAGGGGCACGCCGTGCTGCGGCGCTACGATGCGCATGGCCGGCTGCTGCGCGTCGAGAGTGCGAACGGTGGCGTGCGGCGTCTCGCCTGGGGCGCGAGGGACTGCCTGTCGATCACCGATGCCGACGGCGTGTCGCGCGAGTTCGACTATACGGAAGACGGCTGGATCGCCGGCATCACCTGGACTGCCGGAACGCAGCGGTGGTGCGAGACGTTTGCCTACGACGCCATCGGGCGCTTGATCGCGCGTGAGTCGCGCCATGCTCGCCATATTTACCGCTACGACGCGCGCGGCGCCCTCGAGGCAGTCGCGCGCGTGCCGACCGACGCGGGCGTGCGGCTCGGCGTCGAGGGCGACGAGGTGGGTTTCGAGCGCGACGCCGCCGGTCGTGTGCTCGCCGAGCGGGGGGCCGCAGGCGAGTTGCACCACAGCTATGATGCGGCCGGCCGGCTGATCGCGACGCGTTTGCCGCCGGGCCAAGAATTGCGCCACCGTCGTTACGCCGGCGGAGCCATCGCGCTCGTCGAGCTGGACGGGCGGGAACTCGCGCGGTTCTGGTACGACGCGGCGGGCCGGCCGATCGCGCGGATGCTGGGCAGCCTGCTGGTGCACGTCGGGTACGACGCCCTCGGGCGCCCGCAACGCTGGCGCGCGGTCACGAGCGACGATCCCGGCGCGCCGAGCGAGCCGACTGAGCGCGATCGGCAACTCTGGCGCGACGCGGATTACGGCGCGGCGGACGAGATCGTATCGACTCGCGGCCCCGGCGAGGAGACGGTCTGGTACGACTACGACCGGCGCGGCTGTCTGGTAAGACGTGTGTCCGGTCAGCCGGGCATTGAATATTTCACCTGGGACGGCGCCGGCAACCTGCGCGACATGCCGGGTGGCCGCCGGCTGACGCCAGTCCGGGCTGATCACCGCATCCGCGAGGGCCACGGCTATCGCTACGACCATGACGCATGGGGGCGGCTCGTGCGCCGCGGCGGACGCGGTCATCCGCTGTCGTTGAGCTGGGACGACGAGGGGCATCTGACCATGGCTCGGTGTCAGGGATGCACTGTGCATTATCGCTACGACGCGCTGGGCCGGCGCATCGAGAAGCGCGTCGAGCGCGACGTCCGGCGGCGAGCTCATGCGCCGCTCGCCGACGTGGTCACGCGCTATCTGTGGCAGGGCGAGCGGCTGGTTCAGGAGCGCTGCGGCAACCGCCTGCGCACCTATCTGTATCTGCCGGAACTGGACGGCACGATCGGCTTCGCGCCGCTCGCCCGGCTCGACCAGACGCTCGACGAGAACGGCGAGATCGATGCGGCCGCGACGCAGCTCTATCACTATCACACCGACGGCATCGGCACTGCGCTCGCGCTGAGCGACTCGGGCAGCGCGATGGTGTGGCGCGCCGAGTCGCGCGCATGGGGCGAGCCGCTGCCGCCGCTCGCGCTCGGCCATGAAGCGGTTGAGCAGCCGCTGCGCTTCGCGGGGCAGTACGCGGACGAGGAAACCTCGCTGCATCACAACGGCCGGCGAATCTATGATCCTGGTTCCGGCCGCTACCTGAGCCCCGACCGCACCGCACCTGACGGCCTCAGTCCCTACCGCTACGCGCCGAATCCGCTTACCTGGTGCAATCCGCTCGGCGGCCCGACGCCGCAGCCGACACCGTGCGTCGCCGTGGCCTGCGCTTCAATCGGAGACCTTGTTCCCGACCCGGCTCAGCAAATCACCCGCCTCGTCGAACAGCTCGACGACATACCGGGTTGGCAGTTCGTCGAGCGCTGACTCGAAGCTGGCGTAGAAGTCGAGCCAGTCGTTATGGCGGTATCTTGCGAGATCTTCGGCGTCGATCGCATCCTCGTGCAGGATGGCACCGTTGGCGTCATGGACCACGACGCGCGCCGATACCGCCGCCGACAGTGTTCCGCACCGGCCCGGCGTGGCGGCATACTCGTCGAACAGGCCGCGATGCAGGCAGACACGCACGTCGTTGGCACGTAGCAGCGAAGCTTTCCATTCGGCCTCGGACAGGCGTGGCGCGTCCGGCACCGGCAGTTCGTGATGCAGCGTGGCACGCTGGATGCCGCGCCAGGCAAAGCTGATGCCGGCGTAGGCTTCGTAGTCGGCCAACGAGCGTGCGGTGCCGAGTCCATAGCGGCCGAACTGGCCCGGCTCGGCCGTGGTGCCGTCCACGCCCAGCAGCGCGCGATTGCGGCGGTAGGCGCGATCGTTGCGCTCGCTCCAATGTTCGCTGATCTCGCCGCGCGCCTTGGCCTCGTCCGTATGGTCGTCCCATATCTTCACGCGGTGCCGGCGCGTGTATTCGTGCCACGCAATGAGGCGGTGCGGGTGATAGAGATCGTAGCCGTGCGTGAATGCGCGCGCAGCGATCGAGATCTCCTCGCCAAGGAAGAAGTAATCGGGATCATGCTGCACGGTAGCGGCGAAATGGCCGTCGGCGAACGTGAAATGGCCGCTGTAGAAGCGTGCGCGTACGGGACGCGTACGCTGCCAGTCGGGCAGCCTGACCGAGCGGAACATCACGACCCCTTCCACGCTGAACCGGAAGAAGGTCATGATCTGCGGCTCGCCGGTGTCCTGGATCGACGGGTCCGCCGGATCATACTTCGGCAGATAGGCGGTCAGTACCGGCTTGGCGCTCTCGTCGCGCAGCGACTCGAGCATCTCGACGGCGAGCGTATCCCAGGCCTCGATGAAACGATGATGCGAATCGAGCTGCAGCGTGTAGCGCTCGCCGTCGTAGCGCTGTTGCAGCAGGTTGCGCGCCCAGCACGCGCCTTGCGACATCAGATGCGGCACGTCGATCAATTCGACGCGCGCCCCCCGATAGGCCAGATGCTGAACGATGCGCTCGCCGGATCGCTCGCGATGGTAGCCGCCGAAACCGTGCCTCCCGAATTGGCCAAGGGTTTCGTCGGCCGCATGCTGCCAGCAGACGACGATGCGCAGGCGGCCGGGGTGGCGTGCCTGATTGATCAGATCGAGCAGCGTCGGGATCAGTTGCGGGTCGCGATAGCTCGCGATCTGTACGAAGATCGTGCCGGGTGAGGGTGCGGGCGTGCCGAGCATGCGTGTAAATCCGCGCGTGGCGCGGCCTGAAATTGGGAAGGAAGCTCAGTTGATCGTCAGAGTGATCGTCGCGGTCGCCTGGATCTTGCCGGGCGGCGGTGTCGCGGTACCGACACGTAGCACCGTGGCCGCGAGTTGGAACGGCGACTGGAGTGCGCTTGCCGGATTCTGTACGAGCGTGCTGTTGGGATCGTTGGGCTTGAGGGTCGTGCCGGTAATCCTGTCGTGCACGAGAATCCCGAGATGCGCCGCGCCTTCGTTCTTGATCAAGCTGGGATTCTCCGGGTCGGGCGTGCCGGACAGCGCCGCGGTGATCGAGACCGGCGGAGTCGGGCCGATGCATTGCACGGTGAAGTCGATCGGTTGTGTAGGGCCGTCGGTATAGGAGACGGCGTCAGGCCCAAACGTGCCGAAATCGATGTTGAGCTTGTCTGCGGCGACCGAGCAGTGCGGCAGCACCTTGACGGTCATCGGCCCCGTTTTGACGGAGATGATCTGGACGTGATCGCCATTGCCCGTGCCGAGGGCGATCTCGCCAAGGTTCGCCACCTGATTGACGGTCTGGAGCTGCCCGGTTCGGATCAACTCCAGCTTGAAGTAGGAGCCAATGCCGAAGCGTGCCCAGTTTCCGCTCGCCGGGCCGTCCGGTATGTTCGAACTGAACGGCAACAACGAGTTGAATCCGCTTCTGCGCATGTAGGTCAGGCGATAGCCGATACCGGGCGTGCCGCTATCGTAGACGTTGGGTAGCGCGGTAGGTGAATGCGTCGAGTCGAACCGGATGATGCCGCCGCCTGGGCAAGATGCGAAGTTGTGGTAGACGGAGAACAGCGTGGATTTGGCGGTGGCGATCACGCCGCCGATCTCGAGCCGCGGATCGATCGATACCACCTGTTGCTCGGGCTGTATGGCGACAGTTATCTTCTTGAACGACAGATATCCCCGGTCCATCTCCTCCTTGATCTCAGCGTCCGTCATCTGACGGCAGGCAGCGAACACGGGTGAGGACAGCGCGAGGCTGGCCAGGACGAAAAGCTTGGCGAATGTTTTCATCGAAATTCTTTATCCTCGAGCGGCAGGGCGCGAACGCTGGCAGGCCTCGCGCGTCACCTTAAACTTCAGTCGTCGATCGCATCCCACTTGGCCAGCAAGTCGGCCGGGATCAGATGGACCAGTTCGGAGAAGCGCTTGCCGACCATCCGCTCGCACTGTCTCAACAGCACGATCACGGGGCTGCTCGGCTCCTTCCGCTCGAACCATAGGCGCGTGTCGCGCAGCGTCGCGAGTGCGGCCCAGCGATCGACGTCGTCCGGCAGCGCACCCACGGTGCCCCCATCGTTCGCGCCCGGCTGGGCCGTCGCCGCCGCGTTTGCGCTAGGCGGCGCATCGGCCCGCGCGTCGTTGCCGGCGGCCTGCGGGGCCGCCGGCATGTCGGGCGCCGCAGAGCCTTCGCCGTTCAGCCGCACCGGCGCGAACGGTTGAAGGAGGCGCGCCAGCGCGCCAAGGTCAGGCGCGTCGGCGCCGAATGCCTCGGCGCACCAGGCCGTGAGCGTGTCGAGCCGCTGCTGCGCGTCGGCCAGGGAAACCAGCACCGCGTCGCGCCGGTTCCACAGCTCGCGCAGCGCCCGCACGACCGATTCGGGCGCCAGCGCGTCCTTGGGGCGAGGCGTGGCCAGCGCCTTGTCGACGTCGCGCAGATGCAGCTTGAGACCCGCGGCTCTCGGCAGCGCGATGTCGCGCACGTCGCTGAGCACGCCGTCGTGGTCGGCCAGCGCGGCGATCGCGTTGACATAGGCTACTGGGTCGCGCTCGCCGTCTGCCACCGGCAGCGGGTGCAGAGCCTCGCCGTAGCGCTCGAACAGGCTCTGGAGAAACGCCAGCGCATCGCTCAGTCCGGTCGCGCCTTCCAGCCGGACGCGGCAGCGCAGCAGGATCACCGCGACCCGGATGTCTTTGGTGCGCAGCAGCAGGGCGCGGCATTCGCGTTCGATCTCGGCCCAGTTGGCAGGCGGCGGCAGTTCGACGAAGTCGCCATACTGAGCCTCGACGCGTGGCGCCACGGCCGCTTGCAGCATCACGAACGCCGGGTCGTATTCGAGGTCGGCGCCGCACGGTGCGTCGGAGGAAACCGGTTCGAGCAGATCGGTGTAACGGGTGGCGGGAGAGGGCGTCTCGAGTGTCATGCGTATTGGCTCCAGAGTTCAGTCGGTGTACTGTTCCGGCTCGAACACCATGCCGACCACGGGGCGATCGTGCGTCGGCTCGCCGAGCCATGTTGAATAGCCGAGCCGCTGCGAAGTGTCGGCGCGCGCGGGCGGCACCTCGCACGGCTTTATCAGCAGCTTGACCTCCCACGCGTACTCGTGGCCGACGAACGCGCGTACCCATTCGACGAAGGTAGCGAGATCGGCGCCGTGCGGCGTCAGGCGCAGGTATTGGCCGAGATCGAGCGGCCCGACCACCAACCGGAACTTGTGCTGCCGGTCCGGAATCGCTTCGCCCAGCAGCGCGCCCTCGCCGATAATCGAGGCATGCCCGGGCTTGCCGATGTGCGTGTGCTCGGTATCGGAGAGCCGGATCCAGTGCGCGACGAATTCCTCGACCTGCATCGGCACGCCGAAGTAATGCGACAGCGTGGTGGCGATGCCGTCCGGGTTGCGTGCCTCCCGCACCAGATGCGCCGCCGCGCTGTAGCGCGCATGGGTGGCCAGGCAAGAGCGCCGCGCCTCGTCCGGATCGGTGCCGGCGAGACTCGCGACATAGAACGAGAAGGTTTCCTCGTCGGGCCGGTCGAGCGAGGCGATGCTCTGCGCCGACGCCCAGGCGCGGTAGAACTGCGACAAGGCGCGGTGGTGAAACACGTCGAGCAGATGCACCAGGGCGTGATCCTGATGGCTTTCGACGCGACTGTACGCGAGCTCCGTCATATGCAGCGGCAACGGCCCCTGCGGCCCCCACAGGCCGAGACCGAACAGCCTGATGTCGAGGCGGCCGTCGTGGATGCCGAGCGCGGCTATCTCGCGCGGCGCGAACGTCAGCGTTGGCTGCTGGCCGATCCGGAACGGCTCGTCGCACGGCCGGCTCGCCGTGCCGGGCGGGCGCAGCCCGGGTTCACGAGCGGCGATCGTGCGCAACAGGCTGAGGAAGCCGGCCCGCCACGGCGCATCGGGGTCGAACCAAGCCCTGAGTTTGCCCGGATCGAGCCGCGCTCGGGGAGGCTCGATGTCGTTGCCGCAATTCGGCGCCGCGACGCCGGCGGGGTCGCGGCTCATACGGCGCCTCGGCCGCCCATGCGCGGTCGCCAGCGCGTCACGAGGCCGCGTTGCATCGAATGCAGCTCGGTCTCGGTGAACACGTTGATCGATACGTGCCGCGCGAGGTAATGCTCGAGCACGAGCCCGAAGAGATAAGGGCTCACGCCCGAGAAGCCGGTCTCGTCGAGCGTCAGCGCGCAGCGCACGCCGCGCCCGTAGACCAGCAAATCCTGGCCCGGCAGGCGCCGCACCACCGGCTCGGTGCGCGCCCCCACCAGCGCCTCGATCTGACGTGCCTGCTCGCGTTCGTCCGGCGCGATGAAGAGGCGCAGCATGTTGCGCAGCGCCTGCCCGCCGTCGCCGTGGTCGAGGTCGGAGAGCGGCATATAGTTGAAGCTCAGCTGGCGGATCAGTCGCCACGCCGTCTCGCCGCTTGCGTACGGGGCGCGCGGCGCGCTCGGCGGATGCACGAGGCGCACGCCTTCGATCGGCACCGAGTCCGACATCGTCAGGTCGTCGCGGCCGTTGCGAGGAATGAGGCACGGCAGGTCGCGATTGGTGACCCAGGCCTCGACCGACAGGTAACGGATATCGTCGGCGTACGGCGCCTCCGCCTGGTCGACCAGTGACACGTAGACCTCGGTGCCGGTGTATGGCATGCGGGTGCCGTATTTGCGCGCATTCGCCGACAGCGTGCGCTGCTCGCGGCACACCGAAAAATAGCGCCCATGGTTGCCGATGTCGCTGTGCAGCGTTTGGTACAGCGGGTTGAACTCGACTTCCTGCGAGGTCTCGGCCTTTTGGCCGAATACGCGCGATACTGAGAAGATCTCATAGTCGAGAGGCCGGGTGCGATCGGCGATCAGATGGAAATCGGTGTGCGCACGGTTGATCTCGATTCGATCGGTGCGCTTGGGGAACAGGTTGACGATGGGTGTGCAGAACAGCAGGAACCGCGAGGCGTCCACGTGGGTGGCGAGTTCCTCCGGCAGCCGGTCGAGCAGCAGGACGATCTCGGCCTCCTTGTCGTCCACGCGCGCGAGTCCGGGCGCGAGCTGCGTGAGCGCGAAGAAATAGAAACGCTGGCGGCAGGCGAAGTATTCCTGCAGCAGGTTGTGGCCGTGGAAGGCGTTCCACGGCAATGGCAACAAGCCCTGATCGGTCTGCAGACCCTCGAACGCCACCGGGGTTTTCGCTACCACATACCCCTCGCCGCGCGCCGCGCCTAACTTGCGGACCACCGATGCGACGCTGCCGGCATGAATCAACTCGAACAGGTGCGAGGCGATCCGCTCGTCGCCGCCGATATAGATCGGCAACCGGTCGAACCGCGTCATTTGATTGAACTTGACTTCGCCGGTGGTGCGCAGCCGCAGTCGCAGCGCGCCGCGCAACTGCTGATGCGGCAGCAGATGGCGGTCGGTGTCGGGGATGTCGGGCGGCACGGCCGTGAGGCGGGCCTCGGCGATTTCGATCGGCCACAGCGTGATGTCCTGGCTGCTGCGGAATTCGCAGGCTGTTTGCTCGCCGACCGGGATCGCTGCGCGCAGCGGGCTGTGGCGCGGCACCGTCAGGCCATGCGTGAAATCGCCCTCGCGCAGGCTCGGCCGCAACTGCGCCACGGCGATCGACGGTGTCGGTGCGACGTAGTTCGGGTAGACGACTTCGAGCAGGCGCTGCGTGAAGCGGGGAAACTCTGCGTCGAGCTTCAACTGGGTGCGTGCCGACATGAAGCAGAAGGCCTCGATCAGCCGCTCGACGTAGGGATCGGCGACCTCGATGCCCTCCATGCCGAGACGGCGCGCGATCTTCGGATGCTGCGCGGCGAACTCGCCCGCCAGCTCGTGCAGATAGGTGAGTTCGCGGCTGTAGTAGTCGAGGAAGCGCGGATCCATCTCAGTGCCCCGCGTGCGTGGCTTGTTCGAAGGTGACCTGGTTTCTTTCCATATCCAGTGCGCTCTGGATGCGCAGTTCGAGCGGATAGGGCGACCAGTGCACGAGCGCCTCGATTTCAAACGCCAGGCAGTTGTAGCGGACCGGATCCGTGTCGTGGAGCGGGCGCAGCCGCAGCGATTCCGGGATCAGGCGCGGTTCGAAACGCACGATCGCGGTGCGGATCCGTCGCTCGACGTCTTCCCAGTTGCGATGCGGCAGATAGCCGCCTGATAGCGCCGGCAAGCCGTAGTTGACGACCGAGGCCGCTACCGCCGGATGCCGCATGACATCGGGCTCGTCCTCGAAATTAGTGGTGTTGAGCAGCAGGCCGAGATCTCGCCGGATGATGGCGAGCATGCCCTTTGCGTCGGGCGCGTAGTCTTCCGGGCGCTCGCTGGGCCGCCCGGGCGCGTCGTCGAGCAGGCGATCGAGCAGCGACGGCATGCAGGCCTGCCGGTGGCGGGTGGTACCGAGGCTCATGCGCGCTCCCGCGTGTCGAAGCGGCAGGTATCGAGGCCGAGCAGGCCGAAATCGCCGTGGTCCGTGGTCCAGGTCTTTTGCCCGAGCGCGATCACGCTGGTTTCGCCGAGTTCCGTCCAGGTGGTGTGTCGCGCGAGTTTGACCGGAGTCGGGCCGCGCTCCGAGCCCGGGTAACGCATTGGGACATAGCCGTGCAGCACCTTGCCATCGTTTCGCGTCACTGTCGCCTGGCGCCAGATCAGATCCGATGGCGCCGTGACTGGCCCGAGCGTGAGCGAGGAGAGGTCGTCGAACGGCAGCAAGTGGTAGCAGCCGGTGGCGATCAGTTCGCAAACCGGCCCGAGCCGGCTGTCGCTGTCGGTAAGCCAGGCGAACGCACCGAGCGGCTGGCCGTCGCCGCCGCGGGCCGGCGCGTCGTTCAGTGCGACCGTGCGCAACGCGTCGGCCGTGGCGAGGTCCTGGTCCGCGAGCGCGGCATTGGCGCGGTGCAGCGTATCCAGCCAGGCCGGTACTGGACCGAGCGAGCAAGGCAAGCGGCGTCCGGCGAATACCTCGGCACGGAACGCCTCGCTTTGCACCAGCAGGCGAAACGTCTGCGCGCGCGATTCGCCGTCGGGCCGCAGCGTCGCCCAGGTCTGCAGATGGCGCAGCGCGCGCTCCCAGGCACCGTCGAGGCACAGCAGTTCGAACAGCAGCCAGCGCTCGCGCGAATCGGCGGGGCAGCGGCGCACGTGATCCTCGGTTCGGGATTTCAGTGCGTCGAACGTATCGGCGTCGAGGCGGGCGTGGCTCGGAGCACCCGAACCGGGAAGGTCAGTGTTTGTCGTCATCGAAAGGTGCGGTGGGATCGGACATGGCCAGATGGCTGTCCAGACTGATTAGGTGATGTTCGGCGCGCGCTAGCTGGGCGGTCTGAGCCGCGAGCGATGCGCGAACGCCGCGTGGCGCGAGCAGCGAGAGGATTTCGTGGCGAGGTTCGGGCTCGAACAGATGGTTCGCGCCGAACGTGTCGAGCTCGTCGAGCAGCGCGTCGATGTTCTTGTCCTTCGTCAGCAGATCGAACACCGAGGCGTCGTGGCCCGGTGGCGCGGCGTGGCGATCGAATATATTGCGCGCCGTCGGGACGGGTAAGGCATGCTCGACGCTTGCGCTGGCCGCGGCTTTGAGGCCGTGCGCGGAGCGCGGCTCGCCGCCTAGCAGCGTGCGCTGATACTCGCGGGCAAGCGCGGCGAGCGGATCGGGATCCTCTTCGTCGACGAGGGGCAGCATCGAGCGGCTGGACAGCATCGGGTCGTCCTGGTGGACGGCGTCCACGGTCATCCCGGCGATCGCGATCAGTTCGTCGAAGGCGTCCGTGCCCTGGGACGCGCAGGCCGCAGCCTCGTGCCGCACTGGAGCCAGATCGACGTCGGCGCCGACGTCTGTTTCTGCCGACCCGCTCCTCTCGGTAAAAATCGATGCCGCTGCGAGATCGAAGCCGGCAAAGATGGGTGAGATAGGAGCAGCCGATTCCGGCGCGGGGAGCGGGCCCGGCTCGTGAATCGTGCCGGGCCCGGCTGCCGATTCGCGCGATGACGGGGGGCGTGCCTGGGCGGAGTGCGCGGCCGGTTCGCCGACGTCGCTGGCCAAGCCATCTAACTCGGCGAAATGCTGCGGCTCGTACTCGAACGAGTCGGGCTCGTCGTGCGCCGCTATCTCGAAGCGCGCTGCCGCCGGTGCGTCGGGCGCCGCCGTGGCGCCGCCGGCCGTTGACGAGCCGGGCGCGATCGAAATCGAACTCGCGGCAGCCGCGGCGAGGCTTGGATCCGCAGACGCGCTGGCCGCCGAGGCCACCCCGATCGCCACATCGGATGCCCGAACGGCCTTGGAGCATGGCGTGTCAGCCGCATCGTGGTCAGTTGCCTTCGCGGGCCGCGAGATCGAGTCGACGGTTCTCGCGAACATTCTCGGAATGCGTGCTTCGATGAGGACGTCGTGCCAGCGAGCGTGATAATCGGTCATGGTTGGCGAGTATCGGTGGCGGCCAATCGGATCCGCCCGCACGGCAGGGGAAACGGGACGCTTGCCGCGAGGCGAACGGCGGCGGGCCGGCACGCCCGTTGATGAGCGAATGACGGATCCGATCATAGGGTGCCGCTCAGCGCCGGAATATGGGCGATGGCCCAAATACAGGTGAGCGCTGGCCGACTATTCTTGGCTGCACGCCCTCCCCTACAGCGCCACAGCGGTGCCTCGGGCCGTCACACCGGGCAGGCCGTCACTAGCCATTTCGTCGATTTCCGCCAACCATCCGTTTCATTACTCGGCACCTTCCCATGGTCATTTCACGTCACGCGCTATTCGGCAAACTCGGCACGACGCTGTTCCGGAGCCTCGAATCTGCCACCACCTTCTCGAAACTGCGCGGCAATCCCTACGTCGAGCTGGTCCACTGGCTTCATCAATTGATCGCGCTGGCCGACGGTGATCTGCAGCGCATCGTGCGGCACTGCGAGATCGATCGCGCGCGGCTCGATCGAGACTTGCAGGATGCGTTGGCGGCTCTGCCGTCCGGTGCCGGCTCGCTGAGTGATTTCTCACATCACGTGGACGCGGCGATCGAGCGCGCGTGGGTACTTGCGACGCTCGTGTTTGGCGAGCACCGAATTCGTGGCGCGTGGCTTATGGCCGCGTTGATTGAGACGCCCGAATTGCGGCGCGTATTGCTGTCCTGCTCGAGGGAGTTCGGCCGGATCCCGGTGGACGGCCTGCACGAGGCGCTGCCGGCCTGGATCGCCGGGTCGCCCGAGGCCGACGACACGCCCTATGATCACAGCGATTTCTCGCCGGCGGTGCCGGGAGAGGCGTCCGATGCGATGGCGGCGCCGGCCCGCGGCAGTTCGCTCGAGCAGTTCTGTGCCGATCTGACGGCGCGCGCGCTCAAGGGCGAAATCGATCCGGTGGTGGGCCGGGATATCGAGATTCGCACGATGGTGGACGTGCTGCTGCGACGCCGGCAAAACAATCCATTGCTGACTGGCGATGCTGGCGTCGGCAAGACCGCCGTCGTCGAGGGGCTGGCGCTCGCGATCGCGCGCGGCGACGTGCCACCCAAGCTTGCCGAGGTGCGGCTGCTGAACCTCGATGTTGGCGCGTTGCTGGCCGGCGCGAGTATGCGCGGCGAGTTCGAGGCGCGCTTGAAATCGGTGATTGAGGCGGCGGGAAAGGCGCCCGTGCCGGTGATCCTGTTTATCGACGAGATTCATACTTTGATCGGTGCGGGTGGCCAGGCCGGCACCGGAGATGCGGCGAACCTGCTGAAGCCCGCGCTCGCGCGCGGCACGCTGCGCGTGATCGGCGCCACCACCTGGGCCGAATACAAGCGACATATCGAGAAGGATCCGGCGCTCACGCGTCGCTTCCAGGTGCTGCAGGTGGCCGAGCCGGAACCGGGCGCCGCCGTCGACATGGTACGCGGGTTGGTTGGCACGTTCTCGCGGCACCATGGCGTTGTCGTGCTCGATGAGGCCGTGCGCGCGTCCGTGATGCTGTCGCATCGCTATCTGCCGTCGCGTCAGTTGCCGGACAAGGCGATCAGCCTGCTCGACACGGCTTGCGCGCGTGTTGCCTTGTCGCAGCACGCACCGCCGCGCGAATTACAGTATTTGCGTCAGCAGCTCGAGGCGGCGCGTATCGAAAGCGCGCTGCTCGATGCCGAGCGGCGCGTCGGCATCGGCGACGGCGCGTCGTGGTCCGAGGTGGCACAGCGCATCGCCGAACTCGAGGTACAAGCGCGTGATATCGAGCAGGCATGGCAGGCTCAGGTGGAGGCGGTGCGAGCCCTGCTTGAGGCGCGTGCCGAGACGGAGGGCGAGGACGAGCGCGGCGGCGAACCGGACGGTGGCGCCGGCCAGCCCTGCCTCCCTGCCGATCCGGACACCGGGCCCGCCGAGCGCGCTGTCGCGCCGGCGGCTGCTCACGTCGACACGGCGGCTTTCGAACGGTTGCACCTGCTGGATCGTCAGCTGCGGCAGTTGCAGGGCGGGCGTCCGTTAGTGTTTCCGGAGGTGAGCGAGGCGATGGTGGCCGCGATCATCTCCGATTGGACTGGCATCCCGGTCGGTCGCATGGTCACTGATGAAATCGCGGCGGTGCGGCGTCTTTCCGAGACGCTTTCGGCACGGGTCGTGGGGCAGACGGACGCGTTGCGGCAGATTGCCGAACGCATACAGACTGCTCGCGCGGGCCTGGCCGATCCAGCCAAGCCGCTGGGCGTGTTCCTACTGACCGGGCCGTCCGGCGTTGGCAAGACCGAGACGGCGCTCGCGCTCGCGGAAGCGCTGTATGGAGGGGAACAAAACCTTATTACCATCAACATGAGCGAGTATCAGGAAGCGCACACGGTATCGAGCCTGAAGGGCGCCCCACCGGGGTACGTCGGCTATGGGGAGGGGGGCGTCTTGACCGAGGCGGTGCGCCGTCGGCCCTATTCGGTCGTGCTGCTCGACGAGATCGAGAAATCGCATAGCGACGTAAAGGAGATGTTCTTCCAGGTATTCGACAAGGGCTACATGGAAGACGGCGACGGCCGCTATATCGATTTTCGCAATACCACGATCCTGCTCACCAGCAACGTTGGCGCAGAGCTGCTAACCAGCTTGTGCGCGGATGAGGCGCTGGCGCCCGAGTCCGACGCGCTGCGCATGGCGCTCGGTCCGGTGTTGCTGAAGGCGTTTCCGGCCGCGTTCCTGGGACGCGTGACGGTGGTGCCATTCCGTCCGCTCGCCCAGGGTTCGCTCGTGCAGATCGCCCGGTTGTATCTGGATCGGGTCGCTCGGCGCATGGCGGATCATCATGGCGTCGAGCTCGTTTATGCGCCGGCTGTCGCCGACTACGTCGTTGCGCGCTGCCTCGTGCAGGAGACAGGCGCACGGCTGATGATCGGCTTTATCGAGCAGCATCTGCTGCCGGCGCTCTCCCGGCATTGGCTCGACGCGCTCATCTCGAATCGGCGGCTCGCGCGCATCGAAATCGAAATGGCCTCGGTCGATCCCGATGCGGCACCCGCCGAAGCGATTGCGTTTCGCCTGGTCGACGATGGTTTGCCGCTCGACGTTTCGGCAAGCGCCGAGGGGTGAGTCACTGCGGAGCGTGATTCAATTCAACTCTATTGCCGTAATTAGTAGCGGACCATGTTCTGTATTCTAACGGCGCTTTCTGTTTCCATTCCATCGTTGATGGTGGGTTGGCTCGGTTTGCTGGCGCTTTCCCTAGATTGCAGGCAGCAGGCCTGGGCCTTGATGGGCGCGTTCGATCTATCCGATCTGCTGCCGGCACAGGTCGGACACTACGTGCTCTACCTTGGCTTGATGCAGACAATCTTTGTTCTTGTTTGTCGTCTGCGTCGTTCTTCATACGGGGCGTCGCGCGGCGCGGGCGCGGCGCGGGAAACATGATACCGGAGCGCAGGACCCGGCCGTCCGTTGCCGATGGTGTCGACGAGGCGTCGGAGATCGACCGCTTCGTCGTCGACACATGGCCGGTGGGCATGATGATCTATGCGCTTCCCAGCGGCGAGTTGCTGATCGAGAACTCTGCCGCGAAACGGCTGATCGACGCGGGGCAGCACGATGCGGGGCGAAGCTTCTTCGAGCGCATCGAGCCGGAGTGGGAGCGCGTGAATTGCGGGGCGGCAGATCCGCTAGTCGAGCTCGATTGGCCGCTGTCCGCCGAGCGGACGATTCGCCTTGGCGTGACGATGTCACGGACGCGCTACGCCGGGCAGGAGGCGCTGCTGCTCGTTGTTGCCGAGTTCAGCTGTCCCGATCGTGCCATGCCGCATCGCGAGCGGGAAGGGGCGGCCTCGAACGCGGTGTCCGAGGTCGGAGAGCGTGAGTCGCATGCCGTGCCCAGCCTGCTGGCGGTGGTGAGCCACGAGGTCAGGACGCCGTTGCATGGAGCGATGGGCAACCTGGAGTTGCTCGCGTACTCGCCTCTAATGCCCGAGCAACGCGAGCGTGTCGTGACGATCCGGCACACGCTCGACGAACTGCTAGGCTTGCTCGACGATCTGCTCGAAGTCGAGCATCTGAAGCGATTGGGGGACGATCCGCCGCTCCTGCATCTCACGCCGACCCGGCTCGACGAACTGGCTGAACATTGCGCACAAGTGTTCGCTCCTGTCGCCCGCAGCCGCGGCTTAGCACTGTATTGCCTGACCGATCCCGCACTGGACGCGCCGGCCCAGGTCGATGCGCGGCGGCTGACGCGCATCCTGCACAACCTGCTCGGTAATGCAGTGAAGTTCACGAAGCGGGGCGAAATCGTGCTGTCGGTGCATTGCCTCAATACCGTCGAGCAGCACGGTTGGGTGCGTTTCGAGGTGCGCGACACAGGCATCGGCATTCCGGCCGAGGCGCAGGCGGCGATTTTCGAACCGCATCGACAAGCCGACGCAACAATCAGCCACCGTTTTGGCGGTAGCGGCCTGGGCCTGTTTCTGTGCCGCCGTCTCGTCGAACTGATGGGCGGCCGCATGACGCTCGCGAGCAAGCCAGGCGAGGGCAGCGTGTTCGGCGTGGAACTACCGGTCGCGCTGCTCGACGCACCGCGTCACGGCCAACCGCTCGCGACGAGGCGCGTCGAACTGATCTGCGAGCATGCCGCGTGGCGTGACGCGCTGGCGCGGCGTCTTGTGGCTTGGGGCGCGACTGTCGAGGATGCGCCTCGGCTGAGGGCGGCACCGTCCCTACGCGTGCAGGCCGGCGAGGTTCGTGACGACAGAGAATGGCCAGTTCCGCATTTCGGCACGTTGCGCATCACGCCCGACGGGCCGCTCGCACCGCGGCGCACTGGTGATGGCGTTGAAGTGGGTCCGTTGTCGAACCGCGCGCTCCTGCAGGCATTGATGATGCTGATTGACGGCGATGGCTGGGCTGAGCCTTCGTCGAAGCGGCAGATGAAAGCGCCGGCCACGGTGCAAATGACGGAAGTCGTTGAAATGAAGAAAGCCGTGGCCATGGCTTCGAAGCAGGAGCAGCAAGCCCCGAACCACTTCCCCCCGCTCGATCTGCTGGTGATCGACGACGATGCCGTCAGCCTAACGCTGATTCGACATCAGCTAGCCACACTCGGCCAGACAAGAGTGCGCGTCGCGCGTGACGGCCGCGAGGCGCTGACGGCGTGGAGCGAGCGGCACTTCGACGCTGTTATTACCGACATCGACCTGCCATGTCTGAATGGCACGGAATTGCTAGCGGTCCTGCGCAAGTACGATGAAGCGGCGATCGTCATCGCGATGACCGCGTTTGCTGCCGAGCACCTGGGCACGGGCTCGAGACTTTTCTCGCACGTGTTGCGCAAGCCTGCGGCGCTGCAAGACCTGCAACGTGTGCTCAATGATGTGCAGCGCACTATACGGCCCTATGCGGTGGCCCGATCGCTAACGGACACTGCTGCCGCAGCGCGGGAGACGCATCGCGATTCAATGCTGCTCGTTCCGCGTGATACCTTCGCGAAAAGCTGCTCAATCACGCGTGCGAGGCTGGCTGCGGCAACCGCATCACACGATCGTGCAAAGCTGAAGCGCTGCCTGCATAGTTTCGAGGGCGCGCTGTCTATCATGGGGTATGACGCTCTCGCTTCTACATGCGCGGCACTGCATGCCCAATGCGAACAAGCCGACTGGGAGACACTCGAGTTGCGCTGCACGATACTGATAGCCGAGATCGAGCGGCTGGTCAGCGTTGGACCGAAAGCGGTTGAAGCCCGTTAACAGAATTCATCAACGAATCGCGAGCAAATCACGGCGACAGCTAGGACGTGACCTCCTCGCGACTAGCCGAGCGTCCGGGGGAGGCCGATAAAAATACATGGCCTGCCGCCATTGCAACACGGCTATCGGCCAACCGTCGCCCGGGCCGGGCATTCTCCTCTTCCAGTTGCTTCAGACACCGTAGTTCGGAAACGCCAGGCCATCAGACTTCTTTTTCCAATCATGGAAATCCGCTTTCTCCCGTGAGGCTATCATCACACCGGCACTTCAAAAAATTGCCAAATGCTTTCGGACTGTTGGCGAGTGATACCGCTTACCTATTGATATGGCGCCTAATGCTTCTGAGATGCATGAGAGCGGATCGGACTTGCTGACCATTCCAGAAGGCTGTAAGGAGTCGAGTTTCCTCAGTGCAATCGGATTATCCGATGCGGTCAGAATGATAAATTCCGAAGCGGGACTGTTCCTTGACACGTCTTCAATCAAGGCGAAATCGATCGGGGAGCTTTGATCCGACATGGGCAAATCGACAATTGCGATATCGAATTCTTGTTTCGATAGAAGATCGAGCGAACGTCGTTCAAGTTCATCGATTTCGATCACATCATATCCGGGAATTTCACCAATAATTTCCTTCAATCCAAATTTTATTATAGGGTGATTTGCAATAATCAAGATTTTCAATGGCATTGTCTTGTTGAGCGAGATTTTGATTGCAGTAAGTGTTCCAGAATTACTTTGTCGTTTGTGGTTCAGTCGAGGTTGTTGGGTTTCAATTGGCAGTGCATGTGCTACCCGGTCGCCATATGGGGGGCGATTGGATGGGCAAGCTGGCTTCGACGAATCGATTCGCCAACGGAATTACTAGTGTGGTGTGTTCGGAGCATCAAGTGCGATCGCGAGCTTTGGTTTACGGTCTTCACAATTCAATAATCGGATTTTTTACTGGTCGGATTCTGCGTGATCTTTGTTTCCTGTCGGCGCGTGATCGCTGATAAGCGTTGGGTCGAAATAGCTCGGCGCCGTCCGTAACGAATGCCGAGACTTGCCGCCACCGTTACTGACCGCTCCATTCGCTTTGCATAAATGCGACGCAAAAAATAACAGCATGATGGCGCCGATATGTTCGTCGGCGTCGACATCGGTAATGGCCAGCATCACGCTGTCGGGCCCGGCCGGAATAGCAAGCGCCTGTCCGGCAAAGCGCCACCCAATGACGATCTCAAGCTGAGAGCCCGCATCGCCGAACTCGAGACTCACAGTCAACCACTGCCCATCGTCGATCTGCCATCCACCATTGGGGTACTTGCCGTTGCCGCCGCCCGGCCAAGGGCGTACTCGCCGCTGGTTTCGCGGTGCGGCCTCGGTGATGATTCCGCCGCTCAGGCCAGGCAGACCAGTGACCGCGTTCGCGGTCTGTCTACACAAATCCATCACGCGCTCGAGCGCGCTCTTGGACGGTGCCTCGACCATGCGGTGATGCTTGATCTGCTTGAGCGCTATCCACCGCACTTGCCGGCCTCAGCGAGAAGGTACGTGTTAATCGCCTGACCAAGCTTGCTCGACGCACGAGCAAGGACTAGTCGGCTGCGATCGTTCAAGCACTGAGCGAACAAGCCGTGATCGTGCTCGTCGCGCAGTTTGTCGCCACGATTCGCGCAAACTCCGGCAAGGCAAGTGTCACGGCCAAGCGCTCCCCGGTCCGGCACGGCGACATTGTGACGTCCGGCTCGTCATGCCGCGCAACGGCACCATTTACCAACCCGAGTCAGCCTCTCTCCAACGAAAGACATAGAGACGCACCTCGATACCCGGCGGGCGTTTCCCTTGATCGACGAGGACATCGAAGGACCCACCCAAACGGCATCCCAGAGCGATTAGCGAGCCGCAGTCAACAAAACCGGGCCGTGCCACTATGAGAAACTCCGCACCACTTGCGAAAGCATGGTCAGTCAATGGGTTTCCATGCATAAAGCTCGGTTGAAACGGATAGTTGCAAAACCGCTTTTTTCGAAGCGATGCTTCGAACTGCTTTCGCGCATGGCCACGAAATAATCAATCACCCGCTTTTTGACGTTTCAAGTTTCTGTCTGGCGGTCGAGGCGATACTCGATAATTCGTAATTCGGAACTTGAGGCAGCATAATATCTGATTTCCGCAAAATCAAGTCGTGGCAGTTGCTGGGGAAAATGTCGCACGCCACGAATTCCACGCACATACCATATTTGACTCAAACTGGATCGAGGTCATTGGGATACTGCTGGAGGGCGAAAAATAACTTATCGATTGCCACTTTCTCGCACACCATGTCAAGCAAAATTATCCAATTATTTTGGCAAATTTAGCAGAAATAGCTTTTCAAATTCTACAAAAGAATAATCATTTTTAGAAAGAATCATTCATTCTGTGGCATTGATTGAAAGATTTAAGCAAGGATGACGGTGGGCTATTGGGGTGCTATTTAGGTCGATATCGTGAAGAATAGCCTCTCGGCGCGGCTCTTATGCCGCTCGTGCCATCTAGCCAAGGAGGCAGCTCTGAAAGCCTGGTTTTCCTTACTCCAGCTGAGGTATTGCGGCAGCCTGTTAGGTCATAAATCGTGGACAAATCCACGCAAGGAGAAGGAAGACCGAGTGGCATTCGTCATTGACGCCGGCCACCGTAGCCCTCGCCGCAAGAGATGGCGCAAAGATTATAATTTGAATTTTTGAGGGAATTTTTGGGATGGAAGAACTTGATAAAGTCGATGTTGAGATTGTTCGGCGATTGCAGATGGATGGGCGTCTGTCGAATGCAAAACTGGCAGAAGAATTGCATATAAGCGATGCCTCATGCTGGCGGCGCACGAGACGATTGGAAGAGCAAGGGATCATTCAGGGCTACGAGGCGATCGTCAATCGTCGGAAAGTTGGGGGCGGAGTCATGGCCTTTGTGCAAATCGTGTGCACTCAGCATGGCGATGAGGTGACGGCGGCGTTCGAGCGAATAATTTTTGCGTGCCCGCAGGTGCTGGCATGTCACAACACGACTGGTGAAGCTGATTTCCTTCTGCAGGTTGTTGCAAGGGATCTTGATGATTACAGCCGCTTCGTCGACCGAGTGCTGCGAAAATTGCCGGGAGTATCAAGCATTCGATCGAACTTATCTTTGAGAGAGCTGAAGGAAACACATCAGCTGCCCGTCGCTGACTTGACTGCAATCTAAGCATGCGGTTGATTCAACAATACAGTTGTTTTATGTTGTGTAAGGTTGTTGCATTTTTTAACCTGAACTGACTGCGCCATCAAATTCATGTGATTATCGAAGCTCCTTCATCCCCGGCATGAGAAATGATGGACTAGGCGACAGCATTCGAGTCGCATCGGGGACATGTGTGTGAAACGTCCGGGCATAGCGACCATGTGTCAGGACTGGGGACCTATTGTTAAGAATCGCCGACAGAACCTAGACATGACGCCGCAGACGTCGTCTTGCCATGCGACATGACAAGGCGCGAAATCGACAACGAGTGGCGGGTGGCGCTGGAAGCTCCGATTCCGGAGTTCACTCTCTGGCGACGCACCGGGGATGACCGAGCTACGCTCAACGGTATCCTAGATGTGATGCAAACCGGTCGATGGCATTCGAGGCGACGCTGGATGCTACCGAGGACTGAACGGCAGCCTCGCAAGTGCCCGAGCAAACTACACGCGGATAAAGGATATGACCTCGCCCGTTGTCGGCGCTATCTGAGACGGCGCGGCATCAAGGCCTGTGCTGACCGCCGTGGTCTCGAGAGCGGCGAGCCGCTCCGGCGGCATCGTTGGGCGGTCGAGCGCACGCACTCCCGGTTCTCTGGATTTGTAAGCGGCGGATTCGCTTCGAGCGTCGTCTCGATATTCACGACGCCATGCGCGTCCTGGCTGCCGCCGTCATCTGCACAAGATGCGCGGATGATTTGTGTTGGCGGTTCTTACACCGTCGAGTACGTACCGGCTTGGCCCATATAGCGTCATAGGCACCAGTATCGCGCCCAACAATGCCCTTCTCGACGGCGTGCTTGCATACTTCCCGATTCGCCAAATCTACGGCTGTAGTACTAAACGTAGATTGTGGATTGGGAGTGGCTTGATCTGGTGCCAGGCGCGCTAAGGAAAAGGATTCATTTGTCGCGTGCGCGTGTTAGTCACATGATCGAATTCAATGTCGCTTGGTGAGTGGCATTGTTGAGTATTTTCGGGATTATAAAAAATTTAACAGATATCTGTAGATTGTTTGTTGTTTTGCTCGATTAATTACGAATTTGGCTGTGTATCGCATGCTGTATTATGTGCTAGAAATGTAATGCATGCTTCGTGCCCCGCTATGTGAAATTCAATACACTTGCATTTGTAGCTCGGGTGAGGAAATTAGAGATGCGCAAATATGTGTTGCGATATGTGGGGCGCAATTCCGCGTATTCCGACCGGGGCTTGTTTTGATCGAGATTAGACCGAATCGAGTTGGTTGATGGGGCGCGGCATCAATCAGGGCGGTGGGGCACTTCTGCTTGATAACTTTGACTGACTCGCTCAACTCTTATCTGCATTCTTGGGATTTGGCATTTGTTTTGATTGAGGCAAGATCAAGTTCTAATTAATTGCAGAAACCATTTCGACAGATTTTTGTTGTCTACTGGTTTTTCATATGGTGACTGTATTCACCCAGTTTAGATATGGTTTGCATTTTAAATGCGTTCGTGAATAAATGGTTTTTGTGGCGCGTATGAAAATCGGGTGCGGGTCGGTGTTGAAAGAGTCGCGAGCGGGTTGTGCCCTTTAATTTATCGAAAATATATATTTTATTCGAGGCATGGCTGGGTGGATGGGTTCCGGCGTCTGAGCTTGCATTCGCAAATAGAAAAAATCCTTGCTTTTGGGTGGATTATCCCATACCCGACGCGCAAGTACGTCTATCGGTGACGGATGCGTCCACGCCGCATCAGAAAAACTCTTTTCGTTAATTATTATAGTTTGGGTATCGATGTTATGCGCTTCTGAGGAAGAAGTAAGCGCTGCGGTGAATGTCGTGAGTGCAATATCTCTTGCTTGGGGGAATTTGAGAATGTGCAATTTTTCTACAATGATTGCGGAAATCGTTGGCGTTATCGCCACGGCAGGCAGCGATGCTTTTTCGGTCTCAGATAAAAGCAATGATTGCGTCGAGCATAAGATCAAGTCTGTCGGCAGCTATCAATTCCGTCTGGCTTCCATCGACTTCGACGGACATCGTTCCGATGTCGTCTGGAGGTGCAGGGCATGAACCGTGCATATCGCTCGATCTGGAACGAAGCCCTCGGCGCTTGGGTTGCTGCATCGGAACTCTGTTCCACTCAGGGTAAAGCGAATAAGTCGTCCATTCCGAAGGTCGGCCGGGTCAGCGCGAGAATCCCGCTCGTCTTCGCTCTGGGATTCGTCCTAGGCGAATCGGCAATGGCGAACAACCTAGCGGTCGGAGACGACGCGAAGAACATGATTGGTTATGCCGTCTCGCGGACCAAGAATGGCTACGAAACTTTAGCTGGCGGCGATGACACGAACGCCAACACCGCCGTTGGCACGTCGGCGACCGCCAACGGCGGCCGTAGTACCGCTATCGGGGATACTGCAACGG
Organism: Burkholderia glumae LMG 2196 = ATCC 33617; assembly: GCF_000960995.1. Taxonomy (NCBI): domain Bacteria; kingdom Pseudomonadati; phylum Pseudomonadota; class Betaproteobacteria; order Burkholderiales; family Burkholderiaceae; genus Burkholderia; species Burkholderia glumae. Next base: position 177,123 of record NZ_CP009434.1, on the reverse strand, counting down.
CGACTGGCTTTCACAGCGTCGCCATCGGCGCAGACTCGAAGGCGACCGGTAACGGCAGTGTCGCGGTGGGTAATGACAGTACGGATGACGCACAGTCGAATGTCTTCAGCGTAGGGAACCGCGAGACTCAACGCCGAATTATCAACATCGCACCCGGCGATGTGTCGTCGACCAGTACCGACGCGATCAACGGCAGTCAGCTTTATTCGCTGTCCACGTCGACCTCGACTGGCCTGTCGTCGGCTATCAGTTCCATTGGTTCGCTGTCGACCTCGATCTCGACAAGCATCGGTTCGCTATCCACGGGCCTGAGCACGACGAATAACTACATTGCGTCGCTCTCAAGCGGCGTGACGAACATCGACAACACGCTGAACGAGTTGTCAACGGCGATAAACAACAACACCACGCGCTCGCTCAGTTCCGGCGGCTACGCGGCGGACATGTCGAGTCCGGCCGCCCAGGCGCCGTCGGTCACGGCCGGCTCGAACTCGGTCGCGCTCGGCCAGGGCTCGAACGACGACGGGCGCTCGAACGTGGTGTCGGTGGGCAGTGCATCGCAACAGCGCCAGCTCACCAACGTGGCGCCGGGCACGCAAGGCACGGACGCGGTCAACCTCAACCAGCTGAGTGCGCTGTCGACTTCTATGTCACAATCGTTCGCCGGCCAGCAGAACCAGATCAATACGCTGGGTACGCAGATCACGCAGACCCAGCAGGCTCTGCGGCAAACGGATACGATGGCGCGCCAGGGCATTGCCGCCGCCACCGCGCTGACCATGCTGCCGCAGGTCGAACCGGGCAAGACGATCAATGTCGCGGTCGGCGTGGCGCGCTTCGCCGGTCAGTCGGGCATGGCGTTCGGCGCAAGCGCGCACGTGACAACCAACGGCATTCTGAAACTGGGCATCGGCGTCTCGGGCCAGAACAAGACGTATGGTGTCGGATATGGATACAGCTGGTGATCGATACTTCTCACGCCACGCCGAGCCACGGCGCTGACCGGCGCCTGACCGTCGGCATTTCGCTGTTCGCGAGGAACGGCCAGGCGATCTGGGAGAACGGCATCCATCAAAACATCGCGTTCCTCGCGATGATGCTCAGGCGATCGGAACGCATCGCCCGCATCGTGTTCCTGAACGGCGGCGACGCGCGGCAGATCCCTGCCGGCCTCGATTTCACCGATCTGGACATCGCGCTGGTGAACCCGCGCGACGTCTCGCACGAACTCGACGTGGTGATCGAAATGGGTGCGCAACTGCCGGTGGACTGGCTGCGCTACATGAAGACGCTCGGCAAGAAGCTGATCATGTGCTTCGTCGGCAACGTCTACGCCGGCCTCTGCGAAACGCCGATCTTCAACCAGCCCTCGGGCCACATCTTCAACGGCGGCCCCTATGACGAAGTCTGGATGCTGCCGAAGGACGACAAGACGGCCAAGCCGCTGCTGCGCACGCTGATGCGCGTGCCGGTCCATTCGATGCCGCACATCTGGTCGCCGCACTTCATCGACCGGCGCATTGCGGCGCTCGCCGGCGAAGGCATCCGCTTCGGCTACCAGCCGGGCCGCGGCGCCTGGCGGCTGGCGATCCTCGAGCCGAACATCTCGGTGGTCAAGAGCTGCCATTACCCGATGCTGGTGGCCGATGAATGCTACCGCGCGGAGCCGGCAGCGGTGCAGCACCTCTACGTCGTCAACACGATGCACATGAAGGAACATCGCACCTTCCTGCACTTCGCGAACAGCCTCGACCTGGTGCGCCACCACAAGGCCACCTTCGAACCGCGCCTGGAACTGCCGTCATTTCTCTCGCAACACGTGGACGCGGTGATTTCGCACCAGTGGGAGAATCCGCAAAACTATCTCTACTACGACGTGCTCTACGGCGGCTATCCGTTGATCCACAATTCGCCGATGCTCGGCGACGCCGGCTACTACTATCCGGAATTCGATTCGGCCACGGGCGGCCGTGTGTTGCTCGAAGCGTGGCGCGAACACGATGCGAACCTGGCCGGCTACCGCGAGAAGGCCGACGCGATGCTGCGGCGCGTCTCGATCGATAATCCGGCGAATCTCGACGCCTACGTCGAACGCCTGTTGGCCTGAGCGATTTCAGCGGGAGAACCTGCATGTCCGATATTCCCGTCCGTGACGTCCAGAACGGCAGCAAGCGTCTCGTGGTGGGCGTCTCGCTGTACGTGCGCGGCGCCGGCCAGTCGCTGTGGGAAAACGGCATCTTCCAGAACTGTCTGCTGCTGGTGCTGCTGTTGCGGCAGTCGCCGCTGGTGGCCGAGGCGGTGATGGTGAACGGCGCCGGCACCGAGCCGGCCGATCCGCAGATGATGCTGGATGAATGGAGCGTGCCGCTGATCTCGATGGACGAGGCGATGGCGCGCTGCGACGTGCTGATCGAGATGAGCGCGCTGTTCAACGCCGACTGGCTCTCGGTATTCCGCAAGCGCGGCGGCAAGGTGATCACGATGCGGGTGGGCAACGACTACGTGATCGATATCGAGCGTGCCATGTTCGACAAGCCGCCAGGCTTTCTGTTCTCGGGCGCGCAGTACGACGGCGTCTGGACGATTCCGGAATTCGAGCACTCGTGCCGCCACTATCTGCAAACGGGGCTGCGCCAGAAGGTGACGATCGTCCCGCACATCTGGCATCCGATGCTGTTCGACAAGGCGCGCGGCGCGCTCGAGACGGGCCGCGCGTTCGGCTATCGCCCGGGCCGCTCGCGCTGGCGCATCGCGATGTTCGAGCCGAACATCTGCATGGTGAAGACGAGCATCATCCCGATGCTGGTGGCCGAGGAAGCGTATCGCGCGCAGCCGTCGTTCGTGGAGTTCGTGCGGGTATGCAACACGCTGCACCTGAAGGACCACACCACCTTCGTGCATTTCGCGCGCAGCCTCGACCTCGTCAATCACGGCCTGGCCAGCTTCGAGGGCCGCTTCGCGATCTACGAATTCATGTCGCAATACGGCGACGCCGTGGTCTCCCACACGTGGGAGAACGCCCAGAACTACCTCTATTACGAGCTGCTGTATGGCGGCTATCCGCTCGTCCACAACTCGCCCTACCTGGGCGAATGCGGCTACTACTATCCGGACTTCGATTGCCAGGAAGGCGGCCGGCAGTTGCTGCGCGCGTACCGCGAGCACGACGCGAATCTCGATGCCTACCGCGAGCGCACCGCCCGTTTGCTGCACTCGGTCGACATCCACAACCCCGACAACGTGGCGGCCTACACCGAAGCGCTCGCCGCGGTCTATCGCTGACGCGCGGCCTTGCCGCCCCTTTCACGCCTTTCGAACCAGCCAGGAGGCCTCTTGAAAGCGACTCTAGTACGATGCGCGGCCGCATGCTTGGCCGCCGGCGCGGCAAGCCTCGCGCACGCCCAGACGCCGGCGCCCGAACCCGCTGCCCCGCTGCCCCCGCCGCACCGGCGCTCTCGCTGGCGCCCGTCAACGCCGGCGCCTCGGCCGACGAACTGCTGCGCGATGCCGACTAGCCTTGCCAGCACACGTCGAAATAGAAATAGTCCAAAGGGTTCGACCATTGATGCGACACCACGGTATCGGTCATGTCAGCCAGAAACGGCGGCGTGTCAAAGCGCCCAACGAAGCTCGCCTTGCCGTCGCGCACAATGTCTAGATAATTCATCAGCATCACGAGCTCGGGGCTGTGGTGCGCAAGGTGATCGACGTTTGCCACGTGAGCGAAGCAAATCGCGTCTGGGCCGCGACGATAGCGTCTGCGGCAATCCAGTGATGTCCAACTGAAAGAGTGACTCAACTGATGCAGTTGTTATGTTTGCCGCCCGAGAGTGCGCGGCAATCGATTTCGCCAAGGGAAATCGTCGTTCCGGTAAATTCGGCTATCACATCGATCGGCTATTGTGTGACCCTGCCTCGATTTCACGTACAGCATGAATTCAGTCAATTTCTCATATGTATGGACGGTTGCACGTCAGAAAAATCAATGCCGAAATGGCAATACACGGACGAGTTCGAGATTGAGGCTGTCAGGCTTGCTGCATCGGTCGGCCAGCATTCATCGGCGCGGGCTTGGCGTTCCAGTAGCAATGTTAGGGAATTGAACTCGACGCAACCCGCCCGCGAGCAGCACGGAAAAGACAGTTGGTCATGATGCGCTTGCCAGGCGTGCGACACGCCCGATCAGCGAGTTCGCTGCCGAGACAGTCGACTGCGTAAGGAACAGGCCAGCGCGAAACTCGATATCGAAATTTTGCTAAAAACGACGGCGTACTTCGCGAAGGGGGCGCGGTGAAGTACGCATGGATCGACGAGCACCGCGACCCGTACAGCGTCACGCGGCTGTGCCGGCTTCTGGGCGTGTCGCGCAGCGGATATTGCCAGTGGCGTGTTCATCCCACCAGCGCGAAGGCGCAAGCGAACGCGGCCCTGGACGGGGAAGTCGGGGCCATCCATCGCAAGCATCGTGGCGCGTATGGCCGCGCGCATATGCTGCGGCTATTGCGAACTCAAGGCCGCTCGGCGAGCGAGCAGCGAGTGCGACGCAGCTTGCAGCGCCGGGCTTGGGTCCGGTCTACAGGCATGCCAGGCGGGTCACGACGGACTCGGAGCACAGCCGGCCCGTAGCGTCGAACCTGCTCGAACGTCGTTTCAACGGCAGGCAGCCTGATCGCGCCCTGGGGGTGGCAGGCACATCACGTTTGTCAGGACCGGGGAAGGCTGGCTGTCTCTCGCAGCGATATTCGATCTGGCGAGCCGGCGCGTCGTAGGATCGCCCACGATCTCAAAATACTGCCCATCGGTTATCGGCAAACTCTGCCTGATATTGATCGTCCTCAATTTTACGAAACAAACACAACAATCGTAAATCGTAATAATTTACATTCTTGTTAGCATCATTTCGTTGCCCGATTTCAGGACAATAACTTTGGTATCCGAATCAAATGTCTTTGCATGACAAGCCTGAACACGGGCAGTTTGGTTCGCTATCTACGATGTCGGCAGCGCGCTCCACCGCATTCGGTGGCCGGTGGCGCCGCAATGAGCCGGGCGGTTCGATGGTGCTTCATCACGCCACTGCCAAGGGGGAAAGTATCCACATCATGTCATTCATCAACTGCCGCTCGGCGCTCCGTGTGCTTGCGTCTGGCGCCACCACTGCCAGCCTTGCGATGAGCGCTTCGCTGACATCGCTCGCCGCCCATGCACAGGCCGGCGCCGCCGCCAACGGCACGACGCCCGGCGCGATACGGGAAAGCGCCGCGCTGCCGCGCATCGACATCCACGGCAAGTCGACCAGCAATACGAACCGCTCACCCGTAGGCATTGCGCGGCTCGGCGACACCGTGCACGACACGCCGAAGACGATCAACGTCATCTCGCAGAAATTGATCGAGCAGCAGCACGCCACCTCGCTCGAGCAGGCGCTGAAAAACGTTCCCGGTATCACGATGTCGACCGGCGAAGGCAACGGCGGTCAGAGCGGTGACCAGTTCAGCATCCGCGGCATGTCGGCGAAGGGCGACATCTACGTGGACGGGCTGCGCGACTTCGGCGCCTACAAGCGCGACAGCTTCGACACGGACAGTATCGAGGTCATCAAGGGGCCGTCGGGCGCCGCGTTCGGTGTCGGCAACGTGGCCGGCATCATCAACCAGACGACCAAGCGTGCCGTGCTCGACACTGGCACCAGCGTCAACCAGAGTATCGGCTCGGCGTCGACGTTCCGCACGACGGTGGACAGCAACTTCAAGCTCGGCGATACCACGGCGGTGCGCATCAACGGCATGTATCAAGACGGCAACGTGCCGGACCGCGATCAGGTCCGCGACGATCGGCGCGGCGTCGCGATCGATTTCGGCACCGGGATCGGCACGAACACCGAATGGCATTTGAATTACGAATACCTGCATCGAAAGGGCGTGCCCGACTACGGCGTCTCGATGGCGCCGGGCGATGACGGCATCTATCGTCCGCTCACCGAATACAACGTTCCGGGCCTCTCGCCGTCCACCTCCTACGTGCGCGATACCGACCGCGACAACACCAACACGCATATCATCACCTCGCTTTTCAAGAAGGCGCTCGGCAACGGCATCGCGATCGAGAACGACACGCGCGTGACCGTCTACGACCGCGAATTCTCGGCTACCACGCCCACCGGCCTGAAGAACTCGGATCTGCACACGCTGTTGAGCGGCCTAAATGTGCCGCTTCGCTACGGCGCGGGTGGCGGCGTGGCTTACCGCCAGAGCGGCTGGGCTGTTCAGAACGTGCTGAGCGGTAAATTCGACTTCCACCTCGCCCGGTTCCGCAACCAGGCGATGGTCGGCCTCGACACGATCTACGAGCGGGACCATCGCGATCTGGGCAAGTGGACCGGGCGCATTAACAATCAGACCGTGATCGATCCCGTCCATTCGATGCCGGGCAACCATTCGCTCACATACGGCGCGACCACGCGCTCGGCGAACGCAACCGACATCGGCCTGTTCACGAGCGACCGTTTTTGGCTCAACGACCAGTTCTCGTTGCTCGGTGCACTGCGCTGGGACTATTTCCGCAGCACGTTTTCGACGAATACCTCGTCGATGGGCGGCACCTCGAACACCAACAAGCTGAGTCCGTCGATCAGCGCGATTTGGGAGCCGACGAAGGCCGTGATGCTCTATGCGTCGTTTGCCCGCACCTACCGGCCGATCGGCACCGACATCGCCTACGCGGTGGGTGGCTCGCGGTCCGAAGTGCCGAGTGGCGGCCCGTCGAGCGAACCGGAGCGCTCGGACACGGTGGAAATCGGCTCCAAGCTGGATTTGCTGAACGGCCGGCTCGGTTTGACGGGTGCGCTGTTCCAAACCAAGAAGACCCATGCGTACTCGATCGACCCGGAGACGGGAGATACGCTGGCCGGCTTCAAGGAGGACGGCGAGGGGCTGCGCGTGCGCGGCTTCGAAGTGGGGCTGACGGGCAAGATCACGAAGCACTGGTCGGCGAACTTCGCCTACGCGTATCTCGACGGCAAGGTTACATACTCGAGCATCCCGTTCAGGGCCGGGGAAGATGCGCCGGACGTGCCACATAACAACCTGACGCTCTGGACCAGCTACGACCTGCCACATGTGATTCTGCCGGTGCCCGGTAAGCTTACGATCGGGGGCGGCCTGCAGTATGCGTCGTCGTATCTCGCGAACGCCGCCAAGACTGCGAATCCGGGGCATATACCGAGCACGTTCTCGCTCGACGCCATGATCGCCTATCAGTACGGGCGCTACAGCCTCTCGCTGAACGGCTACAACCTGACCAACCATCTGAACTACCAGTCGGCCTTCAGTTCAGGACGCGCAGTACCGACCTCGGGGCGCACGGTCACGCTGAACTTCGGCGTCATGCTCTGAGCCGCGACATGCCGAACGCGGTGCCACCGGGCGCTTGTCGGGCTCCGTCGGCACCGGGCTGGCTCCCCCGCCCATTCGTACTCGCCGCCGCGAGTGCGCACCGCAGTTCATACGAAGGGAGGAACCCATGCTCATTCACATCCCAGACGTGCTGACAGGTGACGAAATCGCCGCGTGCCGGCGCCTGCTGGCTGCCGCGCCCTGGCAAGACGGCACCGTAACGGCCGGCGATCAGGCTGCGCGGGTCAAGCATAACCTGCAGATCCCGGCCGACAGCGAGGTCGCCCGCGAGCTCAGCGAGATCGTGTTGGCCGCGCTCGGTCGCAACAGCGCCTATCACTCGGCCGTGCTGCCCTTGCGTGTGCTGAGGCCGCGTTTTAACCGCTACGGCCCCGGCATGACCTACGGCAGGCACGTCGATAATGCGATCCAGGCCATCCCCGGGGGCGCCGGCGCGTGGATTCGCGGCGACGTGTCGAGCACGCTGTTCCTGTCGGACCCCGACGACTACGACGGTGGTGAACTGGTGATCGAGACGAGCGCAGGCGTGCAGGCGGTCAAGCTGCCCGCCGGCCATCAGATCGTCTACCCCGCGTCGACGCTGCACCGCGTGGAGCCGATCACGCGCGGCACTCGCGATGCGGCCTTCTTCTGGGCGCAGTCGCTCGTGAAGGACGCCGGAGAGCGCACGATGCTGCATGAACTCGATCTCGCGATCATCGACATTCGCGGCAAGCTCGGTGACCATGATCTCGCGGTGCTGAGCCTCGTGAACCACTACCATAACCTGCTGCGCCGGTGGTCGGAGCTATGAGCGGAGAGCCGAACGCACGCGCGGACAGCGCCCCGTACACGATCCCCGACGACACGGTGTCGCTCGCCGATTACGCGCGGCACTTCGCGCGGCTTTGCGACCCGGCGATTGCCGCTTACATCGATGGCGCGGCAGCCGACGGCATCACGAAGCGCGACAATCACGAAGCGTTCACGCGCATGAAGCTGCTGCCGCGCGCGCTGGCCGATCTGGCTGGCGCCAGCGCCAGCAGCGAACTGTTCGGCACGCCGCTCGCCTATCCGATCCTGCTCGCGCCCACCGCCTATCATCGTCTCGTGCATCCCGACGGCGAACTCGCCACGGTCGAGGCAGCGTCGCTGACGCGCACCTGGATGACCGTCAGCGCGCAGGCGAGCGTACCGCTCGAAGCGATCGCGCAGCGCGCGAGTTCGCCGCTGTGGCTCCAACTCTACTGGCTGCCGCGCCGGGACGATACGCTCACGCTGGTCCGGCGCGCCGAGCAGGCCGGCTACCGCGCGATCGTTGTCACGCTCGACGCGGTCGTGAGCGGCGCGCGCAACGTCGAGCAGCGCGCGGGCTTTCGCCTGCCGCATGGCGTGTCGGCCGTCAACCTCGCTGCTTGCGCGCTGCCACCGCCCGCCGTCGCACGCACGGGTAGCCCGGTGTTCAGCCAGATGCTGGGGGGCGCGCCGACCTGGCCCGACATCGCGTGGCTGGCCGAGCGCAGCGTACTGCCGATCCTGTTGAAGGGGGTACTGAACCCGGCCGACGTGCAGCAGGCGCTCTCGGCCGGCGCGGCGGGACTGATCGTGTCGAACCACGGCGGCCGCACACTCGACACGCTGCCGGCCGCGCTCGAGGCGCTGCCGGGCGTTGCGAGCGCAGTTGCCGGGCGCGTACCCGTGCTGCTCGACGGCGGTATCCGCCGCGGCACCGACGTCGTGAAGGCGCTCGCGCTCGGTGCGTCGGCAGTGCTGATCGGTCAACCGGTCGTGCACGCGCTTGCCGTCGGGGGCATGCGCGGCGTTGCCCACATGCTGACGATCCTGCAGACCGAATTCGAGGCCGCGATGGCGCTCGTCGGCCGAGCGCGGATTCGCGACATCGATGCATCGTTGATCTGGACCCGCTGAACGGCCGAAGAAGCGTTGATCCGCCACCGGTTGCCGGAGATGGTGAACCGGATCAGGATAGCCAGTTCAAGCCGGATGCGCTCACCGAGCCGGTGCCGGGCCGAGGCATCCGGCTGTCGATGGAGCGCAAAGCCGGCGCACGATCGGGGACTAGGGCGTGTGGTACGGCCGGAAACGGCCCCATTCGAGTCGGACAGATCAGACGCCGGATGAGGCATACTTCGCGACGCGGCCTGCGACCCTATCGGCAGCTTGATTGCCTCGGACGTTTCACTTAAATATCTCGGAGACTGTGCGAACGAGCGAGGCCGTCCCAAGCCATGGGGCATGAGAGTACCAACCCAAGTCAGCGCCCTAGCGCTTGACGAAGGAGACAGGGGTACATTCAATCAACGCCACTCGCGCATCACCGAGGCAAGTTCGATATCGTTCTTCACGCCGAGCTTCTTCATGCCCGCGTTCTTCTGATTGCTGATGGTTTTCGGACTACGTTTCAGGCGTTTGGCGATGTCGTTGATCGACAGCCCATTGCAGATTAGCCGCACCACGGCCGCCTCCTTCGCCGAAAGCTTGTTGAGACTCAAGCAAATGTCGTTGGTGGCGTGCCCCGTCGTTGCCAGCAGTCGGCTGGCAATCGAGTCGGCTAGGTAGAAGCCGCGACTTTTCACCGCGTGAATGGCGGTGATGAGGTTAGCGAAATCCTCGCGTCTCTTGCCGATGAACCCGGAGGCGCCCGCGCTCAGCGCGGCTGAGACGGTGTAGGCGGCGCAATGGCAGCTGAGAAACAACACTCGAGTGTGGGGCGCGATGCGCCTAATTCGGCCAAGCAGATGAAGGCCGTCGGCCTCGGGGTCTCCTTCGAATTCGTAGTCACAGAGAAGCACGTCAACCGGAGACTCAACTAGCTGCACAAGCAGTGGTTTGATGGCATCGATTTGAAAATGCAAATCGATATCAGGGCTCGACAATAGCATGTGCTGAACGCCTTGTAGAACGACTGGGTGGTCGTCCGCGACGCCTACGGTAATTTTGTTCACGACTGCGCTCCATGATCAAGCACGATCGGGCACAACATCCGTCAAAAAATATGCCTGTATCGTTGGCTGGGTTCTCTTCCTGCTGCGATGTAAATAAGGATGCCCTGCGCATTCAGTGGTATGTGGCTTTAGCATCCGGGGTTGAGGTTTCTGCTTTTGCCGCCAGTTGGCGAGCATAAGTCGCCGGTGTCAGCCCACCCGGTGATTTCTTCGGCCGCACCTCGTTGTGCTCTCGTCGCCATGCCTCGATCGGCATCTTGGCGTGAGGCGGGCTCGTGAATCCGCGCCCATTCAAGCATTCGCCGCAGAATCGTAGCCGGACTCCGAAGCGCACTGCTACTCAAGAACAGGATATGTCGATGGTACTAGAAAGAAATCTAGATGAAATCGTAATGTAACGTGCATGTTGATTAATTAATATTGAAATCAATAAATATTATTTAATTTTTGATTTTCAAGCTTTTCCGATTGCCTCAGGGGGAATTTGGGGGAAAGCGATGCAACTGCGCATTCCATACCTGGGCCGACCAGAGGTTCGTGGGCGCTCACGAGCCGTTTAGCGTGGAGCACCGTTCAAACTCGATCGGTGAAAGACTGCCGGCGGAGCCGTGCCGACGAATCGGATGATAAAAATTTCGAACGGTGTGTCCGGCGAGAAATCGCGGTTCCATGCGCCGCCGAAATGGCATAAAACATGACCATCTACGTCATTTGTGCCGAAACAGAATCGCATCAAAATTCTCTCACTGCATCACCATCTGACCCACTACGGAGAGAAATCATGACGCACACCCATCCAGGCACGGCACTGATCACGGGCGCTTCCTCGGGGATCGGCGCGGTTTATGCCGATCGGCTTGCCCGGCGCGGCTACGACCTGATCCTGGTCGCGCGCAGCCGCGAGCGGCTCAACGACGCCGCGCGCCGCATTACCGCTGCAACGCAGCGCAACGTGGAAATCCTTGTCGCCGATCTGAGCGCGCGCGCGGGCCTGGCGGCCGTGGAGGGGCGCCTGCGCAGCGATGCCAGCATCACGCTGCTCGTCAACAACGCCGGCGTGGGCACCCACAAGCCGCTGCTCGACAGTGACGTCGACGACATGACGCGCATGATCGAGCTGAACGTCACCGCGCTTATGCGCCTGACCTATGCGGCCGTGCCGGGCTTCGTCGCGCGCGGCCGCGGCGCGCTCATCAACATCGCCTCGATCGTCGCGATCGCGCCGGAGATGCTGAACGGCGTGTATGGCGGCAGCAAGGCGTTCGTGCTGGCACTGAGCCAGTCGCTGCACCACGAGTTGGCCGACCAGGGCGTGCGCGTGCAGGCGGTGCTGCCGGGGGCGACGGCCACCGACTTCTGGCGCACCGGTGGCCTGCCGGTCGAACATCTGCCGAAGGAGATCGTGATGCCGGTGCAGGCGATGGTCGATGCCGCGCTGGTCGGCTTCGAGCGCGGCGAGTTGGTGACGATTCCGTCGCTGCACGCGGGCGAGCAATGGGAGGCCTACGAGGCGGCGCGGCAGGCGATGGCGCCGCACCTGTCGAGCGATTTGCCGGCACCGCGTTATGCGGTGGCGCGATGAGGTGGTAAGGCGGAACTTTTCATCAAATCGATAGCTAACGGTAAAACAGAGGATAACGAATCATGAAGCTGAGCGGAAATACCGTCTTCATCACCGGCAGCACGTCGGGCATCGGGCGCGCGATGGCCGAAGCGCTCTATCGGCGCGGCAACCAGGTGATCATCGCCAGCCGCCGCCGCGCGCTGCTCGACGAGATCGCGCGTGCCAACCCCGGCATCGACACGGTGGAGCTCGACATCGGCGACGCCGCTGGCATCCGGCGCGCCGCGCAGCAGGTGATCGAACGCCATCCGTCGTTGAACGTGGTCATCAACAACGCCGGCATCATGCCGTTCGACGACGCTGCCGGCGCGCTCGACGACGCTGCCGGCGCGCTCGACGACGAGCAGGCGGTGCGGCTCATCGACACCAACCTGCTCGGCCCGGTGCGCGTGAGCGCTGCGTTCGTCGGGCACCTGAAGCGCCAGCCTGCCTCATATTTGATCAACAACAGCTCGGTGCTCGCCTATGTACCGCTTGCGGCGACCGCGCTGTATTCGGCGACCAAGGCGGCAATCCATTCCTACACGCTGTCGCAGCGGTTTGCGTTGCGCGATACCAGCGTGACGGTGCTCGAGATCGTACCGCCGTGGGTGGACACCGATCTTGTCCGCAAGAGCGGCGACCCGCGCGCGATGCCGCTCGATGCTTTCATTGCCGAGCTGCTCGAGCGGCTCGAGACGGCCGAACACGAGGTGGTGGTGGAGGCAGCACGGGCGTTCCGCGACAATGCCGGCCCGCGCGAGCACGGGCTCGTCGCGCAGTTCAACCAGGCGGTGGTCGAGAACCCGATTCCGGTGGCGTGAGCGCGACGGCGGCGCTGCAGCGCGGCTCGAATCGCAGCGGTCCCGGCTTGTCGGTCAGCTCGGACGCGGTCGCGGCACATTGCACCATGCCGCCCGACAGCACGGCAGGGGGCTTGTGCGCCGCGCGGCGTTCAGCGCTTGCTGCTGCGCCCGGCGGGCGATGCCTGCGCGTCCGGTTCGTCGAACACACGCACCGGCGGGATCGGGCCGTGGAACTTCTCCACTTCACAGATCACGGTCTGCGCCGAGGTCGCCTGCGCGAGCTTCGAGGTTGCGATGCTGGTGGTCAGCACGTTGACATCGCCGTAGCGGCACAGCGTGTTCGCTCGGCGCGGATCGGCCGGATCGTACCAGCCGCCCTCGTTGATCCGAATCACGCCGGGCATGATGTCGTCGGTCACCCGGATGCCGACCAGGATCTGGCCGCGGTCGTTGTAGGCGCGCGCGATGTCGCCGTTTTTCAGGCCGCGCGCGGCCGCGTCCTTCGGGTTCATCCAGCACGGCTCGCGCCCGCTCACCGCATAGATCTCGCGCAGCGCCGTGCCGCACAGCTGCGAATGCAGCCGGTAGTTCGGATGGATCGCCGCGACGTGCAGCGGGAAGCGCGCGGTGGGGCCGCCGAGCCGCTCGACCGGCTCGATCCAGGTCGGATGCGGCGGGCAGTCGTCGTAGTGCATCTTCTCGATCGTCTTCGAATAGATCTCGAACTTGCCCGAGGCGGTGCCGAGCGCGTTGAGCAGCGGGTCCGCGCGGAAGTCCGCATAGGCGACATAGTCGGTCGGCCCCTTGGCGAGCGGGAATGCAAGCGGTGCGTCGCTCTCCCAGAACACGTCGAACACCGGCATCTCCATGCCCTTGGCGCGCGCCACCAGCCGGCCTTTCTCGTAGAAGCGGCGGATCCAGTCCATCTCGGTCAGGCCTTCCGTGAACGCGTCGCGCCGGTCGATCTTTGCGCAGATGTCCGCGAAGATGTCGTAGTCGGAGCGCGCCTCGTAGAGCGGCTCGATCACCTTCTTCATCGGCACGATGTGGCTGAGCGCGAAGTCGCCCACCTGCTCGATGTCGTTGCGCTCATAAGAGGTGGTGACGGGCAGCACGATGTCGGCGTGGCGGGCGCTGGCCGTCCACTGGAAGTCGTGGACGACGAAGGTTTCGACCTTCTTCCAGGCTTGCACCATTTCGTTGCGGTCCTGATGGTGCGCGAACGGATTGCCGCCCGCCCAGTAGACGAGCTTGACGTCCGGATAGGTGAGCTTGCCGCCGTTGTAGTCGATCGTCTTGCCCGGGTTGCGCAGCATCTCCACCACGCGTGCGACCGGAATCGCCGGGCCCTGTTCGTCGAGGCAATACGACGAGGTGTTGCCCGGATAGCAGCCGGGCCGGAGTTCCTTGACCGAGCTGCCGTCGGTCATGCCCGGAAGACTCGGCGAGGTGTGGGTGGGCACTCCGGCGTTGTAGTGGTAGGCGTGGCCGAAGCCGCCGCCGGGCAGGCCGATCTGGCCCAGCATCGCGGCGAGCGTGACGAGCATCCACGGCACTTGCTCGCCGTGCTGCTGGCGCTGCGTCGACCAGCCGAGCGCGAGCATGGTGCGGTGCGTGGCGAAGGTGCGGGCGAGCTCGCGCAGCTTGGCGGGCTCGATGCCGCAGATCTCCGCGGCCCATTCCGGCGTCTTCGGCGTGCCGTCGGTGCGGCCGGTCAGGTAGGCCAAAAACGCGTCGAAGCCGGTGGTATAGCGCTTCAGGAATGCCTCGTCGTGCAGCTTCTCGCTGTAGAGGGTATGGGCGATGCCGAGCATCATCGCGACATCGGTCTGCGGGCGCGGCGCGATCCATTCGCCGTCGAGCAGCTTGCAGCTTTCGGTGCGGATCGGGTCGATGCAGATCACCTTGATGCCGGCCGCCTTCGCCGTCTTGATCAGGTCGAAGTAGTTGTGATCGGGAACGAGCCAGCCGATCTGGCAGGTGTTGAACGGGTTGCAGCCCCACAGCACCAGCACCTGCGTGTGCTTCGCGATCACGGGCCAGGTCGTGCATTGATCGACTACGCCGGCCGAGCCCACCACGTAGGGCAGCACGGCCGAGGTGGCGGCGTCCGAGTAGTTGCTCAGCGAACTCGTGAAGCCGCCGTACAGCTTGAGCATGCGCCAGAGCAGCACGCGGCAGCTGTGCAGCTTGCCGGTGCTTTTCCAGCCGTAGGAGCCGGCGTAGATCGCCGTATTGCCATGATGCTTGCGCACGCGGTCGAGTTCGCCGGCCACCAGCGCGATTGCCCGCTCCCAGCTCACGCGCACGAAGTCTCCGGTGCCGCGGCCGTCCGGATCGGCGCCGGGGCCGTGCTCGAGCCAGGCACGGCGC
Organism: Burkholderia glumae LMG 2196 = ATCC 33617; assembly: GCF_000960995.1. Taxonomy (NCBI): domain Bacteria; kingdom Pseudomonadati; phylum Pseudomonadota; class Betaproteobacteria; order Burkholderiales; family Burkholderiaceae; genus Burkholderia; species Burkholderia glumae. Next base: position 161,981 of record NZ_CP009434.1, on the reverse strand, counting down.
ACCATCGGATATTTGATGCGGGTCGGCGAATAGATGGAATCGCGCACGCCTTGCAGCATCGGAGTGGGGTGCGGGTCGCCCTCCCACGGTGTGATCCGATCGAAGCGGCCGTTGCGCACGCGCGCGCGGAAGATGCCCCAGTGGCAGGCCGACAGCACCGTGCGGTCCGGCGCTGCTGCCTGCGCGCCGCGGCTGAACGGCGACACACCGAGCGCGCCGAGCGCGGCCAGGGCGGAGGCGCTCTTGATGAAGGCGCGCCGGTCGAGAGTCGGGTGAGGCTTGGGCGTGACGGCAGACATCGGAGACTCCTAGAAGGAAGGTCGCTCGCCCGGCGCGCCATGCATCGTCGCGGCCGGTGGCAGGTATGAGAGAAAGGCGTCCAGCAGCGTGACGAGCTCGCTGTAGGGACCGGTGTCGTGGCGCGCGGCCAGGGCGCGCGCGATGTTCGGCACCCAGCCGCGCAGGCGCGCGGCCAACTGGTCGGCCAGCGCCGGCTTTTGCTGGGCCAGTGCTTCGGCCAACGCGGCGAGTTCGAGCCCGAGATGGTCGGGCGGCTCGCGGCAGGTATCGGCCACGGCCACGTCGAGCTCGCGCAGGATCGCCTGCATTTCTACGAACGGCGCGCGATAGAGGCTCGAGCCGTCACCCGTGTGCGCGCTTTCGTAGAGCGGGATGACGTCGGGACCGGCCACGCCCTCGAACAGTCGCACGAAGCGATGGCCCATGCGGGCCGCGGCGTGCTCGGCCGAGGGCTCGCGCAGGAAGCGCGAGAGCGCCTCGGCCGCGGCCGGCCGGCCGAGCGCGCTGCCGAGGTCGAGCAGGAAGCGGTGCAGCGTGTCGTTGCGGTGGATCTCGATCGTCGCGGCGTCGAGCGGCGCCAGCAGCAGGCGGCCGAACCAGCCGGCCACGGCTGCCGCCGCTTCGCGCTCGTCAACGCGGGCCGCCTGCCCGTTGGCGGCGGGGCTCATGGCTTCGCCGCGGCAGGCGGTGCCGTGTCCCGGGCATGGTTCTGGACGTAGCTCAGCAGCATGCGGTACTGGTCGTCGGTCAGCGACGTGTAGCGGCGCATGCCGTTGAGCGTGCCGACCCACTGGTTGGCGGAGAACTGACGCGGCTCGGGCAGCGAGTGGCAGGCCGCGCAGGTGCCGTTCAGCAGCGCCGACGAGTAGCGCCAGAGATTCGCTACGCTGGTGTTGAGATCGGTGCCGTCGATCCACGCCCTGAGTTTGACTGGCGTCCACGCGGCGCCGGTGTCTGCATCGACCTGGGCGGGGCCGCGTTCGAGGCCGGCCGCCGCTGTGTCGTCGAGCAGCGCGGACAGGATCCGCTTGCCGCGGCGGGCGTAGATAACCGAGGTCACGCCGGCCGGCTGCCAGCCGTCGAGCTCGACTCGCAGCACGTCGCCGTCGCGCTCGAGCACGTGCAGCGTGGCGGCGGCCAGCAGCTTGCCGTCGCTGCCGTCGCTGCGGCCGACCGTCTCCGCCTTGCCGAAGAATGGCTTGGTGGCCGCCACGTAGAGCGTATCGGTCCGGGCGACGTCGGCCTGCGGCGAGGCCGGCAGCGGCGAATCGTCGTGCCGCACCGGGATCATCACCACCTTGTCGGTGCGGTTCGGCTCCGGCTGGCCCGGAGCCGGGCGATCGACGCCCGGGATCGTCTTCAGGTAGGTGGCCATCGCCCAGAGGTCGCGCGTGGGCAACTGCCGCGTGTTCTGCACGACCTCGGCCATGTCGCCGCCGGCCGTCTTGCCTAGCGGGCTCACGCCCGTCTTCAGATAATTGACGATCGAGGCAGCGGCCCAGAAGTTGATACCGGTGTCGCTCTGCGTGATGTTCGGGAAATAACCCTTGCCGTCCGGCGCCGGGCCGCCGGCGAAGCGCTCGCCGTTTTCGATCGCGCCCATCATGTTGCGCGGCGAATGGCATTCGGCGCAGTGGGCCGCGCCTTCCACCAGATAGCGGCCGCGTGCCACCAGTTGATCGTGGATCGCAGGCGTGCTGCCGAGCGAGGCCGGCGTACCGGGCGCGGGGCCGCCGCCGTCGAGCGGCTTGCCGTCGAGGAACATGAGCCGCCAGATGCCCACGCCGCGCCGCAGGTTGTACGGGAACGCCAACTGGTGGACGGGCGCCTTGCCCGGCACCGGCGGCAGCGTCTTCAGATAGGCGAACAGGTCGCGCACGTCGTCGGCGCTCAGGCGCTGGTAGGAGGTATAGGGGAACGCCGGGTAGAGGTTCCGGCCGTCGGGGCCGACGCCTTCGCGCATCGCGCGCGTGAACTGCGCCAGTGTCCAGCGGCCGATCCCGTCATCGGGATCGGATGAGATGTTCGGCATGAAGAACTTGCCGAACGCGGTGTCGAGCGCCTTGCCGCCGCCGAGCAGCAGGGGGTTGTGGCGGCCCGGACTCGCGTGGCAGGTCGCGCAGTCGCCGGCCAAGAAGAGCTCGCGCCCGTTGACGGGATTGGCCGGGCCGGGACTCGCGACGTTGCGCGTCGGATGCGTCATCGACCACATCCATGGCGAACTCAGCAGCAGGAAGCCACCCACACCGAGCACGACGGCGGCCGCGATGCCGATGGAAAGGCGTTTGTACGAGCGCGATGAAAGTCTTGGTGACGGCATCTCGGTTCCCCCTGGGTGTATTGCGGATCTTTTTGCTATGTCGGCAGTTATGAAACACCCGTGGGAAGCGGACCGGGTTGACTCGGGTCAAGCAGGGCAGTGCGGGGGGATGGGGTGATTCCGGTTTTGATGGGCAAAGCCGTGTGGGCTTGCGATGGCGTAACGGGGTGATAGATTATCCGGAGTGCGAAGCATGTCGTTGCGCGATCGCAAGGTGCGAGTAGGAGTGCTTGCCGAATGTGGTTTGGGAGCGGTGCTGTTGGCTAGCGCCGACGCGTTCGCGGCGCTAGGAGGCGGCATGCTGATGCGGCTCGTGCCGTGCTTGGGGGCAGGCACGATCTCGATCTATCGCGCGCGGCGCACGCGCCGCTGACGGCGCCAGCAGTGTTCGGGGCAGGATGCGGACGAGGGCTCGGTGAGCGGCCATCGGGGTGAGCCGTGCGGGTGACGAGCGGGCAGCGATGGGCTTCGCATCGTCGATTGGCAAGCAGGGTTTCAGGCTTTCCCATGGAGGAGGCCGGGCGTATGGCAGAAGTTTTTTCGGGATAGTTCCGGCGAGGAAATAATCGACACGCCCGTCCATGAAAGCCGGATCACGTCGCGGCCTCGTGCAATCGCGGGCTTCGCGAGGCATGACATGCCGAAACGACAGTGTCGGCTGCTTTGCAGCCATGCCTCGACAGGCGGTTGGCGGACGCCCTCGTGGCGAATCCACTACCGATTGCCATTTCGCGAGCCGCGTGCCGGTTTGCGCATGGGAGGCTGCCGCCGTAGCGCGAATCAACGAAAGCCGGATGGTGGCTTTCGCGATTTTCCTCGACGTCTTGCCTCGAAATCGTGGCATCGGGGAGGCGATCGCTTGCCCAGGCGAGATCGCCATCCTGCGATTTTCGCCGTAGTGCTCGGTGAGCGCCTGCTCCAAAGCCCTGCCTTGCCGTCGCGCGCCTTTTGCTCAATGCCCGGCATGCTCGCGCAGCAGCCTTCCGTGAATCGCGTCGCGTGCGCGCGGCTCGCGAATGAAGATCCCCGACAGCACCGCGCCCGCCAGCGCCACGCCGCCCGCCAGCAGGAACGCCGTGGCGAACGAGCCGCTGCGCTGCACCAGCAGGCCGGTCACGGCCGGCCCGATCACGCCGGAGAGGCTGCCCAGGCAATGCAGGCAGCCGCTCACGCCGCCTACCTTCGCCGGGTGCACGACGTCCTGCACCACGGCCCAGTACAGCGCGCCCGTCACGTAAAGCAGGAACAGCGCCACCGACATCAGCGCCACCGCGCTCGCTGCCGTATGCACGATGCCGGCCACCCCGACGCAGAGCCCGGTGCCGACCAGCGCCACCACCAGCACGATCTTGCGCGACAGCATGAGCCTGCCGGTCCAGCGGAAGATCGCATCGGAGATCGCGCCGCCCGCGGCAAGCCCGACCGTGCCCACCAGCCAGGGCACCACGGTGGCGAGGCTCATCTCCTTCAGGTTCAGGTGATGGGCCTGCACGAGGTAGCTCGGGAACCAGCTCAGGAAGAAGAACAGCACGTAGTTGTAGCTGAAGAATGCGAACGCGGCCGCGATGATGAGCGGCTGGCGGACCCAGGCCCACAGCGACAGCTGCGCGGCCTCTGCGCCGAACGCCGCGTGCGCGGCGCGGGCGACGCCGGCGCCCGCCGGCTGCGCCTCTGCAGCCGCCACGAGCCGGCTGCTGGCCGGTTCGTCGGCGGTCAGGGCGATCCATACCACCACCCACACGAGCCCGATCGCGCAGATGATCCAGAACGCCGGCCGCCAGCCGAAGCTGGCCGCGAGCAGGCCCACCACCGGGCCGGCCAGCGCGCCGCCGAGCGGCGAGCCGGCGCTCAACAGCCCCATCGCGGTGGCGGCGCGCTCGCGCGGCATCCAGTTGTTGACCATTTTGTTGGCGCCGGCGCAGAGCGGCCCCTCGGCCATGCCGAACAGCACGCGTACCAGCAGCAGGCTCGCGAAGCCGATAGTCACGGCCGTCAGTCCGCAGAACAGCGACCAGAGCGCGACGGCCAGCACGTAGACGAGCTTTGGCCCGAGCCGGTCGCTGGCCAGCCCGCCCACGAAGTTGAACAGCGCGTAGCCGACGAAGAAGCTGCTGAACACGATGCCCATCTGCGCCGCATCGATGCCGAGGTCCTGCTGGATCATCGGCGCGGTGAGCGACAGCGCCACGCGGTCCAGGTAGTTGATGCCGTAGACGAGGAATAACAGGAACACCGTTATCCAGCCCATGGTGCGTTGCTTCATGCCTTGTCTCCTGATGCGTGGTCGCGCGTCCGGCCGGCGGGCCGTCCCCGGTGTCGCGCGTGCCGGGGCAGGCGGCGCCGGCCCGCGGGCCGGGCGCCGCGGTAAACGGTGCCGCGGCGCTCAGCGGTGGCCGGGCACGGCGAGCAGCGCGCCGGTGCCGGCGCGGCGCAGCGTGTCGAGATGCCCCGCGAGCCGCGTGACGAACGCCTCCGGCCATGGCACGCTGCCGAACACGCTGGCGTGGCCGAGCGCGGCCCGCGCCTTGTCGAGCGGCGCGGCGCTCGACTGCAGGCGGGCCGCCAGCGCCTCCGCACCGGGATCGCCGAGCACGAGCGGCTCGCCCGCGTCGCTGCGCGCCGTATCCAGGAAATGCAGCCAGGCGGCCAGCGCGCGTTCGAGCCGTGGCCGCTCGACGCCGGCGGCCAGGCTCTCGCGCAGGGCCGGCAGCCAGCGCATGGGCACCTTCCGGGTGCCGTCGGTGGCGATCTGGCGCGTCTCGTGCGCGAGCGTGGGATTGCGAAAGCGGGCGAGCAGGTCGCGGCAATAGGCACCGATGTCGAAGCCGGCCGGTACGGCCACCGTGGCGAGCAGATCCTCGGTCATCAGGCCATGCACGAAGCCGGCCAGCGCCGGGTCGGCCATCGCGTCGGCCACGGTGGCGAGCCCGCGCAGCTGCCCGAGATAGGCGATCGCCGAATGCGAGCCGTTGAGCAGCCGCAGCTTCATCGCCTCGTAGGGATGGACGTCCGCGGTGAGCAGCGCGCCCGCGTCCTCCCAGGCCGGCCGAGGACCGCTGAAGCGGTCCTCGACGACCCATTGCGTAAACGGTTCGCAGACGATCGCGGCCTCGTCGCGCAGCCCCAGGCGTGCCTCGGCCGCGGCGAGCGAGGCCGGCGTCGCGGCCGGCACGATGCGGTCCACCATGGTGTTCGGAAACGCGATGGTGTCGCCGATCCGGCGCGCGAGCGCGGCGTCGGTGAGCCCTGCGTACTGCATCAGCAGCCGGCGCAGCGTATCGCCGTTGGCGGTCATGTTGTCGCAACAGAGGATCGTCAGCGGCGCGGCGGCGGCGCGGCGGCGCAGGCCTGCGGCGAGTACGCCGAGCGTGGTGCGCGGCGCGTCGGGCGCGAGCATGTCGCGCCGGAGGTCGGGATCGTGCTCGTCGAGTTGGCCGCTGGCGGGCGCGATGCAGTAGCCCTTTTCGGTTACGGTCAGGCTGATGATCGCGACGCCGGGATCGGCGATCGCGTCGAGCACGCTGGACAGCGCCGAGGGCGCATGCAGCGCGCCGAGCAGGCCGCCGATCACGCGACTGTGCGCGGCCTCGCCGTCGCTTTCGGTCACCGAGTAAAGCGTGTCCTGCGCGGCGAGCCGGTCGGCCATGCGGCGCTCGCGCAGATGGATGCCGAGCGTGCCCCAGCGTGCGTCGCCGCGCTCGAGCAGCGCCTCCGTGTAGAGCGCCTGATGCGCGCGATGGAACGCGCCGAGCCCGAGATGGACGATGCCGCGGCGCAGCCGGTCGCGCGCATAGGTTGGCCGTCGTGTGGTCGGGGCCAGCGCCGACAGCGCAGCGGTGCTCAGGAGTTTCGCCATCGTGGGACTGGCATTTACCATGGTAGATTTGGTGATGAGCCAAGCATAGGCGTCATGTATCGCCGATTTTATCGGTGTAAACGCTAGGAATTGCCCGTATCATCGCAGTGCTACCATGGTACATATCATCGCACGCCCATCCGTTATGACCGACATGGCCCCCTCGCTGCAGGAAAACATCGCGCTCGCAGCCCTGCGCGGCTTCGAGGCGAACGCCGACCAGCCCTACCGCCCCCAGGTTCACCGTTTTTTGCGCGACGCGATCGTGCGCGGCGCGTTGCCGCCGCATACGAGCCTCTCCGAGGCGGCCATCGCCGAAGCGTTCGAGGTCAGCCGCACGCCGGTGCGCGAGGCGCTCGCGCAGCTGGCCGACGAGCATCTGGTGAACATCATCCGCAAGGTCGGCACGATGGTCGCGCCGATCTCGGTCTCGCAGCTGGAGGAAGGGCGCTTCGCGCGCAGCACGCTCGAATGCGCCAACCACGTGCAGCTCGCGCAGACCATCACGCCGGCACAGCTGACCGAATTCGGCGCGATCGTCGCGGCGCAGCGCGAGGCCGTGGAGGCCGGCGACGTGGAGCGCTTCTTCGATCTCGACGAGCGCATGCACCGGCGGCTGTTCGAGTTCGCGGGCCGTGGCCACGTGTGGGAGATGCTTCAGCCGATGAAGCGGCAATTCGACCGCGTGCGCTGGCTGCTGCTCGACCGCGTCGCCGATCACGCGCGCCGCGCGCTGCACGAGCACGAGCTGATCCTCGCCCAACTGGCGTCGCGCAACGTCGCGTTGCTGGGCGCCACGGTGGCCAGCCACATCGACCGCGTCGGCTCGCACCTGCCCGAGGTGCGCGGGCGGGTGCCCACGCATTTCACCGACTGACCCGGGCGCCACACGAACCGCCCGCCGGCCGCCGCGCCCCGGGCTGCATGCAGAGGGAGGGAAACAGTGAAGATCGAACGGTTGCAGACCATCGTGACCTGTCCGGGCCGCAACTTCGTGACGGTGAAGATCGTCACGGACGAGGGCGTGCACGGCCTCGGCGACGCCACGCTGAACGGGCGTGAACTCGCGGTGCGCGCGTACCTGGAGGAGCACGTGTTCCCGTGTCTCGTCGGGCGCGATCCGCGCAACATCGAGGACATCTGGCAGTATCTCTATCGCGGCGCCTATTGGCGGCGCGGCCCGGTGACGATGACGGCGATCGCGGCGATCGACATGGCGCTGTGGGACATCCTCGGCAAGCTGGCCGGCATGCCCGTCTACCGTCTGCTCGGCGGCAAGAGCCGCGACGGCCTGATGGTGTACGGCCATGCCAACGGCCGCGACCACGAGGAAGCCGTGGACGCGGTGCATCGGCATATCGAGGAGGGCTATCTGGCGATTCGCGTGCAGTCCGGCGTGCCGGGGCTCGACAAGGTCTACGGCGTGGGCAAGGTGGCCGGCGAATACGAGCCGGCGCAAAAGGGCCTGCCGCCCGAGGAGCCCTGGGACACCGCGCTCTACTTGCGCCACACGCCCGAGCTGTTCCGCAAGGTGCGCGAGGCGGTGGGCTTCGGGCCGCACCTGCTGCACGACGCGCACCACCGCCTCACGCCGATCGAGGCGGGGCGGCTCGGCCGCGATCTCGAGCCGTACCGGCTGTTCTGGCTCGAAGACGCGACGCCTGCCGAAAACCAGGAAAGCTTCCGGCTGATCCGCAGCCACACCACCACACCGCTGGCGGTGGGCGAGGTGTTCAATTCGATCTGGGACTGCAAGGACCTGATCCGCGAGCAATTGATCGACTACATCCGCTCGACCATCGTGCATGCGGGCGGCATCACGCATGCGCGGCGCATTGCCGACTACGCGGCGATGTACCAGGTGCGCACGGGTTTTCACGGCGCGACCGACCTGTCGCCCGTGTGCATGGCGGCTGCCGTGAACTTCGGGCTATGGGCGCCGAACTTCGGCATCCAGGAGCTGATGCCGCACAACGCGCTGACCAACGAGGTGTTTCCGCACCGCTACCGCTTCGACCAGGGCTTCCTCGTGATGGACGACGCGCCGGGGCTCGGCGTGGAGATCGACGAGGCGCTCGCCGCGAAGCATCCCTACCAGCGCGCCTATCTGCCGGTCGCGCGGCTGCGCGACGGCGCAATGTGGAACTGGTGAGCGCCGCCGCGCGCGCCCCATCTCCAACGCCTTCAACACCGAGGAACCTGACATGCTGAGCGTCGTGGTCGATCGTCCGAACAGCCTGAGCGTGCGCGAAATGCCGCTGCCCCAGCCCGCTGCGGGCGAGGTGCGCGTGCGGGTGCGTTACGCGGGCGTTTGCGGCTCGGACCTGCACATCTATCGCGGGCACAACCCGTTCGTTTCATATCCGCGCATCATCGGCCACGAGTTCGTGGGCCGCGTCGAGGCGCTAGGCGAAGGCGTGGACGCCACGCGCCTAGGCGAGCTGGTGGCCGTCGATCCCGTGATCAGCTGTGGCCGGTGCCAGGCCTGCCGGATCGGCCGCCGCAACGTGTGCCGCAAGCTGGTGGTGCTCGGCGTGCATCGCGACGGCGGTTTCAGCGAGTATGTCTGCGTGCCCGCTGCCAATGCCTACCGGATTCCCGAGGGCATCGCCGACAGCTGCGCGGCCGTCGTCGAGCCGTTCGCGGTGGCCGCCAACGCGACCGCACGCACCGGCGTGCTGCCCGGCGACGTGGCGCTCGTCTATGGTGCCGGCACCGTCGGGCTGACGATCCTGCAGGTGCTCAAGCGCGTGTACGGCGTGCGCGCCTTCATCACCGACCGCCTCGACGAGCGGCTCGCGCTGGCGCGCCGCTGCGGCGCGGCCGAAGACGAAACCATCAACGCCGGCGAGGAAGCGATCGGCGAGGCGCTGGAAAAGCGCGGCGTGGAGGGCGGCCCGACGCTGATCTTCGACGCGGTCGGCCATCCGTCGATCCTCGAGGAGGCGGTGCGGCTCGCGGCGCCGGCGGGCCGCATCGGGCTGCTCGGCTTCTCGTCCACGCCGTCGTCGGTCGCGCAGCAGGAGCTGACCAAGAAGGAGCTGACGCTGGCCGCCTCGCGCCTGAACTGCGCGATGTTCCCGACCGTGATCGGCTGGCTCGAGCGCGCGCTCGTGACGCCTGAGTCGATCGTCACGCACAAGGTGGATTTCCGCGAGGTGGGGCGCGCGCTGGAGCTGGCCGAACAGAGCCCGAAGAACGCCTGCAAGGTGCTGCTCGACTTCGCGCCGCAGGGCTGAGCGGCGCGGTTCCGCCGTTGTGCGGCGGTGGGCGGCACTGGCGCCGCACTCACTACCCGATCAGATGCACCACCACCTCGCGCCGGTGCGCGGCGCGGCGATGCTCGAACAGGTAGATGCCTTGCCAGGTGCCAAGCACCATGCGGCCGTGCTCGACCGGAATCGACAGTTGCACCTGCGTGAGAGCCGCGCGCAGATGCGCGGGCATGTCGTCCGCGCCTTCGGCGTCGTGCTCGTAGCGGGCGGCGTCCTCGGGCGCGATCTCCTCGAAGTAGCGTTCGAGATCGCGCTGCACCGACGCGTCGGCGTTCTCCTGGATCAGCAGCGACGCCGACGTATGCCGGCAGAACACGGTCAGCAGCCCGTCGCGTATCGATTGCTGGTCGATGAACGCGCGCACGCGCGAGGTGAATTCGACGAGGCCGCGCCCGCGCGTCTCGATGACGAGGTGCTGAATCGCCTGTTTCATGAGCGGCGTGCGCCTCAGGCCAGCGCGGCGAAGCCGTCGGCCTCGAGCTGCGCGGCCTCGGTGGGCCGCACCACGCGCGCCACTTCCGTGCCGTCGCGCAGGAACACCAGCGTGGGCCACAGCTTGACGCGGAACGAGCGGCCGAGCGGCCGGCCGGGGCCGTCCTCGATCTTCAGATGGCGGATCTCGGGATGGGCCGCGAATGCCTCGCGGATCGCGGGCTGCGCGCCCTTGCAGACGCCGCACCAGTTGGTGCCGAACTCGATCACGGTGGCGCTGGCGAGCGCGTCTACCTCGGCGCGCGTGGGGGCATCGTCGGAATAGGCTTGGCTGGAAGTCATCGTCGCTCCCTGGCTGAAAAAAAAGGGCGGCCCGCGCCGCATGTGCGGGGCCATGCATGTCACTGTAGCGGAAACGGGCGAAGGCCGTGCAAGGCGCGCCGGCGACGCTCCGGTGCCGGCGCGGGCGCGAACGGACGTGCGGGCGGCTCTGCTTGCTATACGTGCGCCACGGCCGTCGTGCGGCTTCCACGCTCGTTCGGCCGGCGCCCGCATTTCCCTGCCCGCCGCGCGTACCCTCTCGCCGATGTTGAGCGGTTGCGGGAAGCTCTCGTGCAGCCGAGCGGGCGGCCGCGCGGCACGATACGGCGCGCGGTTCAGAACTGCGCGTCGATCTGCTTGCCCGACAGCGTCGGCAGCCGCGCGAAGCTGCCGTCGAGCAAGCCCAGCGTGGCGTTCATGAAGCCGTCCCAGGCCGCGCGCGCGAGCGCTCCGCCCACGCTTACGCGGCGCACCCCGAACCCGGCGATCTCGGCCAGCGAGAATTCGATCGGCGCGCCCACCAGCAGGTTGACCGGCTTGGGCGCGAGCGCGGCCACCACCGCCTCGATCTGCCCGCGCGTGCGGATGCCGGGTGCGTAGAGGCAGTCGGCGCCGGCTGCCGCGTAGGCGCGCAGCCGCGCGATCGCGTCGTCGAGATCGGGCACGCCCACCACGAAGTTCTCGGCGCGGCCCACCAGCAGCGTGTCGCCGCCGGAGGCATCGATCGCGCGGCGCGCCGCGGCGATGCGTGCCACCGCCTCGTCGATGGGGAACAGCGGGGTGGCCGTGTCGCCCGTCGCGTCCTCGATCGAGAGCCCGGCGATGCCGGTCTCCACCGCCAGCCGCACGCTTTCGCCGACCTCGTCGGGGGTCGCGCCGAAACCGTTCTCGAAATCGGCGTTCACGGGCAGATCCGTGGCGCCGACGATGTCGCGCAGATGCGCGAGCACGGCCGCGCGCGACACCGTGTTGTCGGCGTGGCCGGTGGACCACGCGTAACCCGAACTGGTGGTGGCGAGCGCCTGGAAGCCGAGCGAGGCGAGGTAGCGCGCGCTGCCGACGTCCCACGGGTTGGGCAGCAGGAAGCAGCCGCTTTCGTGGAGCTGGCGGAAGGCGGCGCGTTTTTCGGCGGGAGTGCGGGGCATGTCGATGTCCTTGGTGGTCCGTCGTGGCGCGGTGCGCCGGGTTCGTGATCCTGAGGCGAGGCATGAGCGGTAGCGGCGACGCGCGGCGCGCGGCGCGGCGGGCACCGGAATTGCGTCACGATAGTGCCATGTGTCGCGGCGGCGGGCAGCGGACAGGCGGGCGCTGGCCGGCCCGACAGTCTGCGGCAATTCCGGCGAGCTTGCCACCGCGGCGCCCCGGCGCGCCCCGGCCCGGCCTCGGCCGCAGCGTCCGCCGGCGGCATGGCCTGCGCCGTGGCCGAAGGGCCCGGCGCCCGCCGGTGCCACGACGCAGGCCCCGGATGATTAGAATCGACAGATCGGCCTTGCCGCATGCCAGAACGCGTCCCGCCCGGCCGGTGTGGCAGTGCCATGCCGCGCCGGCCAGCGGCCCTCCCCGCCTCGCCAGAAAGGAACCGGTATCCGATGAGAGCGCTTTCCCTGCCCATGTGCCGCCCGGCTTCTCGCCGCGCAGCCTGTCCCGCCCGCCGCGGTCTTCTTCCCGGTCTGAAGCTGGCCGCCCGCGCGCTCGCCGCTTCGGGCTGGCTGGCGGCGTCGTCAGTGTGGGCGGCAACGCTGTCCGAGGCGCCCTACGGCACGACCAGCGACGGCAAGCCGGTGACCGAGTACACGCTGAAGAACGCGCGCGGCACCACCGTCAGGCTGATCGACTACGGCGGCTGCATCACCGCCATCGAGGTGCCCGACCGTCGCGGCCGGTTTGCCAACATCGTGCTCGGCTTCGCGTCACTGAAGGACTACGAGGCCTACAACGGCAACATCCATTTCGGCGCCCTGATCGGCCGCTACGCGAACCGCATCGCAGGCGGCAAGTTCGAACTCGACGGCAAGACCTACCAGTTGCCGATCAACAACGCGCCGAACACGCTGCATGGCGGACCCGGCAGCTTCGACTCGAAGGTCTGGCGCGCAAAGCCCGTGAGCGGCAAGGACGGCGCCGGCGTGGAGCTCACCTACGTGAGCCCCGACGGCGAGAACGGCTTTCCCGGCACGCTGACGACGCACGTCACCTACCTGCTGACCGACGACAACGCGCTGCACATCCGCTACGAGGCCACCACCGACCGGGACACCGTGGTCAATCTGACCAACCACACCTATTTCAATCTGGCCGGCGAGGGCAGCGGCAGCGTGGAGCAGCAGGAGATCCGGATTGCCGCCTCGCGCTACACGCCCACCGATCGCACCTCGATTCCCACCGGCGAGCTGGCACCCGTGGAGGGAACGCCGCTCGACCTGCGCCGGCTCACGCCGATCGGCAAGTATTTGCGCTCGAACTTCGAGCAGATGGTCTACGCGCGCGGCTACGACCACAACTGGGTGCTCGACCACGGCGGCCAGCGCGTGCCGGCCTTTGCGGCCAGCGTGCGCGACCCGCACAGCGGGCGCGTGCTGACCGTCGACACCACGCAGCCGGGCCTGCAGTTCTACTCGGCGAATTCGCTCGACGGCGGCGTGGTGGGTGCGAGCGGCCATACCTACCGGCAGACCGACGCGTTCGCGCTCGAGGCCGAGCACTTCCCCGATTCGCCTAACCATCCGGCGTTCCCGACCACGGTGCTCAAGCCCGGCGACACGCTGCGCGAGGAAACCGTGCTGCGTTTCTCGGTACGCTGAGCGCACCGCGTGTCGGCGTCGGCCTTCGAGATGGATGCTGGATGGCTTGCGCCTTGCCGGGCGAGGGCGACGAGCACGAAAGGGGCTGCATGCGAAGCCGCAGGCTGCGGCGCGGCGCGATGCGGCGTTGTTCGCGCGAAACGAATCGGGGCTTTCATCCGGGGCCGCTGCTCAGCGCGGCGCCGAGCCGTTACGCCGGTCTCGAGCCCTTAGAGGCCAGTTCAAAAACTCCCGAGAGGGGCTGTTTACTTCCTCGGCAAGCTGTTAACCTTGGGCATCAGAACAACGGAAGTCCAAGGATGGAAGCGCCAATCATTGACGACGAACTGTGGATACTGATCGAACCATTGCTGCCACCTGCGAAGCTTCGAGCGAAGAGCGATCCTGGTCGCCCGCGCGTGTCCGACCGTGCGGCTCTCAACGGCATCCTGTTCGTGTTCAAAACGGGAATTCGTTGGAACCACTTGCCGACTCGTCTGGGCTTTGGCTCGGGCGCCACATGCTGGCGGCGATTGAGCGACTGGCAAAAGGCTGGTGTATGGGACCAACTGCACGAGTTGCTACTCGACAAGTTGCGTGCGGCCGGCCAAATCGATCTGTCATACGCTGCGGTCGATTCGTCGTCCGTGCGCGCCGTTGGGGCGGGCGAAAAACTGGCCCGAACCCCACCGATCGCGCGCGACCCGGTTCCAAGCACCACGTCCTCGTAGACGCCAACGGCGTTCCTCTCGTTGCGATCCTGACTGGCGCGAACACCAACGACGTCACGCAGTTGCTGCCGCTCGTTGATGCGATTCCACCCATTCGCGGCGTTCGTGGCCGACCGCTTCAGAAGCCCGGCGTCGTCTACGCCGATCGTGGCTACGATTCCACCCGACATCGTCGCGCGTTGCGCGAACGCGGTATCAAGCCCGTGATCGCCAAGCGCCGGACCGAGCATGGCAGTGGTCTGGGCAAGTATCGTTGGGTAGTCGAACGTACGCATTCCTGGCTCCACAATTTCCGGCGCCTACGCACTCGCTTCGAGCGACGTGCCTACATTCACGAAGCATTCCTCAAACTTGGCTGCTCGATCATCTGTTGGAACATCTTCAGACGAGCTGAGCAGGGTTTTTGAACTGGCCTCTTAGCGCCTCCCGCCGTCATCCCTAAGGCCGGGGGCGCGGCCCACGTCGTGGCGGCGCCCCGCCGCTTTTTCGCCTCACCGGCCCTGGCTTGCCGCGCGCGGGTTTCTAGCGCTTCCGCACGAATTTCGATACTGCCCCGACGCGACCGGCAAGTTTCGATCACCTCGCCTCACCATGCCTGCATGCGCAAGCTCAGGGCGAAAGGGCGGCGCGTAAGTAACACCCCCGCGAACGTGCCCGCGTCGCCGCGAGCGGCCTTGCGCGCCGCGCCGGCTCCGAACGCGTCCCACCTCGGCGTGCTGGTGCGTGGTCGTGAAGCAGATGCCGACGGCGCCGCGCTCAGGCCGGAAACAGCCGGCCCTGCCCCGACACCACCGATTCGAAATCGTCCTTCAGGAACGGCAGGATCGCATCGGCCACCGGCTGCAGCTGGCGGCTCAGGTAGAACGCATAGTCGATCGGCGAGCGCATCGTTTCCAGCGGCTCGGGGCCGGCCGTGGTCATCACGTAGCTGATCCAGCCGCCGCGCTGGTACTGCTGCGGGCGGCCCCGCTCGCGGTTGAAGGCGTCGGCCGTGCGTGCCGCTCGCACATGCGGCGGCACGTTGCGCTGGTATTCGCTGAGCGGCCGGCGCACGCGCTTGCGGTACACCAGCAGCGCGTCGAGTTCGCCGGCCAGCGTCTTGCGCACCGTGTCGCGGATGAAGTCGCCATAGGGTTCGCGGCGGAACACGCGGGTATAGAGTTCGCGCTGAAACTGCTGCGCGAGCGGCGTCCAGTCGGTGCGCACCGTCTCCAGGCCCTTGAACACCACGTCGTCGCTGCCGTCGGCCGCGCGCGCGAGGCCGGCGTAGCGCTTCTTGCTGCCTTCCTCGGCGCCGCGCACGGTCGGCATCAGGAAGCGCAGGTAGTGCCGCTCGTACTGCAGCTCGAGCGCGCTCTCGAGGCCGAAGTGCTCGCGCAGGTGCGTGCGCCACCAGCCGTTCACATGCTCGACGATCGCGCGGCCCTTGGCGGCCGCGTCCTCGTCGCGATGCGGCTCGCGCAGCCAGACGAAGGTCGAATCGGTGTCGCCGTAGATCACTTCGTGGCCGAGCTGCTCGATCAGCTCGCGCGTGCGGTGCATGATCTCGTGGCCGCGCATGGTGATCGACGAAGCCAGGCGCGGATCGAAGAAGCGGCAGCCCGACGAGCCGAGCACGCCGTAGAACGCGTTCATGATGATTTTCAGCGCCTGCGAGAGCGGTGCGTTGCGCTGGCGCTTGGCGAGTTCACGGCTTTCCCAGACGCGCCGCACGATGTCGGGCAGGCAGTGCTGCGTGCGTGAGAAGCGCGCGCCGAGGAAGCCGGGGACCGAATGGGCGTCGTCGGGACGGTCGAGGCCCTCGACGAGCCCGGCCGGGTCGATCAGGAAGGTGCGGATGATCGAGGGATAGAGGCTCTTGTAGTCGAGCACCAGCACCGAATCGTAGAGCCCTGGACGCGAATCCATCACGAAGCCGCCGGGGCTGTTCTGTCCCGTCACGTCGCCGAGGTTGGGCGCGACGTAGCCGAGCCGGTGCATGCGCGGCAGATAGAGATGCGTGAAGGCGGCCACCGAGCCGCCGGTGCGATCGGCCGCCAGCCCGGTGACGGTCGCACGTTCGAGCATGAACGACAGCAGGTCCGCCTTCGCGAAGATGCGCGTGACGAGTTCGCAGTCCTTCAGGTTGTAATGCGCGAGTGCAGGCTTGTCGTGATCGAAGCGGCGCTGGATCTCGTCCATGCGCTGGTAAGGATTGTCGACCGCCTTGCCCTCGCCGAGCAGCGTTTGCGCCACGTACTCGAGGCTGAACGACGGGAAGCTCCAGGTGGCCGACTTCAGCGCGTCGATGCCATCGATCACGAGCCGCCCGGCCGCGCCGGCGAAGAAGTGGTCGGGCTGCGCGCCGTGCGCGCGCCAGTCGAGCACGCTGCCGTCGCGGCCGAGCCGAAGCGGCACGCCGAACTGCTGCGAATGCGCGTGCAGCACGCGCAGGTCGAACTGGATCAGGTTCCAGCCGATCAGCACGTCGGGGTCGTGGCGCGTAAACCAGTCGTTGAGCTGCGCGAGCAGCTCGGCGCGGCTTTCGCAGTAGACCAGCGTGAGGCTGGGGTCGGGCGCGCCGCCGTTGGCCGGGCCGAGCATGTAGACGTCGCGCCGGCCGCAGCCTTCCAGCGCGATCGAATAGAGTTCGCCGCGCGCGCTCGTCTCGATGTCGAGCGAGACGCAGCGCAGCGCGGGGCGGTAGGCCTCGTCGGGTTTGAGTTCGCCGTCGGTCAGCAGGCCCGCGCTCACCGGCCGGCCGCGAAAGCGCACCGGCGCGGTGATGAAGCGCTCCATCGTGTAGCGGTCGGGCGGGCTCACGTCGGCTTCGTAGACGTCGACGCCGGCCTGCGCAAGGCGCTTGTGCAGGGCCGAGAGATGACGGTGGCGGCGGCAATAGAGGCCGACCACGGGGCGCCGGCGGAAATCGCGCAGCGCGAGCGGGCGCAGCTCGACGCCGGTCTCGCCCGCCAGCGCGCGCTCGGCGGCCTCGCGCTGCGTGGCCGGCACGAACGCGACCGATTCCTGCGGGCGCAGGCGCACGCGGCGCGCGCCTGCGTCGGTCGCGAGCCAGAATTCGATTTCGACGCCGGCTGCGGTATCCCGCCAGTGACGGGTCAGGATGAAACCCTGCTCGAAATCAGTCAAAACGTGTGCTCGCCGTGGGAATGCCTCTGGCGGCGGATTTTAGCGTCTGCGCGGGCGCTGCGCTCGATTCGCGGCCGGTGCCGCCAGCCGGGCAGGCGCATCGCCTTCTCGCTCGACGCAGCGACATGCCTGCTCATGCGCGGCACCGGCGCGGTCACGCGCGGATTCACGAGCCCGGCAGGTGCGTGGCCGGGCCCGGCCGCGTGACGTGCGCCGGCACGCGGCTCGCGCAGCGGTGCGGCGATCTCGCGAATCCACCGGCTGCGCCCTGCCGCGGCCTGTAAGCGCGCCGGCTGCGGCCCGCCAGCCGGCCGTGCGCGCCGTAATCAGCGCCACGCGCCGTCTCCTGATCGTCACTCGTCACGCGGGAGCTACGCGAGCGTGGGCTCGGCCACGCGCAGCATCGCGTTGCAGCCGGCCGCTTGCCCCGGATTGGTCGCCTCGCATCGAGCCGGCGCCCGCCGCGCCGTCACGGCGTAACATCTCGCCTGGCGACGGGGCGCGGGGCCGATCGTGCACGGCGTGCGCATCGCGCGACGCATAGGCAGCGCTCCTCGGCGTCGCGCCGAGCGCGATCGCGAAAGCCGCGGACCTGGGCGCTGGCACGCTGCACCGGCATTGCCGACTCGCGAGGCGCGGGCGCTGGCTGTCTACGCGGCGGGGGCGGCAGTTGCGCTGATCCGAACCCGATGGCCGTGACGGCCCTTGGCCGGGCCTGCCCGGCGATGTGCCCGGTCGCGTCGGAGATGAGACCGGCGCCGCGCAAGCCGGGCGGGCAAGGCAACGACGAGGCCGTGGCATGCCACGAGGAATGACCAGAGGATTGCAGTGGAACTGAGACAACTACGCCATTTCGTCGCCGTCGCCGAGGAGGCGAACTTCACGCGGGCCGCCGAGCGCTGCCACATCGTGCAGTCCGCGCTGTCCACCTCGATCCGCCTGCTGGAGGAGGAACTCGGCGCGAGGCTGCTGGTGCGCACCACACGCCGCGTGAGCCTGTCGGCAGCCGGCGCGGTGTTTCTCGACAGCGCGCGGCGCGCGCTCGACATCCTCGATCGGGCAGGGCTGGAGGTGGCCGACATCACCTCGGTGCGGCGCGGCAAGCTGTCGATCGGCACGGTGCAGAGCCTGCCGCAATTTCTCGAATTGCCGGCGCTGCTGTCGCGTTTCTACCACGCTCATCCGGGCGTGGAGGTGCGGCTCGTGCAGGGCGGCGCGGCCGAGCTGAACGAAAAGGTCGACGCGCGTGAACTCGATTTGGCGATCCTGCCGATCGAGGAGCGCAACGAGCGGCTCGCATCGCACGTGATCGCCTGCGACGAGATGGTGCTCGCCTGCAGGCGTGATCATCCGCTCGCCGCGTCGGGGCAGGTGCCGCTGTCGCGGCTCACGAAGCAGGCGTTCGTCGATTTCGTGCCGGGGCAGGGCACGCGCCGGTTGGTAGACCGTGGCTTCGCGGAGGCTGGGCTCCAGCGGCGCGTGGCCTTCGAGATCGGCGATCTCGACACACTGCTCGAACTGGTCCGCCAGGGGCTCGGTGTTGCGCTGCTGCCCGAGGACATCGTGGTGCGCCGCCCCGACATGCTCGCCTGCGTGCGGCTCGAACAGACCCAGCTGTGTTGGGAGCTGGTGGTCACGCACGCGGCCTCTGCGGCCGGGGACGCGCCGGACCCGCTCGACCCGGCGCCCGTCGCGTTTCTCGACATGCTGATGGCGGAGACGGCCGGCCAGCGCTGAGCCGCGGATGGCGCGGCGGCGTGGCCGGCCCGTGCCGGCCGCCGGGACGGACCCGACGGCATTCTGTCGTAAGAATGGCGTAATTTCGTCAAGCGCAGCGTAAGGAGCGGGCGCCGTCCGCGTCCAGTGATTCCAGGACCTGCATCGGTCCCCTTGTCAATCCGGTGAATGCTCGGCTGGTCTGGAGTGGAGCAGCCCCCTGAAACACCGGACACAGTCACCCACTTACAATAACGGGTAGGCATAAGACCGTGTTTTTGACTCACACCAGGCAGGAAGTGATGGACGTGTTGACGGGCCCGGAGCGTCGGCGGCGCTGGACGGCAGAGCAAAAGCTGGCGATGGTTCGCGAGAGTTTCGAGCCGGGGAAATCGGTTTCGATGGTAGCGCGCCAGCACGGCGTGAATCCGAACCAGCTCTTTCACTGGCGCAAGCTTTACCAGGATGGAAGCCTGTCGGCGGTCAAGGCTGGCGAGGAAGTGGTTCCGGCCTCGGAGCTGGCCGACGCGCTCAAACAGATTCGCGAGCTGCAGCGCATGCTCGGCAAGAAGACGATGGAGAACGAGATTCTTCGCGAGGCTGTCGAATACGGCCGGGCAAAAAAATGGATAGCGCACTCGCCATCGTTGCCGGAGGACAGCCAGTGAAACTGGTCTGCGAAGTCCTCGGCGTGTCGCGCTCGAACGTATCGGCACGCAGGTCACGCGAGGCGACTTGGCGCGACGCACGGCAGTCCAGAGCGACCCACGATGCACCAGTCGTCGAAGCCATTCAGCGGGTGATCAGCGAGCTGCCCAGCTACGGCTATCGACGCGTATGGGGAGCGTTGCGCCGCGAGCGCATTGCAGCGGGACAGGCACCGCTGAACGCCAAGCGCATTTACCGCGTAATGCGCATGCATGGCCTGCTGATGCAACGCAGAGCGACACCGGTTCGGCCGCAGCGCCGTCACGATGGCAAGGTTGCGGTGGAGCGCAGCAATCAACGGTGGTGTTCCGACGGCTTCGAGTTTCGCTGCGACAACGGCGAGCCGTTGCGCGTGACGTTCGCACTCGACTGCTGCGACCGCGAAGCGATGAGCTGGGCGGCCACGACGGCCGGCCATAGCGGCGACATCGTGCGCGACGTGATGCTGGCTGCGGTGGAAAGCCGGTTTGGGGATGTGCTGCATACCGAGTCCGAAATCGAGTGGCTGAGCGACAACGGCTCGGGCTATACGGCCGAGGAGACGCGTCAGTTTGCGGCGCTGCTCGGCCTGAAGCCGTTGACCACGCCGGTGTGCAGCCCGCAGAGCAACGGCATGGCGGAAAGCTTCGTGAAGACCATGAAGCGCGATTACGTCGCTATCATGCCGAAGCCGGACGCAGCGACCGCGGCCAGGAATCTGGCCATCGCATTCGAGCACTACAACGAAAAGCATCCCCATAGCGCGTTGAAGTACCGCTCGCCTCGCGAGTTTCGACGTTCGACGGATTCAGCAACCTAAGTGGGTGCCGTGTCCTGAGTTACGGGGGCAACTCCATGGAGTTGGTCGTACATCCCATGCTTCGTCTGCTCAATGCCGGAGTGTCCGCTTGTTGTCCGAGGACGGCAGCACGTCAGGAGCGGTGCGGTATGTTTGCGAAAAGAAAATGAAAGAAATAAAATAGTCATAAAAATCAATCGGATAAGAATCGTATCGCACTGTCAAGAGCAGGTTTCAGCATAAATGCCACAGAGGTTTCCCTAGTAATAAGCAATAGCTAATGCTGAATTTCGCAATATTGTTATAGGATGTCTGACTAGATGGGGCGCTCGGTGTGCGATACGAAACGCCCCTCGCCTGGAGACCGGCCGGCACGCAAGGCGTCGGTTAATTGAAATGCATGACTCACTGCCTGCGGGGTGCAGGCTTTGGAACAGGGGACGCAATGAAGAAACGCATCATGGTGGCGGCGGCCACGCTTACCGGCCTGACCGCAGGCGTCGCGAACGCACAAAGCAGCGTGACGCTGTACGGCATCGTCGATGCCGGTATCGGCTACCAAAGCAGCCAGACCTCGCTCGGTTCGACCTCCGGCGGCAAGTCGGTGACGAAGATGGTCAACGGCATTTGGGCGGGTAGCCGTTTCGGCCTGAAGGGCAGCGAAGACCTGGGCGGTGGCCTGAAGGCGATCTTCACGTTGGAAGAAGGCTTCAACAGCGCGACCGGCGCGCAGGCCGTGTCGGGTCTGGCGTTCAATCGCCAGGCCTTCGTCGGCCTGCAGGACGCCCGCTTCGGCGCACTGACGGCCGGCCGCCAGTACACCGCGTATTACACGCTGCTCTCGCCGTACAGCCCGACCACCTGGCTGACGGGCGCCTACGGTGCGCACCCGGGTGATATCGACTCGCTCGATACGACCTACCGCGTCAACAACGAACTGGTCTACATGTCGCCGAACTACAACGGCTTCACGTTCGGCGGTTCGTATGCGTTCGGCGGCACGCCGGGCAGCGTCAACAACGGCTCGACCTGGAGCGTGGCCGGCCGTTACGCGGCAGGCCCGGCTGGCCTCGCGGTCGGCTTCATGCGCTTGAACAACTCGACGGTGGGCGGCGGCGCGTGGGGGGCGAACTCGACGGCCTCGAACGCCGGCTCGGAGCCTAGCGTATCGGGTATCAACAACGGCTACCAGTTCGCGGCGGCGCAACAGCGTCTCGCGGCCACGGCCGGCTGGACGTTCAACTCGCAGTGGGACGTGACGGCGTCGTACTCGAACGTGCAATACATCCCGGGTACGGGTTCGAAGTTCGCGAACACGGCGATCTTCAACACCTTCGGCGGCGTGCTGCATTTCAAGCCGACCGCGACGCTGGATCTGGCGGCAGGCTACAGCTACACGCGCGCGACGCTCGCCAACGGCGTGCAGCACGCTGCTTACTACCACCAGTTCAACCTGTCGCAATACTACAGCCTGTCGAAGCGCACCGGCCTCTACGCCCTCGAGGCGTACCAGCGCGCCGGCGGCCAGACGCTCGCGCTCGGTGGCAGCATCATCAAGGCCACGGCCGACATCGGCGACGGCCAGAACAGCGCGCCGTCCTCGTCGCGCAGCCAGGTGGCGGTCGGCGCCGGTATCATCACGCGCTTCTGATCGCCCGTGCGGGCGCGGCGCGAGCCGCTGCCCGCGCGCGATTCGGGCGCGGCGGCTCGCCGTCCGCCGCATCGCCTCTTGCACCGCCCCGTCCGTCTCGCAACGCACGGGGCGGTGTGTCGTTTACCCCCTTGCGGTTCCTTCTGACTGCCGGCGCGAGCCCGCGGATTCGTGATCGCGGTGATGACAGCCATGGCGCCCGAGCATGATTTTCGCGGAATGATGCGGGTCAACGCGTTCGGCCCGGTGCGGCTGGCCGAGATGTTCGAGGCGCGCGTGTCCGCCGACGGCACGATCGCGATCATGTCGTCGGAACTCGCGAGCATCGCCGGCAGCGACGGCGCCTGGGATCGCTAGGCGTCGAGCCGGGCAGCGCCCGCCATGAGCGCGAAACGCCACGTCGCGCACCGGCCCGACAGCCGCCGCGCCGTGTTGGTGGCCGCGCCCGGCCGGGTGCGTACCGAGCTGGACGGCCGCTCGGCCAATCGGAGCGCGGCGCTCGATCGGGCGTCCGGCCAGCGGACGCACCTCATTCGGTCATCAAGCGGACCTTGACCTTCTTGCCCTTGATCTTGCCGCCGTTGAGGCGGCGCAGCGCGTCGCGTGCGATGCCGCGCTCCACGGCCACATAGGTCGAGAACTCGGTCACGTTGATCTTGCCGATCTGCGTGCTCTGGAAGCCGGCGTCGCCGGTCAGCGCGCCGAGCACGTCGCCGGGGCGGATCTTTTCCTTGCGCCCGCCTAGGATCTGCAGCGTCTCCATGGGGGGCAGCAGCGGGCCGTCGCCGGTCGGCACGAGCGCGGCGAGCGGCTGCCATTCGAGCTCGCGCCCCTGGGCCTGCTCGATCGCGCCCACCCGCCCCATCTCGTTCATGCTCGCGAGGCTCAGCGCCCAGCCTTCCTGGTCGGCGCGGCCGGTGCGGCCGATACGGTGCACGTGGACCTCGGGGTCCGGCGTCACGTCCACGTTGATCACGGCCTCCAGCTGTGCGATGTCGAGCCCGCGCGCCGCCACGTCGGTGGCCACCAGTACCGAGCAGCTGCGGTTCGCGAACTGGATCAGCACCTGGTCGCGCTCGCGCTGCTCGAGTTCGCCGTGTAGTGCAAGCGCGTGAAAGCCCTGCGCCGTCAGCACGTCGAGCAGGTCGCGGCACTGCTGCTTGGTGTTGCAGAACGCGATCGTGCTGGCCGGCCGGTAGTGGTTCAGCAGCAGGCCCACCGCGTGCAGGCGCTGGTCCTCGGTCACCTCGTAGAAGCGCTGGCGGATCTTGCCGGCGTCGTGGGTCTCCTCCAGGCGGATTTCCTTCGGATTGCGCAGGAATTGGCGGCTCAGCTTCGTGATGCCTTCCGGATAGGTGGCCGAGAACAGCATCGTGAGCCGCTCGGTGGGGCATTGGCGCACGACGGTGGCGATGTCGTCGAAGAAGCCCATGTCGAGCATGCGGTCGGCTTCGTCGAGCACCAGTGTGTTGAGCGCGCCGAGCGCGAGGCTGCCGCGCTCGAGGTGGTCCATGATGCGGCCCGGGGTGCCGACCACGATGTGTGCGCCGTGCTCGAGGCTGGCCGTCTGCGGGCGCATCGGCGTGCCGCCGCAGAGCGTCAGCACCTTGACGTTCTCCTCCGCGCGCGCGAGGCGCCGGATCTCCTGCGCGACCTGGTCGGCGAGTTCGCGGGTCGGGCACAGGATCATCGCCTGCACCTCGAAGCGGCGTGCGTCGAGCCGCGCGAGCAGCGCGAGCGAGAACGCGGCGGTCTTGCCGCTGCCGGTCTTGGCCTGCGCGATCAGGTCCTGGCCGGCCAGCGCCACGGGCAGGCTGGCGGCCTGGATCGGCGTCATTTCGAGATAGCCGAGCTGCGCGAGGTTGGCGAGCGCGGCGGGGGCGAGCGGCAGCGCGCTGAACGGCCGCGCGGGCGTGGGTTGGGTCATCTCGGCTCCGGACTCAGAAGGGGCGGCCTTCGATCTGCTCGTAGACGACGTTGCCTTCGTCGTCCTCGAAGCGCTCGAGATAGTTGCGCGCGCCGCACACCGTGCAGCGGAACAGGTCGCCCTGTCCCTCGTCCTTGATGACGACTTCGCTGAGTTCCCACGGCGTGCCGCAGCTCTGGTTTTTGCAAATGAACAAGATCTTCTCCAACGGGATTCGGCGGCGCCTGGGGCCGGCCGGGGCGCTCGCGCGCCATGTGCCGCAGCGGGCGTCATCCGGCTCGCGGCGCGGCCGGGCAGGGGGTAGGGCGCACAGGCGCGGGTGAGGTGGGACGATCGGGGATCGCGCGTGACGCGATTCTAACGGATACGCGCGGCGGCGACGGATCGGACCCACCGCGCGACGGCGGTATGTGGCGTCGTGCGCACGAGCGGCGGGCGGCGCCCGACCGTCCCGGCCGAAAATCGTTGCCCGGCCGTCGTTGTCCGTCGTGCCCGATGCAATCGGTGTCGGCCAATTGTTGCATTGGGAAAAATCTCGGAGTATTCTCTGCGCGATACCGACCTGTCTCGTCTTGTCGATATCAAAATGCGGTGCACGAGGCGGTGCCGCGCTTGATCCGGACGTGGAAAAGACGGGGCAAAAAGATACCGATAGTCTATTGATACCAGTGGTCTATCGCGTAGCACATTCGAATTCGACATTCCGAAGGCGGGACGGATATTCCGAAAAAAATCATATCCGGTCGAATAACGAGGACCTGAGAGGCTGTCGAGCAAGGGCGCGGATTCCAATATGCAAGGTATTGGAATCCGCCTGACGGCTACCGTTCCCCGATCCGCGAAACCCCCACTCCATAAGGCTTTCCAGCCATTTTCCCGGTGTTGTTCCATGCTTGCGAACGGCTCGCCCGTGCTCGCGAGCGCGTCGCGAAATGCCAATGCTGCGTTTGCACATGATCGATGCCCGCATTCCGATGAATGGCTTTGCCTGCTTCGATCATGGCCTGAGGAAGGCGGAGTCCGGCAAGCCGAAAGGCGTGCCGGCACGCCGCAGCGAATTGCATTCGATCGGGTATTGATATGACACATGCCGATCACGACAATACGACCGCGATGCCCCTCACGTATCGCCATTTCGATTATGTAGAATGCCGGCAAGTGTGTTGACGGATTCGGCGATGGGCGCCGCCGGACGCACTTCACAACAAAATAGTCAGGACAACATGCGACACGAAATGGCAGCGGTGGCAAACGAGACTCCGTTTCGCGGGGCCGATCGCGATTCGGTCAATGAAATTCAGGTCGACGAAGCGCTCGCCTCGGTGCTGACGCTGCCGCTCGATTCCGCGGTGGCGGCGCTGTGCGCGGAGCCGGAACTCGACGCGTGGTTCGAAGCGGCACCGGGCCGGAGCGAGGCATTCCTCGCGAAGCTGCGCGAGACGGTGGCGCGCGCGTTCGGCGCACGCGAGGCGGCGGCGCTGGCCGAGGTCCACGCGGCGCTGTTCACGCTGTACGACCTGCACGTCGCGGACGGTACCGATGCGCGTGCGCTCAATCAGTTCAATCCGCTTCTCACGCAGGCGCGCCGCGTGATCGAACGCGCCTGGCTCGCCAGCGAGCGCGAGCGGGTGTCGGTCCAGACCGGCGTGACCGACAGCGCGGCGGTGGTGAGCGCGTTGAAGGGGATCTGGTCCGGGCATCGCGCCGCATCGCATCCGCTGTTCGATTTCCTCGAGAAGGACGCCACGCGCGAGCAGATCGTCACGTTCTTCCGCAGCGACAGCGCGCTGAACATCCGCTTCTTCGACCTGCTGCTGTATTCGCTGATCGGCTCGCGCGTCGAGGTGCGCAAGGAGCTGATGCAGAACCTGTGGGACGAAGCGGGCCGCGGCAACCCGAGCCTGAGCCACGTCAGCCTGTTCCGCCGCCTGCTCGACGTGGTGGGCGTGGGCCAGGCACCCGACAGCCATGCAAGCCAGCTCGAGGTGGACGGCCATGCCGGCTACAACCTGTTCATGCTGACGAGCCTGAACCGCGCGCACTATTTCATGCTGCTCGGCGTGATGGCGATGACGGAGTTGCTCGACCCGTCGCAGTACGAAAAGCTCGTGCGCGGCTGCAAGCGCGTGGGTTTCGGCGCGAACGGCGAGCTCGCCTACTACGAGGAGCACGTGACGATCGACATCGTGCACGCGCAAGGGTGGCTGGACGACGTGATCGTGCCGGTGGTGCAGCAGACGCCGTCGGTGGGCGACGACATCCTGTTCGGTGCCGCGCTGCGCATGGCGACCTGCGAGGCCTATTACGACGCGCTCTACGCGAAGCTGACCGCGCTGCCGGCCGGCCGCGCGTAAGCCGCTTGGACATGCCGTCAGCCGCGCGGCTGAAGGTGTCGGGCTTCAGGCCGCGGCGGCCTCGCGCTCGGCCGGCGCGCGGCGATAGGCGGCGAGCAGGCGCTGGGCCGCTTCCCAGGCTTCGCCGGCCGCATGGTCGCGGTCGCCGCTGGTGGCCGCGATGATCGCACCGTCTAGAATCATCACGAGCTGGCGCGCCACCGGCTCGACCAGCGCCGGCGAGACCAGATCGCGCAGCAGGTTCTGCACGAACCTGCGCAGCCCCTGTTTCTGCGATACCGAGATGCGCACGATCTCGCCCGCGTCCGCATGGAACTCGGATAGCGCGCCCACGAACATGCAGCCGGAAAAGTCGCTCGACATGAACCAGCGGTGATGCCATTCGAACAGTTCATGCAACTGCTCGTCGGGCGTGGACCGCGTGGCGATCGCGTCGGCCATCGACTGCAGCGCCTGACTGGCGCGCTGTGACAGCACTTCGGAGATCAGGTCGTTCTTGGTCGCGAAGTGACGGAACAGCGTCATCTTGGCAACGCCGGACTCCTTGATGATTCGATCGATGCCGACCGCGTGATAGCCGTTCTCGGCGAACAGGCGTGTGGCGGTATCGACGATATTCTGTTTTTTGGTACTCATGCGTCGGACTTCCTTTGTCCACCCAGGCCGGCGGACACTCCCCTAATCGGGGACCGCGTTTTTATGGGCACACCCTCCGGCGGACGGGGTATCCGGCGGACGGTATGTCGGGATTCGGATTCAGATGCACAGATTACCTTGAACCGGGCGGTTTTCGCTGAGCGAATCGTGATCGCCGCAACGTCCGATGCCGTGCGGGGGCGTAGCTTTCATTGATATGGCGACGACTCGGGACGAGGGTGCCCCGGTTTGGGGCGGCATAGCTGCGCGGCGGTACGAAAGTCGGCGCGGCGTCAACCGGTGAGGCCGCGCCGGCTCCGGCGCGATCCCGTCGCGGTGGCGCCGGTAAGGGCAAAGCTCGGAGGCGCGGATCGGCAAGCCGGCCACTTCGCCGCCATCCGGCATGTTTGCACGCGAGGGCCCGTTCAAGGGCGCCGACCGCCGTGGTCATCCGTGCTGTTCTGCTCCTCCCTCACGCGCGTTCCGTCCCCTTCACGCTGCGCCGTGTCGACGAACGGCGAATCGGTGTCCGACCCGCCGTTTCGCAGCCCGCGCCGTGCGCATTCGGCAAGCGCTTCGTAATGTTTCCGGAAGCGTTCGAGTTCCTTTTCGTCGAGTTCCTCCAGGTCGAGCAGCGCGTTATGCGCGCCGTTGACGGCGCGGATCAGCTCGTCGAGCTTGATTTGCATGGCCGCGGTATCGCGGTTCTGCGTGTTCTGGATCAGGAACACCATCAGGAACGTGACGATGGTGGTGGACGTGTTGATCACGAGCTGCCACGTGTCGCTGAAGTGGAACAGCGGGCCGGAGACGGCCCAGACGATCACGAGCCCGCCGGCGAGGATGAAGGTGGCCGGGCGGCCGGTCGCCGTCGACAGCATGCTGGAGAACCGCGAAAACCACTGGCCGTGCTTCATGGTGGGCGCCGCCTGTCGTGCCGGGATGCCCTGATGATGGCACAAACCCGCCGCGCTGACGGATCGCACGTCGTTCTGCTTGACAAACGCGCGGCGCCATTCGAATAATTTTCCATGGAATTTAAATTATTCGACAAGCCAATTACAGAAGGATTTTTTCAAAACAATAATGAAAGTATTCATTGGCGCCTTGTGCGTGGCGACGCTGATTTTCGCCTTTCCGGCTCGGCCGCGGGCGGAGCCCGTGTTCGTCTGCGGTTACGATGTCTCCAGAAATCTGGATTCCGGAAAATCGAATATCGTCATATCGGTCGATGGGAATGGTTCGGTGGCGGTTGCCTGCGATCCGAACGGCACCGACTATCGGGAAACCTTCCGTCTGGTAGAAGACACGCCGACCGATATCGTCTTTTCGACTCAAAACTCAGCATCGAGCGCCGACCAGGCCGTGACTTCGGTCTTCGGGCTGGATCTGCGTACCGGCCGGCTGTACCACTGCTTGAATCGCTTCAGGATGCCGGGCAATCCGGTATGGGTGGCCGACTGCCTGAGGGAGGGCTCCCGGCAGGCAATCTAGGCCGACTGGCCGGAACTCATGGACTGAGCGGAACCCGCAGCCCCGGCGGCGGCCTGCGCCGCGCCGACGCGCTCCGTGCGGCAGCTCGCTGCTGTCGTCCCGGCTAACCCATGTCCTCGGGTTTGGGCTCGGTGGATTGTCCGGGAAATTTGTACTGTCCGTAACGAATCACCAGCACCCCGGTCGCCATCAAGACGACCGCGAAAGCGGAGGCCAGCAAATGCGCCTCGGAATTCGTCGCGGCCCGAAGAATGATGTCACGCGCAATGGAGCCAATCGCGATATACAGCGGGAAGCGCACCGGCAACTGGCCGGATTTCAGATATTGGCTGACCATGGCGAAGACTTCCAGAAACAGGAACATCAGCAGCAGGTCGGTGAGCGTCACCTGCTCGGTCCGGATCACGCTCCATACCAGATTCCCCAATGCGATCGCGGTGCCGAGCCCGATCACGATCAAGCCGAGCAGCTCGCATATTTCCATCAGCCATTTCAGATGCGATCCAAGTTTCTCTCGCAACATGTCGCTCCATCCAATACGACTTTATTTTCGTGAGACGGTATTGATTCGGATATCGAAGTGATAGCGGTCGACGGATCCGGCCGAAGCGATCAGCAGGTCGGGAGCCGGGCAGGCCGGGCCTGAGCGGACCGGCCCAAACCCGTACTTGTCCGGAGATCGGCAAGGCGGCCGAACGCCCGGCCCCCTTCGACGGCGGATGGCTGTCAACCACGGCCCGCGTTCTGCGGTATCGCATTGATGTCGAGATGATCGAACCGCACGCTGTTCTGTATCTGGCGCAGCACCTGTCCGGCTTCGTAGTATTTGCCCGCATCCAGCAGCGCCGAAGCTTGATCGATCCTCGCCCCCGTCTTGGCCAGCGGAACCACGTCGACGGTGTAATCGACGTTGACATCGGCGAGCTTGAGCGCGCGGATCGCCGCCGAGCGGTCACCGTTCTTCAAGGCCGCATTCGCGTGATCGACGGCTTTGGCCTTGGCCGGTTGGCTGGCGAAGTCGTCCAGGATCGACACCTCGCCGGCGACCGGAAGCCATGCTGATCGGGTATCACTGGACGCGCTCGGGTGTTTTCCGGCTGCATCGGTCAGCGATGATGCCGCACGGAGAAATGCCGAATCATCGGTGGCAGCGGCTTTCATCGCGACTTTGGCCTGACTCAGCAAACGCGCCGCATCCTCCGGATCGCCATTGAAGAGCGCCGAACGTGCCGCTCCCACATCGTTCATGGCATGGCTTCCCGCGTCGGACAGCTTGGTGAAGTCCTGCTTCATGACGGTCTGCCCGACGGTTGACGCGAACGCGTAATGGACCGGCCAGGCACCGACCGCCACGGTAATTGCCGCCATCAAGCAAGCTGCTGCCTTCCTTTTGGTCTGGATTCGCATTTCAACTCTCCTTTCAAGAACATCGATTGGGATGACGACACCGGGATCGGCCTTCACACGAAACATCTATTCGGTGCTGCCAAGATAGGTTGGGAGAATTAACCGATGCTTAAAACAGCACGGTGCCGCTTTCGCCCGTGAGCGGTGCATGATCGCCGAGGCGTTCGGCACGCCCGGCAAGACGCCGGTCCGCGCCTTCGGTGCAACAGCCGCGGTAAGGCTCGAAGGGCGAACTGCGGTCGTACCAGGTGCCGGGCGTGTTGGGGCGAGCCTCGGCCGGAACATCGAAGCGAACGACATTGCCGGGCGGTTTGCGGTGAGAGTGACCGGCACATCGAGGGCGGCGGTATGCCCGACATGACGGATACCCGGCGATTCGTCATCATCCAGAGGATGGCGTCGAGGTTCGCTGTCCGGTCGGCCGAAAAAATCGGCCAGGGCAAGCGGAGCACCGTTCGTCTGGCAGCGGCGCTGCGGGGAGACGGGTCGGGCGCGACACCGATGCTGTCGTCCTCATGTCGTGCTGGCCATCGACCCTGTCGACGTCGTTGCCGGCGCAACTCGATTCAGCGCGTCGATCGCCGCGGACGGTGGTGCGTTCCGGCAGCGTGATAGCCGATAGGGCTACGAAAGAGTTTATTCAGAACAGACCATGTATATATTTCAATTTAGTTTGAAATATATACATATAAAAAATTACTAAATTTTCCAATTTTCAGGACGTAATAAAGGGGGACTCGTTGGCTCCCCTCACCAGACTGAAGACGAAAAATGGAAAAAATGAAAGTTTCGACTCGCCTCGCCCTGGGCTTCGGGCTTGTGTTGTTTCTGCTCCTGCTGATTTCGGCAGCTGCATATCGCGCCGAGCGTACGCTTGCGGTGAGCCTGTACAAAATCACTTCCGTGAACAACGTGGAGGCAAGACTGGCAAACCGCATGAAATCCACCGTGCGAGACCGCTCCATTGCGGTTCGCAACGTGGCGCTGTCGACCGATCCGGCCGAGCGCGACCAGCAGATCGCGCGTATCGACAAGCAGGACCAGGCTTACGCCGATGCGTACACGAAGCTGGCCGCGATTTTTGCGCGGGAGCCGTCCACCACCGATCGCGAGCGGGATCTGCTCGCCAAGCTGAAGGATGACGAGGCGGTCACGAAGCCCCTATGGGCCAAGGCGGTCGACCTGGGCAGGGCCAACGATAATGCCGGCATGATCCGGGTCTTGACGGGCGAGGCCCGTCGGCCATCCCGCGCCTGGATCGCGCGACTCGATGAGCTGGCCGATTTCGAGGATGAGCTGAACGAACAGGCGGCCCAGGCAGCCCAGGCGAGCTCGGAGCGCATGCAGGCGGCGACATGGACGTTCGTCGCGCTGGCATTGGCCGTCGGCTCGCTCGCCGCCTTTTTCATCACGCGCGGCATCCTGAGGCAATTGGGCGGCGAGCCGGCCGCGGCGCAGGAGGTGGCGCGCCGCATCGCGGCCGGCGATCTGACCGTGAGCCTGCAGATCGAGGAGGGCGATACGCACAGCCTGATGGCATCGCTCGAGTCGATGCGGGGGCGACTGGGTGAAATGGTGGCGGACATCAAGGCATCGGCCGAATCGATCGCGGTTGCCGCTGGCGAAATCGCGCAAGGCAACGTCGACCTCTCGCAGCGCACCGAGGAGCAGGCGGCCTCGCTGGAGGAAACCGCGGCGAGCATGGAGCAGTTGACCTCGGCGGTCCGGCAGAACACCGACAACGCCCGCAAGGGCAGCTCGCTGGCCGCGAATGCGTCGGCCACGGCCACCGCCGGCGGTGATGTCGTGAACAGGGTGGTGTCGACGATGGAGGACATTTCCTCGAGTTCGCTGCGCGTGGCCGAGATCATCGCGGTGATCGAAGGCATCGCGTTCCAGACCAATATCCTGGCGCTCAACGCGGCGGTGGAGGCGGCGCGAGCCGGCGAGCAGGGGCGGGGCTTCGCGGTGGTGGCGGGCGAGGTGCGCACGCTGGCGCAGCGCAGCGCGACGGCGGCCAAGGAGATCAAGGACCTGATCAGCGCGTCGGTGGAGCATGTGGGCACGGGCTCGCGACTGGTGCGGGAGGCGGGCTCGACGATGACCGACGTGGTGCGCTCGGTGCAGCAGGTGACCGACATCATCGAGGAAGTGGCCTCGGCATCGACGGAGCAGGGCACGGGGATCGAGCAGGTGAACGTGGCGGTCAGTCAAATGGACGAGGTCACGCAGCAAAACGCGGCGCTGGTGGAGCAGGCCTCGGCCTCGGCGCAAGCGCTGGCCGATCAGGCAGGGGTGCTGCGCCAGGCGGTTGCGGTGTTTCGGATCGAGGCCGCCAAGCCGAGCCGGCAGGCGCCGGCCGCCCCGGCACCGAGCGCGATGCCGCGATTGAGCCGCGGCGGGCTGGCAGCGTAACGGTGCCGGCCGACACTTCGGCCACCTCCTAGCGCGTGCGCAATGGCGCTACGTGCTGCCGAACGTCCGGCGGTTCGAGCGGGCGATCGGCACGGCGCGGGGGACCGGACGAATGCCCCGCGCCCGGCGCATCCTGAGCCGGCGCGCGATGGTGTCAGCAACACGCGACGACGCAGGGCGATGGAGTCCACGCCAGCCATGTCCTTCGAAGTGCCCCAAACCGAATTCAGAGTGGCTTCGTATCACCGTCGAGCCATTCTGATCAGCCGCCGTTTCTCAACGCGCAGTGTGGGCCGCCAGTCGTTGCGGCGCGAAGCACGCGTGCGCATGGCGGCATAGCGTTAACCGCGCACGTGGCTTCGTGCCGTCTCAGGTTGCGGTAGCGCGGGGCATCGAGCGTCGAGGCCGGATCCTTGCCCCGATCGGCTCATGCCCGGGCGTGCGCCGCAACAAGCTGCGTGGCCGGTCCGACTTCCGCGTGGGGGCTCGGTCGGTAGAGGGGCCGAGCCCGAAGCCCTTACAGGCTTGTTCTAGCGAATGCCCATCGCATAGTCCAGCCCTAGCTCACTGACGGCTTCGCGAAGCGCGGTGTCGTTTCCATAGCCGGCATCGGCCAGCACGATGCCGGCGGGCGCGCCGCTTCGCCGTGCGCTGCGCCACTGCCTGTCGCAATCTCCGCTTTGGTTGCAAACTCGGTTACCGCAGTATTGCCGGACCACGCCGGCCGGATGCTTGCCCTTCGTGGGCAAGCCCCTGTCGTCAATGATCGAGTACAGCCCGTCGGCCGGGTCCAGGTGCGGGCGCGTCCCGCGCCGTGCGCGCCGGCGGAACCTCATCGGCCATCGTCGTGTCGACCGGCGTCCCGTCCGGGAAGCGCAGCTTGAGCCGCGTGAGCTTGAGGCGCCCGTTGCCAGGGCCGCCTCGTCGACCTCGATGCCTAGGGTGTCCCATGGTTCGGCGTGCGCCGCGGCCGCGACCTGTTGCATCGCGAATCCCGCCCATCGGTCCTGTTGCTGAAAGTGCTGCTGCGTGAGGACCAAGCCCTCATGCCAGAGCGGTTTGTCGATCCGCATAGCTGTGGTGTGCGACTTCTCGTTGATTATCTAGGTCCGGTGATCCTATATGCATCGCTCACCATGCGAACGATTTCTTGAGATTTTTGAATATCAAGATTAAATGCTGTTGCTTGATGCTTGTCGGGTAAGCGTTTGTGAAATTTATGAGATTTCAGAAAATACCCGATATCTGAAAATCAGCCGAATACCGAGATCATGGAATGTAGCAAGGCCTTGATATGTAAGGTGTTTCGTGTGAATGGAGCAGTCTATTACATCACCGAATGATCGCCGTGCAATAGAAAAATTACTAAATTTATCTATTTGATGATTCTTGAAGCTGTACCGTCTATTTTTCGCTCGAAGGGCCTTTGACGTTGCGTCAGTAAACCTGTTTAATACGCCGTGTCATAAAAAACGCACGAATAGAGGCCGCGCTATGGGGTGCTGTCAGTGTTCCTTGGTGAATCGCGTGTACGCGTTCACGCGCATGCGCACGACGGAGCTCACCGCATCGCAACGGGCAAGTTCTGCGGGTGTCGTGAACCTGAAATAGATGAGGAATCCTATGGACAGCTTCCAGCGAGAAATTCCGAAAAGCCGCGTCTCGATTACGTTGGATCTGCATACGGGCGGAGCCCGGAAGAAGGTCGAGCTGCCGCTCAAGCTGCTCGTCGCCGGCGACTTCAGCGCGGGTCGGGAACAGGCGCCGCTGGCCGAACGCAAGAAGATCAATATCGACAAGAATAATTTCGATGCCGTGCTTGCCGACTATGCCCCCGACCTGAAGATCTCCGCCGAGAACACGCTCGCGGGCGATGGTTCGGCGTTGCCGGTGAACCTCTCGTTCCGGTCGATGAAAGACTTCGAGCCGGAGCAGGTGGCCCGGCAGATTCCGGAACTGCAGGCGATGCTGGCAATGCGCAATCTGCTGCGGGATCTGAAAAGCAACCTGCTCGACAACGGCACCTTCAGGCGCGAGTTCGAGAAGATCCTGAAGGATAAGCATCTGTCTGACAAGCTGCGCAGCGAGCTCGCGCAGGTCGCCACCGCAGCCACCCAACCGGAAGGTCAGGCCTGAACGTGGTCCCAGGTATCCATACGAACGCAGACAGGACAAGCAATGAAGCAGAATGAATCCCGTCAGGGTGTGAACGAAACCGTCGTGCTGGAAAACGACAGCGTGTATGCCTCGCTCTGCAGCAAGATCAACCTCACGCCGGTCGCCGAGGCGCGTCCGCTCGAGGCCTTCCGCGACAACGACATGCTCTCCGAAGCGTCAGCCGACGAGCGTATCGCGCGCGGCATGAGCGCCTTCCTGGATCTGATCGCGCAGTCGAGCCAGCCGGTCGAGCGCCTCGACAAATCGCTGCTGGACTTCCATATCGGCCAGCTCGACCGCCAGATCAGCCGCCAGCTCGACGCCGTGATGCACACGCCGGCGTTCCAGGCGCTCGAGGGGCGCTGGCGCGGTCTCAAGATGCTCGTCGCGCGCACGGACTTTCGCAAGAACGCGAAGATCGAGGTGCTCGACGTGTCGAAGGAGGCGCTGCAGCGCGACTTCGAGGACACGCCGGAACTGATCCAGAGCGGCCTGTATCGCCTCACCTACATCGAGGAGTACGACACGCCGGGAGGCCAGCCGATCAGCGCGATGATCAGCGACTTCGAGTTCACGAACTCGCCGATGGACGTGGCGCTGCTGCGTAACATCTCGAAGGTGGCGGCGGCGGCCCACATGCCGTTCATCGGCTCGGTGGGCGCAGCGTTCTTCGGCAAGCAGTCGATGGAAGAGGTGGCGGCCATTCAGGACATCGGCAACTACTTCGACCGCGCCGAGTACATCAAATGGAAGAGCTTCCGTGAAACCGATGACGCCCGTTATGTCGGCCTGACGATGCCGCGCGTGCTCGGCCGCCTGCCGTATGGCAAGGACACCACGCCGGTGCGTGCCTTCAATTACGAGGAGGCGGTGAAGGGCCCGGACCACGACCGGTACCTGTGGGTCAACGCGTCGTTCGCGTTCGCGGCCAATATGGTGCGCAGCTTCGTGAACAACGGCTGGTGCGTGCAGATTCGCGGCCCGCAGGCGGGCGGCAAGGTGGAGGACCTGCCGGTGCATCTGTATGACCTGGGCACCGGCGTGCAGCCGAAGATCCCGACCGAGGTGCTGATCCCCGAGACACGCGAGTTCGAGTTCGCGAATCTCGGCTTCATCCCGCTGTCGTTCTACAAGAACCACGACTTCGCGTGCTTCTTCTCGGCCAGCTCGACGCAGAAGCCGGCGTTGTACGAGACCAAGGAGGCGACGGCCAACAGCCGCATCAACGCGCGCCTGCCTTACATCTTCCTGCTGTCGCGCATCGCGCATTACCTGAAGCTGATCCAGCGCGAGAACATCGGCACGACCAAGGACCGGCGTCTGCTCGAGCTCGAGCTGAACAACTGGATCAAGGGGCTCGTGACCGAGATGAAGGATCCGGACGACGAACTGCAGGCCTCGCATCCGCTGCGCGACGCGAAGGTCACGGTCGAGGACATCGATGACAACCCGGGCTTCTTCCGCATCAAGCTCTTCATCATTCCGCACTTCCAGGTGGAGGGGATGGACATCGGCCTGTCGCTGGTTTCGCAGATGCCCAAGGCCAAGAGTTAAGCCGCGCTGATCCGCCCAGTTCAGTGCATCAGCCGCCGGGGCCATGAAGGCTCCGGCGGTGCGGTTCGTATTTGTGCCTGCTCAACGGAGTTTCCGCATGTCGTCGATCCTGCCTACCCAGGCCTACGAGTTGAAGCTCGCACCGCATCCGGCGCCGTTCTCGGTGCTCGAGTTCAGCGGCCGGGACGCCGTGAGCGAGCTGTATCACTACGACATCGAGTTCACCAGCCCGGCAGCGGGCATCCCGATGGAGCAGGTGGTCGGCCGGCCCGCGAGATTCACCATCGCTCCGATTGACCCGAACATGGGCTACCTGCGCAAGATGTTCGGTGAGAACGCGGAGCAGTTCAGCAAGATGCCGCCCGCGCACACCATCCACGGCATCATCACGGAATTCGATGAATTCGCCACGACGGCCGACCAGACGCACTACCGGGTGCGGCTCGAGCCGGTGCTCGCCGACCTGCACCGGGGCGTGACGAGCCGGCTGTTCCAGAAGCAGTCGATCGAGGAAATCGTGACCGACACGCTGCGCCATTACGGCTACCGCGTCGGCGTCGACTTCGTGTTCCAACTGCGCCACCAGTACAAGCGGCACGAATACGTGACGCAGTACCACGAGACCACGTTTGCCTTCATCCAGCGCCTCTGTGCGCAGGAGGGCATCTGGTTCCGCTGGGAGCAGAAGAAGGATCACGCGGTGATCGTGTTCGGCGACGATCTCGATGCCTATGCACGCAAACAGCGCACGGTGCCTTACCTGCGAGACGCCGGACTCGAGAGCTCAGGCGCGGACACGATCAAGACGCTAGAAAAGCGGACCCGGCGCGTACCCGAAGCCGTGCGGTTGCACGACTACAACCATCGCGAGGCGGGCGTATCGCTGCTCGTCGAGGAAAACGCCGCGCGTGCCGACAAGTCGACGAACGGTGTCGACTACCGCTGGGGCGAGCATTACGAAACGCCGGAGGAGGGCAGGCAGATCGCCCGCCGGCGCCATGAGGCGTATCTGGCGAACCAGATCACCTTCAAGGGCACCGGCAATCCGTTCTGGCTGGAGGCGGGCGAAGTCATGCGTGTCGAGCCGGTCCAGGCCGACGCGAAGCACGGGATCTTCATCACCGCGGTGGAATCGAGCGGCGGCCGTAGCCAATCGTACTGGGTGAGCTTCGAGGGGATTCCGTCCGATCGCGCGTATCGAACGCCGATCGCCTCGATCAAGCGACCGGCCATTGACGGCATCCTGCCGGCCCGCATTACATCGCCGGGCAACTACAAATACGCGTACCTGACCGAGCAGGGCTGGTATGTGATCAAGCTGCCGTTCGATCTCGACGAGTGGAGTCCGGGCGGTACGAGCCGGCCGGTGCGGTTTGCCAAGCCGTACAGTGGGGACAGCTACGGGCACCACTTCCCGCTGATCGACGGGGCGGAAGTCGCCATCGTCTTTACCGATGGCAATCCGGACCGGCCCGTGATCATCGGGGCCATGCACGACAGCCTGCATCCGGATCTCGTCAATAACCTCAATCACACCCGCAACATCGTTCGCACCGCCGCACAGAACGAGCTGCGGATGGAGGATAAGGAAAACGTCGAGCACATCCACCTGACGACGCCGTTCCAGACCAGTGAGCTCAATCTCGGGCACATGGTCGATGGGGACCGCAAGGAACGCGGACAGGGGGCTGAATTGCGTACCGACGGGCATCTGACGGCACGCGGGCCGCGGGGTATGCTGCTGACCACCGAAGCTCAGACCGGTGCATCGGGACATCAGCTCGACATGAAAGGAGCCCAGGAGCAGTTGCAGCGGGCGATCGAACGTATGGAGTCCCTGACCCAGGCGGTCCAGGCGGCGGAAGCCACGGTAGCCGAACTGCAGAAGCAGAAAGCGCTCTATACGGAAGCGCTTGATGGCCTGAAGCGGGCAGCCATTCTCGTGAGCGCTCCATCGGGCATCGGACTCACGTCAGGTGAGCATCTGCAGGTCAACGCTGACCAGAACCTCATCGCCACTGCGGGCGGAAACTTCGATGTCGGGACCATGCGGAATTTTACTGTGGCGGCTGGTCGCCAGGTAGCGCTTTTCGCGCAGGCGCAAGGTATGAGACTCATTGCCGCAAAGCAGGACGTGATCATGCAAGCCCGCACTGGCGCCATGGCGCTGTCTGCATCGAAGGACCTGCATTTCAACAGCGTTGACGGATCGATCGTCGCAGCGTCCCGCGGTGCATTGACGCTGACCAGTCGTGGAGCCTACATCAAGATTGACGGAGGCAACATCGAACTGGGCTGCCCCGGCGACATCACGCTCAAGTGTGGGAACTTTCACTGGACCGGACCGGGCAATCTGTCCGTTCCCCTACCGGCAATGCCGATCGGGCCGTGCAAGGAATGCCTGCTGGACGCTCACCGCGGTGTCGAAGCGATGACGGAGGTCGCATGATGTCTGAGCCCACGAGCCCGACTTCGGCCCAGGAAGTGGAGTCTGCCTGGGAAAACTGGCGCGAGCGTCTGCTGGCGCAGTTCGAAATTCATTCGGACGAGGAGCAGCATGCAAAGCTCTACCTCCTCATTGATTCTCGCGCCAACCCTGGCGTCGACAAGCTCCTGTCCCAGGTGCCGGGTCTCGCCTGGGTATCCCTGTGGCAGGAATCCGTGCTCGAGTCCTACACGGACATCGCGCCGTATCTGATTCAGATTGATCGGATTGCATTCAGCGACCCACGCGACCTACAGAGTCGGTTGGTCCGGCGCCTCTGGAAAGAGGGACTCGAAGGGCACATGCTGACGTGGATCTGCTCACCATTGACACTGGATTCCTTGAGTCAGCACTTCCGGCATTACTGCAGATACGCAATCCCAGACAAGCGCGCGTTCTTTCTGCATTTCTATGACAATCGCATCCTTGAACGCCTGCGCGCAATCTGGGCCGAGGAAGAGGCGCGTGCATTTCTCTCGCCGTGCGTAGAGCTTAGGTATCGCGATCGAGACATGAACCACGTTGTCTGGCGCAACGATGCTGCTGTCGGGGTTGCCGCTCTCCCTGAAGAGCAATGTCTGACAGTTGAACAACATACGAACCTGCTCCAGCTCGGTCGGGCCGATAAGCTGGCGATGCAGTTGCGAGAAATGTATGGCGCGATCCTCGACAGCGTATCGGACACGACACTGTTTCACCGTGTGTCTGAACAGCTTGGACGAGCCGCACGATACCGCATTGCCAACGACGAGGATCTCTTGAACTATGTTTCCAAGGGACTTGTAATTTCGCCGTGGTTTGACGAACACCCGTTCATCCAGGAGCGGCTAACACGCGCGATGCAAGGCGAGATTACTTACCGCGATGCCTTGACCGGCATCGATCGTGAGGTACTGCGCCAGGCTTCCCGCATGCACGAACAGCCCAATTCACAAGCGAGCTAAACATGATGAGCGTGATCAAACGGATAATTCTCCTGTTCGTGGCGTTGTCACTGGCGGGCTGCGACGCATTTTCCTCGGAACCGGTCTATAGCGGGATCAGTGTGGAAGGGATGAATTACACCCCGTTCAATCTCACCAAATTCGTGATTCGGGACAAATATGGCAACACTGCCAGCGGTGGAGGGGATCTCATGCCCGGTGCTGGTGAGGGCAGTTTGAGCTGCTGCTACAAGCTGAAAGGAACGGACTTCACGGTCGACTGGGAAATTTACGATGCTGATGAAGCGATTAAGAACATTTACGCGCCTATCAAGAAAATTCACAAGACAACGCAGGTGCATTTCCCCAAGACGAAGATCTCTGGCGGTGCCGGGGAGGTGGTGCTGGCTGTGCACTTCTACCCGGATTATCACATTGAGTTTGAATTCCGGGATGACCTTAGTGGTAGCCGAATTGATTATTCGGCGGTCGATTACTGGTTCCAAACAAAATATGGGAAAGCGGCGAATCCTGACGGGCTTGATGAGGCTTCTGCGTTTCGGCGAACCGCACGCGTCGCG
Source organism: Burkholderia glumae LMG 2196 = ATCC 33617 (assembly GCF_000960995.1). Classification (NCBI taxonomy): domain Bacteria; kingdom Pseudomonadati; phylum Pseudomonadota; class Betaproteobacteria; order Burkholderiales; family Burkholderiaceae; genus Burkholderia; species Burkholderia glumae. The sequence continues at coordinate 122,051 of NZ_CP009434.1, read as the reverse complement.
GCGCAAGGCTGGCTGAAATACCGGCTGACTGACTCGGCAGATCTGGAGCAATACGTGTACTACACGCTGCTCGTCAACCCGAAGTTTGACGAGCATCCAGCCGTGCAACGCATCCTTCAGGAAACAAAAGGTAAACCCGGTGCATTCGGCGTTGCGATTCAGAAACTGCCCGATACCGTCGTTCAGGAAATCAAGAGCAACCATTTTGAGCATGTACTGACAGGAGCCGACCATGGCTGACACGACTCAACTCGATCCCGCCGACCGGACATCAATAGACGTGCAGACTGCAATCGGTGAAAAGCGGAGAGCATATCCGACCGACGCTTGTATTCCGTGCGGTGCCGTGATCCATATCGGGTTCTTCTTCGACGGATTTGGCCGGCACCGCGATCACGATGATCCTGCGACGTCTCGATACTCGAATATCTGCCGCCTGTGGGAGGCGCATCGAGATAACAAAGATAGGCGGCGAGAGAAAACACCAAACCAGTTCTGGTATCGCTTCTACTATTCCGGCCTTGGCACTGATCTGAACAAGGAAGCTCGGGAAGGACTGGTGACTTCGGCCGTCATGAAGGCGGGCAAGGAGGCCGCCACGGCCGCGGAGAAGAAAGCGGTCGATATTGGAAAGAAGGTGGCTGGCGTCGACCGTCTGGCGGTCAAGCCGCAAAGCGCTCTTAGTGACGGCGTGAAGAAAGGACTCGAGGACTTTTCCTACCGCCCGGTCGTCAAATCCTTCAACGATCTGGTCGGAAAAATGACGTCCGTGCCGAAAAACGTCGGGCGCGTCTTGACGCTGGCGCACGATGATCGCTGGGTGCGACGGGCACGGGCCGCGGCGCGCGCAATTCTGTACGACGCCAAGAAAAATCCGATGAAGGTTGGATGGGACACTGCAAAAGAGGTGTTCATTGGCGTCGCGCTGGATTTCATTCCGTGGTGCAGGGACAACCGTGCGGTGGCGCGGCTGCTCGGAACCGGCGTCGAGGTTCGCGTCGCCGCCGCGAAGACACAGTTCGAAAAAGCCATCGAAGACACGAAATTGAAGATGCCGAAGATCCAGCGTATTCAGGTCTCGATCTTCGGAGCGGACCGCGGCGCAGTGCTTGCGCGGGCTCTGGCAAACGAACTGACGGAAAAATACAAGCATCCGAGCGCGGATAAGCTCGCGTATGTCGATCCGAAGGACCCAAACCAGAGAGTCGTACCGATCGAGATCAAGTTTCTCGGGTTACTCGACGCCGTGTCGTCGCTGATGGAAGAGAACAAGGTCTTGAGCATGGTGCCAGCTCTCAACATGATCAAGCAGAACTACGGCGACCAAAAGCTTGCCGTGCCTGAGTCGGTGGAGCGGTGTGTGCATTTTGCAGCCGCTCATGAACTACGCTTCTACCAGCGCCTCGATAGCCTCGAGAAAACCCGAGGCCTTCAGTATCTCTATCCCGGAACCAGCGAAGACATTACTGGTGGAGCGCCAGCGGGTACGCTGGGCGCTCGCGCCGAACTGCAACGCGTGGTTCTGCGCGATATGCTGCATGAGGCAATCACGCATGGCATTGTGCTTGATTTGATGGAAGATATGTTCAAGTACAAGCCTGATACCTTTGCCAAATTCACACTCGCCCACCCGCTCTCCGACGGTAAAACAACGTACAAAATCGGAGAACTGATCGAAGCATACCAAGAGATCGTTCCCAAAGTCGCTCGACTGAATTTCCTCGAGCACATGCAGGTGTTCCTGCGCTGGATGGCGGTGAGATATCAGTCTCCCGCATTCCGTTCAACCGTGACGAGCCGCTTCGATACGCTGGATGCACAGCATCGCGCACTGTTGAAGGAAAACCAGGACGCCGAGTCCGCTTACATCGCGCTCAGAAATCAGAACCCTCCAGCGGACAGTGCGACGCTCGCCAAGGCACTGGCACGTTGGCAAGACTCGATCTTGCCGGAGATGGTTTCCGGCCGCGACGCGGGGATCGAAAAGCGTCGCCCCTCAGAAGGTATTTGGGAGCGCATCCAGCGGGAATCTCAGGACATGATGTCTCGCGAGTCCCAACAGGCTGGATTGCGGAGGTCTGTCAAAATAATGCAGGATATGGCCCAGAGCGGTGACTTGCCCTGGGATGCGGACCCGGACTTTAGTGTCGGCGTGATCCAGGCAATGATGATGTCGCCCGAGCAGGAGGCCCTTGCGCAGGCATGGAAGATGGGCCTGAACGGGTCCAATCCGCTTCCTCCCAAGGTCATGGCGTTGTTCGATCTGCTGGTTCACGACACGATGCTGACGAGCTGGCACGACCATTTGTTGTCGTCGACTCTCTACTTCCAGACACGCGCAACGGATACCTTCGGCGTAAGCGACTACGCCAAGGAGGAAAAGCAGCGCAAACGCGACGAAAAGGCTGCGGAGCGTATCAGGCAGGTTAGCGATGCCATGACGCCGCCCCCCCCGGATATCGGGTCGTCTTTGAGCGCGTCTCAATAGCACACCGTTATCGAAAGCTCAGTGGCGGCAGCAGTTCAACGTGGGGAGCAATATGGCAGGCATCATTCGAATCGGTGATAGACGCACTGCGGGCGGCGTTGTACCGGTGCACTCAGCAGCGCGCTCTTTCATGACGCACGCAATTGCGTGTCTTTATCATCCCGTCACCGAACCGGAGCATGGGGACAGTCGAATCGCACCCGCCATGTCCGGCCCATTCGGCGATGGTATCGAGATCGCACAACACAACGATCTGTGTAAATGCACATGCGACCTGATTTCCTCGTTGCCGGACAGCGAACGCCGTTGGTCAGGCATTCATCGCGTTTGGGACGACCACACGTTTCAGATCCGTCGTTCCACCGATGCCTCGCTGTCCGAACGACAGAAAATGAGTGGCTACCGCCGTGTTTGCATGGTCATTGCCGCTCTCGTCGTTACAGTCAGTGGCAGCGCGATGCTGACTGCCTGCAAAAGCACTCTGCCGCCTGGAGAATCTGTCTTGATGAATATCGACAGTTCGTACGGACGGGCAGACCGGTTGGATACTTCTGCGCTTGCCATTGATGGACGGTTGACGGAAGCTGATGATGGCCGCTTGTATTGGACATCACCGAAGGCGGGAACTGACCGTTTCGGCGCCATCTTTCGCATGACGAAAGATGGGCATGTGTCGCTTGTCTATTCGTTTAATCAGCCGGACGTCGACGCTGCTGAGCCAATTAACGGTGTGTTTCAGGCCTCGGACGGAAATTTCTATGGAACAACTCACACCGATAAGAACCACACAAAGACTGGAACACTGTTTCGCCTTACTCCGGGAGGGAAAGTTACCATTCTGCACACGTTTGGAGTAAAGCAATCCGAACCGCAATTGCCCAATAGCCTTCTTGTGGAAGATCATGGCGGAACCCTTTATGGCACAACGATACGCGGTGGTCCCTCCGACAGCGGCGCGGTCTATCGCATCACCCGATCAGGCGAGTTCTCGGTGCTGCATTTCTTCGAGCCAGATAAGCGGAATGGTGCCGAACCGGGAGGCGATCTTACACTCGGATTTGACGGGAATCTATACGGTACAACAAGGGCCGGGGGCAAAGAGAATCGGGGAACGCTGTATCGGTTAAGCCGATCCGGGGAATTCACGGTACTGCATTCCTTCGCCGTGTTCGACGATGACGGCCAGAACCCTGGAACCGGCGTTGTACAAGGGAAGGACGGCAGTCTGTATGGAACGACTGCCGTCGGTGGACAAAATGGTAGTGGGACAATTTTCCGGTTTTCGCCTAGCGGAAAATACACGATTGTGTATTCATTTCCACCGGCGAGTTCGATAGGCGTAGGCCCTTCATCGATTGTAGTCGGAAGTGACGGCTACCTTTATGGAACAACGTGCTCCGGCGGGACCAACAAGATTGGTTACGATTCGGCGGGCCAATTCTACCGCGTGAGCCCGCATGGCGAGATGACGTCGCTGTACTCCTTCGGAGCCACGTCAGTCGACGGCACCTGTCCGAGCAAAGAACGCCTCGTGGTCGGAAAGGATGGCTACTTTTACGGCGTCACGTTCGCAGGAGGCTCACACGACCTGGGTACGGTTTATCGAATGGTGGTTCCAAAGTGATCTTCAACACTGCGTGCAAAACATCGATTGCGGGGATGCGGTGTATGCAGGCTTGCTGCTTCAGCGACGTTTATAGGGGAGATTAATATGCCAGGCATTATTCGCGTTGGCGACAGCCACACAGGTGGCGGAAAGGTAGAATCCGGTTCCCCACACCGGAATTTCATGGGCAAGGCCCTTGCTCGGCTTCACGATCCCGTTACCTGCCCGAAGCACGGTGACAACCGGATCGGTACCGCCACGTCCGGCGCATTCGACGATGGTTTGGAAGTCGCACAGCACGATGATTCGTGCGAATGCGGGTGCCGGCTGATTTCCTCACTTCCGAACAGCGGACGCCGCTGAACGATGGCGCTCGACTTCGACAATCTTCCACCAGAAGAGCGGGTTCCCGATACGCCGCCGTCTCGTTTCGTCTGGACAGTGGTGTTCTTCGTGCTGACGCTACTCGGTATCTTTGCAGTGCTCCTGCTCTGGCCGGCAGGCGAGTCAACTCACTCGCCGTGGTTCTGGATCTGCATCACGGTCTATCCGACCGGCATCGCCGGATTCGTTGTGTCACGCGTCTTCAGCGTCTACGAGGGGCGTCGTCTCGATGCACTCGCGTGGAACGCGGCGTGCAAACAATTTGCCGAGCAGGAGTTCACGCAGGAAAGCATCCCGCTCCGCATCCTGGGAGCGGCGATACGCGTGACGGAAGACGATGCCGAGAATGGCGTTGCGAATATTGCCGATCGAACAATGACACTTGACGCCAGGGCCTCCGACCACTCGGTCGATGACTCGGTCGCTGCACGGTGGCTTCAGCCAATAGACGCACGCCTGGCCGCCGACGAGGCAGAACGCCATACGCTGATTCTCGAATGGCTCTACGACAAGCTACTGGTCGATCTGACTGAGTCCATTACACCGCTGCCGGCCGAGGTTCCGCTTCGCGTCCTGCTCGACGTGTCGGACTATGTCGGGAACGCTGACCTCGTCGAGCTCTGGCAAGCGCAATGGCGCAACCATAATTTGAGGGACGCGCGTACTCAGCGGGTTCCTGCGCCGCTCGGGCTGATGACTGTCGACACGTGGCTCGACGGCTGCGATGGAGCGTCACCTTTGGACCGGTCCGCCGTCCTGCTGATTTCCGTTTCGCTCAGCGCCGTACTCAACGAAGACCCGCCGGAGGGTACGGCGGAGGCCGGCATTGGGCTGCTTATCGCATCCACAGCTCTCACTGCCAGGTACAAGTTGCGACCTATTGCCTCGCTTCATCGCCCGTTGCGGTCTGGCAATGAGAACCTGATACATGCGCTGACTTATGCCCTTCGCTGGGGCTACGCCAAGTTCGATTCACTGGAGTCGGCCTGGATGACCGGGTTTGATGGGGAAACGGTCGGACCGCTGCATACGGCGATGAGCCACGTCGGTGGCGGCAAACCGCGCAATGAACCGCTGCCCGAAATTGACCTCGACCGCAGCGTTGGGCGAGCAGGGCTGTCAGCCGGGTGGCTCACAGCGACCTGTGCCGTACTTCGCGCAGCGAGTTCGGCGACGCCTCAGCTTGTCGCCCAACGCAACGAAGACCATACCATCATTGCCGTGGTGACCAAGGGCGACCACGAACTAAATAACACGCTCGCTTCAGCATGAACAGAAAATTCAAGATCGACCTTTTGGGTAGCATTCTTTGCGTTGTTCTGCCCGGGCTGATTATCTGGTCGAGGCCGCAGTGGGTGGGTCTATCGGCCGAGCAACGCGGCCCGGCAATTGCTGTGCTGTGCATTGTGTTCGTCGTACTGCTACTTGCATTCAGCTTCAGCGACTCCTCCCGTCCCGCGATTGCATGGCGGGCTGTCAAACAATGGGCGCGCGACCGGGGACTTCTCGATCGTTCCACATCGGCCGGCGCACAACCGGACGACGCACGGTCGCGGGCAGCGGCGCTCAAGCAATTGCTTGCCGACCGTCACTTCTGGCGCTGGCGCTATCGCGAACGGTGGGTACTCGTCGCCGGTGACGTGCCGCTGGTGAAACGCCTGGCGCCGGGACTCGTCGAGGCCGGGTATCTGATTACCGGCGACGCGGTCTTGCTGTACGCGCAGCAAACCCGCGACACACTCGAAACGGACTGGCTCGATCAAATCCGCCGCCTGCGCCGCCGTCGTCCGGTCGACGCGATCGTGGTCGTGACGTGCAATCGCAGTTCAGCCAATGCTCCGTTCGACACCGACGCGCTTGCCCAACAGCTCGCGCGCCATGCCCGCGCGCTGCGCTGGGCCGCGCCCGCGTATCTGCTCAACGTCACCGATTTCGGCAGCGAAACGTCGAGTCCCGACGAGGCGATCGGGTTCACGTGGGCGAACGCGCGCATCAGCGCGGATCAGATCGACGCATCGTTGCAAGACCTCGCTTACAACCTGGCCGATGCCGGCGTCGTGCGGCTGGCGAAGGATGCCGCCGACCGCTATCCCGCCGAGCTCTCGCAGCATATTTCGACGCTGCACGGCCCACTGTCCGGGTTGGTGCTGCAGACTGCCCAATCCCGCATCTGGCGGCAGGCGATTCACGGGCTGCTTTTCGCACCGCTCGTCGAGGAACGGGAGCGGGCACCGTTGTTGCCCACCGACGCAAACGACGACGAGCCGGCGGGTGAACCTCGACATCGCACGATCTGGCAGACCGTCGCCGAACACAGCCGCAGAATCCACGGCCGCCGCGTCGGCTTCTCGCCGTCGACGACAGCGGCCTGGATCACGACCGGCCTGGTCGGCTGCTGGATCGCCGGCACGATGCTGTCGGGATTCGTCAACCGTGCAACGATCCGGAACGTGGCCGATACCATTGCGCGGCTGTCGACCGTTCAGGATCGCACGCAGGCCTTGCAAGCGCTCAACGGCCTCGACCGGCAGATCGATACGCTCGAAGTCCATCAGCGCGACGGCGCGCCGTGGAGCACGCGCTTCGGCCTGAACCGCGACGGCGCGCTGCTCGATGCGCTATGGCCGGGCTATGCCAATGCGGCGAGCCGCATCCTCGTGGCGCCGATCCGCCAGAAGCTCGAGGCGCGCCTGCGCAAGCTTGCCTCCCTGTCGGATGCCCAGATCGCCAGCGGCGGCAATGCGCAGGTGCAGGCCGTCTACGACACGCTGAAGGCTTACCTGATGCTCGCCAGGCCAGAACGGGCGGTCGCCGCATTCCTGACTCCGCAACTCGTCGCGACGGCCGCGCCCGTGCGCCCCGCGAACTCGCCGCTGTCGTCGGGGGCGTGGGAAGACCTGCGCCAGCACACGATCGCGTTCCTGGCGAATCATCTGGGCCGCGGAAGGTGGCAGGCGATGGCGCCGGATCTGGGGCTGGTGGCCTCGACGCGCCAGACGGTGATCGGCGTGCGCGGCATCCAGAACTCGACCGATGCGGTCTATCAGCAGATCCTCGACGACGCGAAGGCCAAGTATCCGCCTGTCTCGCTCGCGACGCTGCTGGGCGACACGACCAGCCGGGGCCTATTCGATACGACGGCGGCCGTGCCGGGTGTGTTCACACGCGCCGCCTGGGACGAGCGGATTTCGAAAGCGATCGACAAAGCGAGCGAGCAGCAAAACGTGGCGGGCGACTGGGTGCTCTCCGACGTCAAGGCGACGCAGTCCGCACCGTCAAGGCTGAAGGCCCAGCTGCGCCAGCGCTACTTCGACGATTATGGACGGGCCTGGGCGCTGTTCCTCAACAGCCTGCGCTGGCAAGCGGCGCCGACGCTGTCCGCCACGGCCGACCAGCTCACGCTGCTGGGCGACCCGCAACGCTCGCCGCTCGTCGCGCTGATGAACGCGATCGTCTACCAGGCGGGTGCCGGCGCGAATGCGCAGTCGCTCGCCGACAATCTGATCAGCAAGGCGCAGCAGCTCGTCGGCGGCGCCGAGAAGGATCCGTCGAAGCAGACCCAGCCGCCGCTCGCGCCGCTTGCCAAGGCGTTCGGGCCGATCCTGCGCCTGACCGGCAGCGATCTGGTGCTAGGCGCAGCTGCGAGCGGCAAGGCCGCCGCACCGCTTGCCGCGACCGGCGACTTGAGCCTCGCACGATACCTGGAGCGCGTTACCGCCATGCGCCTGAAGGCCTCGCAGATCGTCTCCGGTGCCGATCCGGACGCGATGGCGCGTCAGGCGGCGCAGGCGGTCCTGCAAGGCAGGACGTCCGACATCGCCGAGAGCCGCGACTACGCCAGCCGCCTCGCCGCGAGCCTGGGCGAGCAGTGGTCCGGGTTTGGCGAGCTGTTCCGCGCGCCGTTCGACCAGGCCTGGCAAGTTGTCGTGCAGCCGGCGGCGTCGAGCCTGAACGACATGTGGCGCACCGCAATCGTGGCGGACTGGACCAGGACCTTCGGCGGCCGCTATCCGTTCGCCGACTCCGACAATGACGCGTCGCTGCCCGAAATGGCGCGCTTCATGCGGCCCGATAACGGCGTGATCGCGCAGTTCGTCACCACTCAGCTTGCCGGCGTGGTCGAGCGGCAGGGTGACCGATGGGTGGCGGTGCAGGGGGCCGACCACGGTGCGCTGACGATCGATCCCGGCTTCCTCGCCAGCCTGAACCAGCTCACCCGTGTCTCGACCATGCTGTTCCCGTCCGGGGACGCGCACCTGCGATACGAGTTGCGGCCGGAGCCGACGCCGGGCATCACGGACATGAAGTTCGTGCTGTCCGGGCGCGAGCTGCGCTACTTCAACCAGAAGCAGGAATGGACGCCGTTCGAGTGGCCCGGGCAGTCGCTGGAGAACCTGTCGCACATCGAATGGCAGACCGAGCAGGGCGGGCTGCGCACGGCGCTCGATTCGCAGGGCCGGTTCGGCCTGATCCGGCTGCTGGAACGTGCGAAAGTCTCGCAGCAGGACAGCGCGCGCTATCTGCTGAGCTGGACGCCGGACACGAGCCTCGGGCTGCCGTTGCGCGTGCAACTGCGCAGCGAGGTCGGCTCGGGGCCGCTGGAGGTGCTGGAACTGCGGCACTACACGCTGCCCGCCCGGATCTTCGTCACGGGCGCGACGAAGGCGGGGCCGAAGCTCTCGGCCACGAATTTGCCACTCCAGCCGCCACCATTGCCGCCGGCCGCGATCGCGGCGGCCAAACATGCCGCGATGCCGCTACCACACGGCACATTGCCGGAGGTCGAGTGATGCTGGGCGGACGTTCAAGCGTCTCTTTCCGACCCGCGACGACGCCGAGCGGCTCGCGCGGACGTGGCAGGACGGACCTTCCGGCTTGGCCGACGGGCTCGAGCCGGCCGCGACGCTCGTCGGCCGCTACCGCGAGACCGTGTTGCCCGCCCGCGCCCAGGCAAAAAGGGGCGTGCTCGAGATGCTGGCGACCACGCGCATGATCGAGCTGCTGGAAACTAGGCCGCGGCGTGTGTAGTTGGCGGGTCGCCCTTCTTGTTGCGCTTGGCGTCGTACATCGCCGCATCGGCGATGCGCAGCAGTGCGTCGATGTCGGTGTCCTCGCCCGACACGGGCGTGATGCCGACACTCGCGCCCACCTGCACGCGGATGCCGGGCGCGAGTTCGAACGGCCGCGCGATCTCGCGCGCGATTGCGCCGGCGAGTTCGCGGGCCGTTGCCTCGCCGCGGCAGTCGCCAACCACCACGAACTCGTCGCCGCCCATGCGCGCGACCAGCGCGTCGCTGCCGGCCAGCCTCAGCAGCCGCTCGGCTACCTGCACCAGCAGGCGGTCGCCGGCCTCGTGGCCGTAGGCGTCGTTGATCGGCTTGAAGCCGTCCAGATCGAGGTAGAAGAGCGTCATGCCCGCGCGGATGCGCGCGCGCTTGCCGCCGTTGGCGGCGTTGAACAGGCCCGCGCGATTGAGCAGGCCGGTGAGCATGTCGTGGCGTGCGTGGTGTCTATTCTCGCGCTCGGCCTTCATGGTCGAGATCAGCAGTGCGTTGAGCCGGCGCGCGGCCGCGCTCATCGCGAACAGGTAGAACGGGATCTGCACCAGCGTCAGCAGCAGCACATGCTCGCCCGACAGCAGCGCGCCGATTGCGCAGGGGCCCAGCGAAAGCACGATCATCACCGCCACCAGGCGAGGTGCCGCGAAGTTGCGAAAGCAGATGCCACCCACCATGGCCGCGGCCGACAGGAACGACAGCGTGGCGGCCACCCAGTCGCCGCTGATTGCGCTGACGAACGCGCCATAGCCCACCGTCGCGCCCCATAGCGGCGCGAGCGTGATGTAGAGGTCGGTGGGCGTGGGACGCTGCTGCAGCGCGCGACGGCGCGATATCACCAGCACGACCAGGCGCACGGCGCAGATGAGGAGTTCGGCGCACAGCCAGAAGCGGAACAGGGCGGTGGGATGGCGGGCCTCGATCACCCAGGCCACGGCGATCGTGTTGAAGACACCGCCGAAGAAGATCGGCAGCGTACCGAACAACGTGCCGACCAGCGCGACACGGATTTCGTGCGGCGTATCCTGGCCCGGCGCGGTCAGCCATCTCGCCAGCCGGCCGCGAGGCAGCGAATAAACTTCGGTCCTGCTCTGCACTTGGCCTACCTTCGTCGGGTCGCGGCCGGCTCACCTCGCACGCCGGCGGCACTATGGGAAACGGGCAGGCATGATGCGGCCAACGGCATGGGTGACACGCGCGCTGCGCGGCCCTGCGGTCAGGGCCTGCCGTCCCTGCGTCTCGGGACGGTTCCGACGTTCGCGCGGGTGCGACGCGCCTGGCCTGCGTGGCGCGAATCGCGCCCTGTGTGCAAGTTTACCAGCCCTGCGGGCACCCCAAAAAGCCCGACGGCGTCGATGCTGGCCATCGGGCGGGCAAGCGTGCCGATGCCCGGGGAGCACACGCGGCGTCGGCGCGTTTCGTGTCATTCCCATGTCGGTATCATGTCCATTGCGTGGCCGTTTCGGCCTTCGTGTTTCGCCTGCGTGGCATGGCCCGGCGCGAGAATGCCCGCTTCGATGAACGAGCCGCCCGGCGCCCTGCACGGCTTGCATGCGTTCGAGGCCGCCGCCCGGCCTCGCGCTCGCGTTCGGCGGCCGCGCCGACTTCCCGGCGGTTCCGTGCGCCGTCCAGGTCGTTGCGGACGCAACCGGTCCATCCAGCCGCCGGTCCGCCGCCTTGACCATCCGCACCGCGCCGTCGCCGGCGATCGACGCGGTGACCGACGGGCAGGGTATCGCACGGATGCGCGAGCCGCGCGTCGAACGCGGCGTCTTCGCCGTCGGCGCGATCAGGGCGCGATCCAGCCGGCCTGCCAGCCGTTCGCGCCGAACACGAGCCGCGCGCGCTGGTGGCCGTCGCGGGATAGATCGAGCCAGTCGAGCGCTGCGACATGCACGTCGAACACGGCGAAATGTTCGAAGCCGTCGAGCGATGCGTCGTTGCCGGCGGCGCACGGCTGCGCGTCGGCCGGCGTCGCAACCGGTGTGCCCGGCGGCAGCGGTGCGCGATAAAGAACCAGCGTGCGGGGGCGGCTGGCACGCCAGATCGCGAGGCGCCCGGCGGTATCGGTGCGCCGGGTCGCCGTGCCTTCGACACGGATCTGCAGGCCGTTGGCCAGATCGCAGCCGACCAGCGCGATACGCGCGTCGCGTGCCAGCTCGGCAACCTTCGCGGCGCGCGCGTCGGTATGGAACATCAGCGTGCGCGCCTGGCGGTCGGCGCCGCGCAGCACCACGGTGCGCACCTTCGGTGCGCCGTCGAGCCCGAGCGTGGCCGCTTGCAGCATGGTGAACGGCGAGCGCTCGCGGCCGGCGCCGGCGCCTTCTTCGAGCAGGGTCCAGATTCGGTCGCACAGATCGGTCATGGTGGGGGCGTGGTCGTTTCCGCCGGGTCCGGCGGGATCGACCACGATAGCGAGCGCCGCCGAGGCGGTCAATCGCCAGCCGGCGCGCCGCGCTGGAGCGCCCCGGCGGCGCGCCGTCAGGGACTCGGCGGGGCGTCGTCGAACGATTCCCGCGCGTCGTAGAAGACGTCCCCGTCGTCGTCCGCTTCGACGATATCGTCGATATCGCCCGTGCCGGGCGCGTGCCGCGCGCGTAGCGGCATCGGGCGGCGCCCGCCGCCGCCGGCAGCATCGCCCTCGGGCACCGGCCCGCCCGACGGCCCGCCGGCCCCGCGCGCGATGCCGTCGTCGTCCTCGCCCTCGCCTTCCAGCTGCGCCGCGGCCTCGATGCCGGCCGCGGCTTGCGCCGCCGCGCGATCGGCCTGATAGCGCTCGAGCGCGTCGAGTTGCGCGAAGTCGGCCGTCTCCGAGACGATCTCATGCTCGCCCGACACCTGCGTGACGGCGCTCACGTGCAGTGCCGCTTTGAGGCCGGCGCGCGAGGCGCTCGAATTGACTTCCTTGACCTTCAGGTCCGACGCGATCCACGACGCCGGGTCCGACATGATCCGGTTGATCTCGCGGGCCACGGCCGGATTCGGCCGGCCGCCCGCTTCGCTGGCGGCGAGCGCGTCGATGCGCGCTGCCGCGTCGCTGCGCAGGCGGAACCGGTGGAAATACGTCTGATTCGGCGCCGCGTTGCCGCGTATCTCGCCGAGCAGCTTGTCGAGCTTCGCCTCGGCCTGCGCGTGCGCGGTGGCCCATTGCCCGGCGCTGGCGGTGTCGATCGTCACGCCCTGCTTGGCCAGCGAGTCGAGCGCGTAGAGGTCGAGCCAGGCGCCGCGCTGTGCGTCGATCGCCTGCGTGAACCGGCGCGGCGAGCGGTATTCGACATCGACGATGCACGAACGCGGCATCAGCACGCCGTTGTCGCGCGCGATCTGCACGCGCGATTCGATGCCGCTGTCGCGCAGCGCGAGGTTGACGGAGGGCGTGTCCACCGAGGTGGTGCCGAGGCCGACCGTGTGCGGCCTGGTGCCGATCGGCACCGAGCCGCTCAGGCCGGCGGTGAGGCGGCCCACCCACTGCGAGCCGCCGCCCGAGCGGTACTGTTCGAGCTGCAGCGAGCCGCCGTGGTCGCGCTGTTCGCGAACATGGTGGTGGGTGGACGTATAGCCGACGCCCACGCCCATGCCGGCCGACAGCGGCGTGTGCGGAATGCCGCCGTAGACGCCCACGTCGAAGGTCGCGCCGCTGCGCGCGGTCTTGTCGGTGCCGTCGGTCCAGCCCACCGAGACGTCCTCGTCCTCGAGGTAGCGGTCGGCGAGATGGTTCCAGGTGCCCCTGGCGCTTTGGTCCGGCGCTTCGGTGGAGCTGTCGACCAAATGCTTGAAGAGCCCGGCGTATTTCGTTTCGAGCCTCTTGTCGTCGAAGTTGCTGCCGTCTTCCTTGACGCGGCGCGTGACGCGCAGCGACACGCCGCGCGGGCGGTTGGTCTCCGCCTGGTAGAGCATGCCCTGTACGGTCACGCCGGCGCGCACGTAGGACAGGCCGACGTCGAAGTCGTAGCCCACCCGCATGCCGGCGCCGGCCTGCCAGCTGCTGCCGTCGGCGGTGCCCGCGAAGATCTCGGCGCCATAGTTGCTGCGCGCGAACTCGACGAGCGCGCAGCGGTTCTTGTTGTAGCGTGCGTCCACGCGCGCGGTGAGCGGGATGCCGGTGGCGTTGAGCAGCTTGCCGAAGTTGGCCGAGAGTCCGCGCGTGCTGATGCCCGCGCGGTTGCCGTCCTGCAGGCGCAGCCGCGCGCCCGACGGCAGCTGCTTGACGACCTCGCCGAGCGCGTCCACCACGTGTTCGCGATCGGGCGTGCCGACCGAGCGCGGCAGGTTCTTCGCGCTCGCCTTCAGCGCCGCCAGCTCGCCGTCGATCTGCGCGTCGAGTTCGGCGACGAAGGCCGGATCGTCCACCTGCGCGCGCTGCGCCCAGCCGGCCAGGCGGTCGAGGTCGAAGGGCACGTCGCCCACGCCCGCGAACGCAGCATGGCTCTGCGCGTGCCTGCCGCCCCAGGCCTCGGTGTCGCGCAGGAACGCGTCGCGCGCGGGCGAGGCGGGCTGTCTCGCGATCTGGTCGCGCATCTGCCTGGCCTTCGCGACGATGGCCTCCATCTGCGCGGCGTCGGGCCTGCCGGTCTTGAAGCCGCCGCTGTCGAACCAGACGTGCAGCGCGGCCAGCTCGACGAGCGAGCGGGCGGGCTGCGCGTGGGCGAGGGTGGCGGCCGGCTGCATCGCCGGCAGGCCGAGCAGCGCCTCGCGCCGCTCGGCGAGTTCGCCGAGCGCCTTGCGCTCCTTGGCGATGGTCAGCCGCGTGACGTCCTGCGTGCCGTTGCGCACCGCGGCGAGCGGCGAGCGGTGCTTGCCGATGGCGCGCGCGGCGAAGGTCTTCCAGCGTTTCTCGCCGGCGCGCTCGAGGGTCTTGCCGGTGAAGCGGTGCAGACGCTCGCGCGTCATCGCCAGCGGCGTGCCCGCGCCGTCGTCGCGGAAATGCTGGCGCCACGCAAAAAAATCGCCCTTCTGATCGGGCCGCATCTGCGTCGCGCCGCCGGTGTTCGCGATCGCGGCCGCCGCGAAGGCGCGCGCGGGCAGCCTGGCGGCGTCCGGCCCTGCCAGCAGCCGTGCCTGCACCGCGCCCGGCGCCGGATCGGTGGCGACCGTGAGCGTGTCGTGCGGGCCGGGGTCGGCATGGTCGGCGGCCTGCAGCATGACGCGCTGCGCCATCAGCGCGAGCGACGGCGCCTGGCCTGGCCCGCGCAGCGCGCTTAGCGCGTCGAAGCCTTCGTCGGTGCGCGACAGCACGCGTGCCACCAGCCACGCGCGCGCGCGCGTGGCGTCGATCTCTCGCGTGGCGCCGGCCGGCAGCGCGCTGGTCTGCGTGGCCATGCGCGAGAAGTCGAGCGAAGCGAGCGCGTCGAGCACCTGGTGTGCCTGTGCCGCGTCGCTCACGCCGGCCTCGCGCAGCGCACTGGCGCTGAGCACGCCGCGCAGCATCGCAGGCGCGCGCCCGGGCGCGCCGAGCCCGGCAAGCCGCTCGGCGAGCGGCCGGCTCGCCTGCGCGCCGGCGGGATCGGGGAACCAGGTCTGCACCTGCACGCTCAGGCCGGCGCGGGTGTCGAGCGATTCGAGCCGCAGCGCGGCCGGGTCGGCGTCGGCATGGCCGTCCTCGGCGATCGCCGGCATCGCCGCGCCGAGTGCGTCGCCCACGCGCTTGCGCTGCTTGCGCGCGAGCGTGGCCGCCTGCGAGGCCCGGGTATCGGCGGCGTAGCGCGCGACGTCGGTGCGGTACTGCTGCGCGGAAAGCGGGCGGTGGCGGTCCGAGTGCTGCGAGAACGGCGTCGAGATATCGGTGGCGGCCGCGTTGACGTGCGCGACGGCGTTGGCCACGAGCCCCGGCGACTGGCTCGGCGGCTGCGGCGCGGCGCCGGGCGCAGCGGGTCTGCCGCGCGTGAACAAGGCCCTCAGCCGGTCCGTGCCCTGCCGGCGCCGTGCCTGCTCGGCGGCCGCGCCGGGCAGGCCGGGCGCCGGCGACGGATGGGGCGGCGCGTGGCGGGTGGCGGGCGCGTCCGCGTGCGTTGCGTCGCGCCGGGGCGGCAGCGGCGCGGCGGGAGGTGTTGCCGGGGT
The DNA here is from genome assembly GCF_000960995.1 of Burkholderia glumae LMG 2196 = ATCC 33617. Classification (NCBI taxonomy): domain Bacteria; kingdom Pseudomonadati; phylum Pseudomonadota; class Betaproteobacteria; order Burkholderiales; family Burkholderiaceae; genus Burkholderia; species Burkholderia glumae. The sequence goes on along the minus strand of NZ_CP009434.1, from coordinate 106,459 downwards.
CGGCAGCGCGTGCGTGACGCCGGGGATGCCCCGGGCATCGGCGGCCGGCCGCGGGTCGGCGGCGGCTGCGCCGAGCCGGGCGAGGACGGACTTGAGCGACATCTGAGCTCCGGATTTCCATGCGGGACATGCGTTTTCGGCGCATGGGCCCGGTGGGCTGGACGGAGCTCCACGTTAATTTACGTGTGTGACAGCCATTGGGTAAAACCCGCGCTCCGGGGCGAAGCGGCGTCGGGCGATCCGAAGCAATCGGGCGGATTTCGATTCAATCGCCGTCATTGCCGTCGATGCTTGCGTCGAGCGCATCGAGATCGGCGCGAATCCGCTCGACGATGCGATAGGCGCCCTGTTCGGACGCGCAGCGCAGCGCATGCGTGAGGCTGCGCCGCGTGACGGCGCGCGGCTCGCCGCGCGCGCGCGACAGCGCACCCTGCAGATGCAGCAGCCACGGCTTGGTCCAGCGCTCGCCGGTGCGATCGGCGCGCCGCACGGCCTGCGTGATGCCGTGCGCGAGCGCGTTCGCGAGCGCGCCCTGGCGCGTGAAGTCGATCGACGGCATCAGCGTGGTCACGAACGCGAGATCGACGGGCGGCACGCGGTGCGACTCGAAGCGCTGGGCGATCTCCTCCACCAGCTGCAGGCCGGTGGCGTGGTCGCCCTGGCGGGCCAGCAGCCAGCGCTGCACGTCCAGGCCGGTGCGCAGCCAGCGGCGCGGCGCGGACGAACTGGCCAGCTCGACCAGCGCGGCCGCGTAGGCCTCGGCGCGCGGCGCGTCGTCCTCGACCACGGCGAGCGCGCAGGCGTGGCGCAGCGCGACGCAGCACGACATCGGCTCGTTGTCGGGGGCGGCCAGCTCGGGAATTTCGCCGTCGCGCGGCTTGCCGCCCACCAGCCACTGCACGGTGGACAGCGCGGCGCTCGCGATCAGGTGCAGCGACAGGCCGTGGCGCGTGGCCAGCGCGCGCGCCTCGCGGATCACGTCGGGATGCGCGCCGTTGGCGCCGGCCAGCAGCGGGATCGCCATGTGCAGGTCGCCGGTATAGGCGCGCAGCATGCCCTCGATCAGCCGCGCGTTGTGCTGCGCGGCGGGCCAGCGCGCGGCATCGGCGATCTCGGTGTACTTGCGGGCGTGTTCGCGGGTGCGGTCGGTTTCGCCGCGGATCTGGGCGCGGAAGAACAGGTGCAGCAGCGCGCGCAGCCGCGTGGAATTGTCGGCGCAGGCGCTGGCGATCTCGTAGGCGCGCTGCCATTGCAGCGCCGCTTCGCTGGCCGCGTTGCGCTTGCAGGTGAGCGCGTTGGCGAGCGCGGCGGCCACGCGCATCTCGGGGCGGATCCGCCGGAGCTCGCCGCCGTTGCCGCACACGGCCACCCGCCGCGCCCATCCCACGTACTCGTCGCCGAGCGAGAGCCGCACCCAGAGCGGCGCGGAGTGGTCGAGCAGGTCCGCGCCGAGCTCCGGCTTGCCGGCGTCGATCGCCCACTCGAGCGCGGCACGCAGGTCGGCCAGGTCGTGGCGCACGGTGGGCGGCGCGAGAAACGGCCCCGCGCCGAAGCGGCGCGCCACCATGCGCGCCACCAGTGCCGCGTGCAGCGCGCCGGGCGTGGCGCGCTCGGGCGTGCGCGCGAGCGTGGTCAGCGCGAAGCGGCGCACCGAGGGCGGCAGTTGCAGCCGCATCTCGCCGTCGCATTCGACGTCCTCGACGAGGCCGGCGCCCACCAGTTGGCGCAGCCGCTGGCGGGTGGTCTCGGCGGGCGTGTCGTCGAGGCCGAGCGCGCGATCGAACGCCACCAGCAGCTCGGCCGCCGCGCCTTCCTCGAACGCGCCGTGGAACAGGCCGAGGCGGCGCAGCACCGTGCGGGTGCCCGCGTCGAGCCTGCCGTAGACGAAATCGAGGCAGGCCAGCTGCAGGTCCGCGTGCGGCAGCAGCCGGCGCCGCGAGCCGGTGCGCTGGGCGAGGAAGCCGTCGAGCTCGGTCGCGCAGGCCACGAACGCCGCGCGCACGTCGCCGTTCGAGGCCAGCCTGGCGGCGATATCGGCCGCCAGCAGCTCGACCGGATGCGGCATGCCGTCGAGGCTTGCGCAGATCGAGGCGGCCGCGGCCAGCGCATCGGCCGGCAGCCGGGCCGGCGCGGTGGTGCCGTCGCGGCGCTGGCGGCGCTCGAACGCGGTGAAGAACAGCGCGAGCGCGTCGCTGTTGCCGATGTCGTCGGGCTGGTGCGCGTCGGCCGATACGCCCAGCGGTGCCACCGCCATCGCGCGCTCGCCGCCGATCGCGAGCGCGGTGTCGCTGGTGATCAGCAGGTGCACGCCGGGCGTGGCGGCGGCCAGCCGCTCGGCCGCGCGCGCCACCGCGTGGCGCAGCGGCGCCGCGTGGTCCAGCACGATCAGCAGGCGCCGTTCGCCGAGCGCCTCGGCGAGCTGCGCGGCATCGATCTCGCCGCCGCGCGTGTCGACCTCGAGCGCGTCGGCGATCGCGTGGACCAGCCGGTCGGGCGCCGACAGCGTGGCGAGCGGCACATACGCCACGCCGTCGGGAAATTGCGGGGCCAGGCTGCGCGCGGCCTCGATCGCGAGCCGCGTCTTGCCGATCCCGGCCGCGCCCGTCAGCGTGAGGATGCGGGCGCCGGGCACCGTCGCGAGCAGTTCGGCCAGCTCGGCATGGCGGCCGACGAACGCGGCCGGGTCGTGCGGCTGGGCCGCTGCGAGCGTGTTGCGCGCGAGCGGCGCGGCGGCGGGCGGCGCGGGTTCGGGCGGGAGCGGGTCGGCGGGCGCGGCCGGGTCGGCGGCGGGCTCGGCGCCGTCGGGCGGCTCGACGATGCGCAGGTCGCCCGCGAACCGGTAGCCGCGGGCCGGCACGGTCTCGATCAGGTCGCGATCCTCGCCGAGCGCGCGGCGCAGTGCCGAGATTTGCGACTGGACGGTGTTGACGTCGACCTCGAGCCCGGGCCAGACCGCCTCGCGCAAGGCGGCCACCGACACCGCGCGGCCGTTCGCGTCGATCAGCCGGATCAGGATCGCGAGGGGGCGCGCGCCGAGCGAGACGATCTCGCCGTCGGCGATCAGCAGGCCCGCGTCGCGCAGCAGCCAGAAGCGGGAAAAGGCGATGGTGCGGCCGCCCGGGGTGTCGGACGGCGCCGTGGCGTGCCGCCGGGTGGGCGCACGCTGGGAAGCGGATTTCGACATCGGGAACTGCGCGGGAGGCCTGCCTCGGGTTGATCGGCCGAGCGGCGTCTAGGCGGTCATGCGCGCAGCCAGATGTACTCTCCGGAGGCGATGCCGTCGAACATTTCGTCGCTCGATTCCATGATGTTGCGCCGCCAGTAGCGGCCGTGTTCCGCGTAATGCGCGAGCAGGTCGGCCAGTTCCGCGCCATCCACGCCGCTGTCGAACGGAATGCGCAGTATCAGTACCACGTTCCCGGTATCTGTGTCGATCCCCATTTGCGCCTGATCTTGTGCGTAGACCAGCAGGTTCGCTTCCAGCATCAGCCGGAAGATCGTCAGTGTCCGGCCGGCGGTGACGGCGCCGTAATGGAAATTCGCATACATCGCGTCGATGTCGTTGTCGAAATAATCGAGGCGGACGTCGAAGCCCTCGACCTCGATCGCGCGCGTGGTCAGCACGTTCTGGACGTCGGGCAGGCCGATCACGGCACACAGATCCTCGATCAGCCAGGTATATCGGTCGGAGCTCATGCGATGTGCGGATCTGGGACGAGGTCAAACGCAAAGCGCTAGGGGCGGCCGCCCGGGGATGGGTGCGGCCGCCGCGATGGCGTCGCGTGACGCGACGCCGGCTGGCGTCATCAGCCGCCTTGCGATGCGCTTTTGACGTTGCTCGCGCCGCTTTTCATGACGTTCGACAGGGCCGCGGCCATGCTCTGTTGCAGCTGCATCTGGGCCGATGCGAGCGTCATCTGGTTCATCTGGTCGCTGATGCCTTGCATCTGCGCTTCCGTCGACGCGGCGCTCGCGCCGCCCGAAGCCGCTGCGGCCGCGCCGCCGATGGCGTTGCCGGCCGTGCTGGCCATGCTGGAGGCCCCGCCGAAGACGCTGCTGGCGGTATTGATGGGATTTGCCATAGTGTGTTACCTCGCGTTGTGAAAAGAGTCGATTGCGATAGTCACGGATACTGCAACTGCGCATAGGTGCCGTTCCTTGCCGGGCGGGTTGCCCGGGGCGCGGAGCCGGCGGCTTTCGAAGGCGGCGGGCCGCCAGCGAATCGATTACGACGCGCTCGCGCGCTGCTCCTGGAGCTTCGCGAGCGCGCGCGAGGTGGCCAGGAAGCCGCGATACAGCTTGGCCAGGTTGCTGCGGTCGAGTTCGTTGCTCGACGGGGTCGCGCCGATCCTCTCGGCGGTGGCGTCGAGCGCGGCGCGCAGCGCGTTGACGCGCGCCTGGCTGTCCGGCGCATTCAGCAGCGCGCGGATGTCGTTGAAATCCTTGGCGTACGGTTCGAGCAATTCGTACATGACCTATCCCTGTGAATGACGTGCCGGGCTCAGCTCGCGATCGGCGAAGCCGGCGGCCGGGACGATGGTTCGGCCCCACGCGCCGGCGGCGCGTCGGGAACGTTGGCCGATGCGAGCACCGGCGGATTCGGTGGCGCCGCGAACGCGTGCGGCAGCGGCACGAATTCGTCGGCGGTCTTGGGTTGCGGCGCCGCGCGCTTCGCGCCGGCATGCGCGCCGTCGCCGCTGCCGGCGGTCTGGCCGGCGTCGGCTGTCGCGGCCGGGTCGGCGCCGCCGTCGCCGCCGGCCCCGTCGCCTGCATCGGCCCCGTGGGGCGCGCCGTTCGCGGCGACGCTCGCCGGTGCGCCGACGCCGTGGTCCGCGCCGCTGCCGTGCGCCGCACGCGGGCCTTGCGCGGTGCCCGCCGCCGCGGCGCCGGAGGCCTCGGGCAGGTCCGACGCGTAGATGTGCTTCACGCCGTCGGGCGTCTGCGCGTACTGCACGCCGTCGGCCGAGAGCATTTCCGAGTAGGCCAGGCCGTCCGAGGCGGTGGCGCCGCCCGACGATTCCGACACGTCAGCGACGACGTCCTTCACGTTCGGATCGAGATCGGCGCGAATCCGCGCGATTGCCGCATCGAGTGCGTTCTTGTTGCCCACCGAGCCCTTGATCACGAAGCGGCCCGCGCCGCCGTACTGCACGCGTGCACCCGGCACGCCGAGCGAATCCTCGATGCTGCGCGCCACCTCGGGCGCCACGTCGTACTGGCGCGCGACCTGCGTGATCGCGAGGCGGTTCAGCAGCTGGCGCACCGCCGTGTCGTCGGCCGAGCTGCCCAGCATGCCGGTGACCACCACCGTGTCGCCCACCGCATGCGCGTTCAGGCCGTCGATGTGGGCGGCGGCCAGCGCCTCGGTGACGCGGCGCGCGTGATCGCCGGCGTTCGGCGGCAGCGCCGCGCGGCTCATCTGCGCGGTGGACAGCACCGAGACCGTGACGATCACCGCGCCCACGCAGAAGCAGGCCGCCGCGATGCCGAGATAGCGGCGCCGCAGCGGCGAGGCCTTCGCGGCCGGCTTGGCGGCCAGCAGCGTCGAGAGCAGTTCGTAGTCGGACGGCCAGACGCCGTGCTCGTCGCCCACGCAGAGGATCGTGCCTTCGAACTGCATCGGCACGAAGTCCACCAGCAGGATCTGCTCGAGCGGGCCGCTGGCGGCGCCCGGATCGACGGCGCCTGTCGGCGAGGCGACCGCCTGCGCCGACACCACGCCCGCGTCGCTCACCGTCAGCCACAGATCCGCACCGCGCCAGTCGGTCAGGCGAATGTCGGCCGCGTCGTCCGTGCCGATGCGGTGCGCGCCGGGCGCGAGCTGCAATTGCGCGCCTGCGTGGGTGCCGGTCAGAATCCGCAGCAGTTTCATGGGTCCGTCGAATTGGGTCAGCGCCCGAGCTTTCGTTGCGGCTACTGTAGGCGGTCGGCCCACGGCGGCGGGCGACGAATGCGAAGCGAGAACGCGCTATGCGAACGCAGAAGCGGGCGGCCGGCGGGGCATTTTTCCTACGCCTCCGGATCGGCCGCGCCCACGGATCGCCGCCGCGAGCGCGCCTCGAAATCCGTGAGGCGAGCGCTGTTTCAAGGCATGACGGGGCGGCTTCCCGCGGGAAGGCTCGCGTGCGATGGCCGGATGCCCGGCCGCCGACGCGCCTGGCTTCGGCGTGACGGCGCGGTGGGAGGCGCCGGCAGAATGATTGTCGAGGCTGTCGCCAGCCGCTGATCCAGGCGGCGATTGTCATCAGCGCCCCGTGTCGGCAGACCAGGCGCGCGAAGCGAATGCGCGCGCGCCTGACGTTGAGAAGCCGCGCGCAGCCGCGCTCGGCGAGCCAGCGGGCCTTGCCGGAGCGGTTGCTGCGCGGGCACCGCGGCGGGCGAGCAGTGCGGCGATACCGGCAGCCTGCAAGGGCTGACGAGATTTGTGATGGCCGTCACCGCGATCGGCTGCACCACGACGGGCTTTGACAGAGGCCCCCGCGCTTGGCGCGAATGGGCGCCATGGCCTCGAGCGGAGGCAGCGCTTGGATGAGGCCGGCGCGGCCGGTGCGATTGGCGCCCATGAAACGCGGCGCGAGCGGGACGCCCTGCGCCCGAGCCCTCAAGCCTTGTTCTCCTGCGCCGCCTTCGCCGCCCGCTCGGCCAGCCCCGCTCCCACGCTCTGCTGAAGCGCGCCGCCGCGCCCGCGCCGCGCCCGGCCGCGCAGCGGCGCGGCGCCGGGCGCCTCGCCGGGCGGGCCGCCGGCCCGGTACGAGGCGCGCAGCATCGCGAGCGGCAGGATATGGTGGAACGACTCACCGCCGCCGCCCTGGCCCACGTGCTGCAGCATCTCGCGCAGCACCTGCACGCCACCCGCGCCGACCGGGCCGATCTTCATCTCGATCTGCTGCAGCGCCACCGTCAGCGCGTTCAGGCGCATCGCCCACGGCCCGGCCTCGCGGTCGCCGGCGGTCTGGAACAGCTCGCGCACCGAGTCGTGCCACGCGTTGCGCACCGCCTCGGCGCGCTGCGCCTCCTCGCCGGGGCCGAACCTGCCCGCGACCGCGTCGAGCCGGCTGGGCGGCGCGGCCTGCGCCGAGGCCGGCCGCGTGCCCGGCGCCGCCGCGTCGCCGCCCGCCGCGCCGATCTCGGCCTGCTCGTGCTGCTCCTGCTGGCGCCCGCCGCCACCGCCGCGGCCGCCGTTGAGCGCGTCCATCTCGTCCTGCCTGACCTGCACCTCGGCGCCCTCGTCGTCCCCGGCGCCGTTCACGGTATTGCGCCGGGCGCGCGCCAGGTTCGCGCGCTTCCTGTTGCGCATGAGATTCGCGAACTTGCGCGGCGCGGCCGGGTTGCCGTTCTGGGCCTGGCTGGTGTTGGTGAACAGCGTGCCGTTGTAGCTGGTGGCGCGCTGCGCCGCGCGCGCGGCTTCCTTGCCGGCGGCGTTCTGCTGCGCGTCGGCCAGGCGCGCCTGACTCGTGGCGTTGGCCTGCGCGTTGCTGCCTGGGGCGCGATTGATTGCCATCGAAGCCTCCTTGCCGTTACAGCGGCACCGCGGTGCGCATCAACTGATTCGCGAAGTGCAGCACGGCCGCGCAGCACACCGGCGCGGCGATCACGATCGTGATGGTCACGGCCACCAGCTTGATCACCTGGGGCAGCGTCTGGTCCTGCAGCGACGTGATGGCCTGCACGAACGACACGCCGAGGCCGACCACGGCGGCGACGATCACCGGCGGCAGCGACACGGTCAGGCACAGCAGCATGCCCTCGGTGGTGAAGCGGATCAGCGAATCGACGTCCATCGTCGAGCCTCCTGGTTACTTGTAGGTCATCACGAGGCCGTGGATCAGCGTCGACCAGCCGTCCATCACCACGAACAGCAGCAGCTTGAACGGGATCGCGACGTTGGTCGGCGTGACCTGGTTCAGGCCCAGCGCGAGCAGCACGTTGGCGATGATGAGATCGACCACGATGAACGCGATGTAGAGCAGGAAGCCGATCTTGAACGCGTCGGTCAGCTCGGAAAGCGTAAACGACGGCGCCAGCACGATCAGGTCATGCTCGGAGAGCTGCTGGGCCTGCTCCTTGGGCCACACCACGGCGGCCGAGCGCAGGAAGAAGCGCTTCTCGCGCTCCTGCGTGTGCTTCTCGAGGAACGCGCGGAACGGCTCCCGGGCCGCGCCGAACGCCTGGATCAGCGCCTGCGACGGCTGCGAGGCGAGCTGCTGGCCTTCCAGCGACTTCGATGCCTGCATGCCGATCGGCGCCATCACGTACAGCGAGACCAGGATCGCGATGCCGTTGAGCACCATGTTGGGCGGCACCTGCTGCACGCCGAGCGCGTTGCGCAGCAGGCCGAGCACCACCACGACCTTCGCGTAGGAGGTGACCACCATGGCCACGAAGGGCAGCAGGCTGATCGCGATGACGACCAGCAGCAGCCCGGTAATGTCACTGAACTGAACCATGCCGATGGGCCATCCTGATGATGCGTACGCCAAGATGCTCGCCGACCGTCACGAGCTCACCGAAACCGACCGTCTGGCCGTGTACCACCAGCCGCAGCTGCGCGTCGGCGGCCGGCACCGGCAGCTCGACCACGTAGCCCGGCCCGAGCGAGGACAGCTGGTCGAGCGGCAGCGCGACCGTGTCGATCTCGAACTGTACCGGTAGCTCGACCTTGCCGACCGTGATCGCCTCGTCGGGGCGATCCGTCGCGAGGCCGAGGTCGGCGCGGGTCGAATCGAGTTCGTCGGACATGTACCACTCCTGATCTAAGGTGAGCGACCGGCCGTCGAGCACGGCTGCCGCGTGGACGCGGGCGTGGCCGCGCGCCCCCCAGGTCGCGACGACGCGCGGTTGGGTGCGCTCGCCGCGGCCGCCGGCCTGCAGCGAGGCCGCGTCGAAGGTTGGAAACAGACAGCGCAGCAGCACGTCCCCGGGCTCGAGCGCGGCGAGCGTGTCGACCGCGAAGCTGCGCGTGCCGACGATCGCGCTGCCGGGCAGGGTCAGCGCGGGGAACGCCGTGCGCCAGGCGTCGCTCGGGGTGCGAGCGATCAGCGCGTCCAGGGTCGCGAGCGTGGCGCTGCCGAGGGCCACGGTGCAATCGATGCGGGTCTCGCCGAATCCGACCGACAGCGCCGCGGGCGGCAGGTCGAGGTCGAGATCGGCCACGCAGTCGGCGAGCGGGCGGCGCGTGACCGAGACCACGCGCGGCGCGTCGAAGCCGAGCCGTGCCAGCGCGGCGGCGAGCGGATCGAGCAGCACGCCGGCCACGGTCTGGCGCAGCGCGAGCTCGGCGCCGCCCGGCGCCAGCATGACCGGCCCGCCCGGCGCGCCGGCGCGCTCGGGCCACGCGACGATCGCGAGCGCCGGGTGTTCGTCGAGGTCGAGCTCGACGAACACCGGCCGCGGCGCGGCGCCCGGCGCGGCGAGCGACAGCTCGATCACGGCCGGATCGCGCGCGGCCGGCGCCGCACCGGCGCGGCCCGCGAGCGGCGCCGCCTGCAGCACGGCGGCGCCGGTGGCGGCCAGCACCGCCGCGCCGAGGCGCGTGTCGTGGAGCGTCTGCGTCAGGCGCGCGGTGGCGCTGTCGATCCGGCGCGGCACGGCACGCGCGATCGGCGCGCCGCCGGCGCGCGCATCGGGCGCGATGCCGGCGCGCGGCGCCACGGCCGGGGGCGCCGCCGGGGCGGCCGGCGCCGTGGGCGCGCGGGCAGGCACTGCGCTCGCGTCGCCGTCGCTCGTCGTCGCGGTGAGAAAGTCGGCCATGCGGGAATCGGTTACCAGACGGTGAGTTCGATGTCGCGGAGTTCGCCCCACGCGCGCAGCGTGTCGGCCAGCTCGCGCTGGAGCATCGTGCTGTGGGTCAAGAGTAAGTCGCGCGAGGCCGGGTCCTGCGCGTCGAACCGAAGTCGGAGACTGAAACGCGAAAGCGACAGCGCGAGCCGCGTATGCGGCAGCAGCGCCGGGTCCAGCGTCATCTGGGCCTCCCAGTTGCCGGCACCGGCGATGGCCGGGTCGCCGCAGAACGCGGCGATCTCGCGCGTGAGCACGCCGAGCACCTTCAGATACTGCTGCTGGTGCATGTAGACGGCCGACACCACCGGCACGGCGGCGCGCTCCACGCGCGAGCGGAGGCTGTCCCGGGCGTCCTCGGGCATGGGCGGCACGGACGGCATGGGCACCGCGGGCGGCGCCGGTGGCGCGGCGGCGCTTTCGTCGGGCGCCGTGCGCGGGTCGAAGTAGAGCGCGATCCCGGCCTGGCCGGCCTCCTCGTCGGGCGCCTCGCGGCCATCCTGCTGCGGCTGGCCGCGCGCGGGCAGGCGGTGCGGCGCGCGGCGCGCGGCCAGCGACGCGTAGTCGAAGCGCCGCTCGCGCGCGCCGCCCGGCTCGTCGGCGGCGGTGCCGGGGATCACGCGCGCGGTGCGCGAATCGATGGCCGTCATGCGCTCAGCGTCACGCGGCCGACGGGCTTGAGCTCGACGTGCTCGCCCAGTTCCTGGTACGAATAGACCGACAGCCAGCCGAGCCGCGACTCGATCATGCGCCGCACGTAGCGGCGGATGTCCATCGAGGTGACCAGCACCACGCCCTCGCGCGGCGCGGCGCCGACGAACGACTGGATCCGGTCGATCAGGAACGCGGCGTCGTTGGGCGGCAGCGCGAGGAAGTTGCCGGTCGGCGTCTGCTTGATCGCGGCGCGGATGTGCTGCTCGGCCTGCATGTCGAACAGCACCGCCGAGAGCTGCCGCTCGCCCTTGGCGGCGCGGTGCGCGAGGAAGCGCGAGAGATCGCCGCGCACGTACTCGGTGAGCATCAGCATGTCCTTTTCCTTGGCGCCCCAGGCGATCAGGCTCTCCATGATCGAGCGCACGTTGCGGATCGACACCTGTTCCTCCAGCAGCCGGCGCAGCACGTCGGCGATCCGCTGCGGCGGCAGCACCTTCTGCACCTCGGCCACCAGGCCCGGCGCGTCATGGCTGAGCTGGTCGAGAATCCACTGCACCTCCTGGATGCCGAGAAACAGCGTCGCGTGGCGCCGCATGGCGGCCACGCAGGCGTGCGCGATGATCTGCTCGGTGCGCCACACCGGCGTCTTGGCCGGCACCGCGCGCTCGTCGATCCAGCGCGTGGGCGTGCCGGCCGAATCGACCGGCGGGCCGTCCTCGGCCTTCTCGGCCAGCGCCAGCAGCTTCTCGGCCGAGGCCGCCGCGACCTCGGCCGGCACCAGGCGCAGGTCGGGCAGCATCGCCTTGCCGGGCGGCATCGTCACCATCAGATGCGGCACGTCGTGGATCAGGATCTCGAAGGTGGCGACCGGCAGCGGCGCGTGGACCCACATCGTGATGCCGGGGAACGGCAGCCCGAGCGCCTCCTGCAGCGCCGCGCGCTCGGCCTCGAAGGCGGCGTCGAGGGTGGGCATGGCCAGCTTCGCGGCCAGGTCGGGCGAGATCCGCACGCCCACCGCGCAGGCGAACTGCGGCGCGCGCGGCAGGATCGGCGGCACCTCGGTCTTGGCGCCCACGCGCTGCATCGAGGCGAGCGTCTCGGCGCCGCCATGCTCGCTGTCGCGCGACGAGGGCTTCCTGACCGACAGCCGGTAGCCCGCGAACGACAGCGCCGCGGCCAGCAGCACGAACAGCAGCGACGGGAAGCCCGGCACGATCGCGAAGCCCAGCAGCAGCACCGCGGCGAAGAACAGCGCGCGGCTGCTCGAGCCGAGCTGGTGGCCGATCTCGTCGCCGAGCGAACGCTGCTTGGCCTGGCGCTCGTCGGCCACCCGCGTGATCATCACGCCGGCGGCCACCGACAGCAGCAGCGACGGGATCTGCGAGACCATCGCGTCACCGACCGACAGCACCGAGAAGCGGTTCGCCGCGTCGCCGGCCGACATGCCGTGGTAGGCCACGCCCACCGCGATGCCCGCCAGGATGTTGATCATCGTGATGATGAGGCCCGCGATCGCGTCGCCCTTCACGAACTTCATCGCCCCGTCCATGCCGCCGTGCAGCTGGCTTTCCACCGCCAGCGTGGCGCGCTTGCGCTTGGCCTCCTCCGGCGTGAGCAGGTTCGCGCGCAGGTCCGCGTCGATGCTCATCTGCTTGCCGGGCAGCGCGTCGAGCGTGAAGCGCGCGCCCACCTCGGCCACCCGCTCCGAACCCTTGGCGATCACGATGAACTGCACGGTGGTGATGATCGCGAACACCACCAGGCCCACCACCAGGTTGCCGCCCACCACCAGCTTGCCGAAGCTCTCGATGATGTTGCCGGCCTCGGCGTGCAGCAGGATCGACTTGGTGGAGGCGATGTTCAGCGAGAGCCGGAACAGCGTGGTGAACAGCAGCAGCGACGGGAACGCCGAGAGCGCCGAGATGTCGGGCACGTACATGGTGATCATCAGCAGCGTCACGCTGATGGTGATGTTCAGGCCGAGCAGCATGTCGATCAGCAGCGGCGGCAGCGGCAGGATCATCAGCGAGATGATCGCCACCACCAGCGCGACAATGCCGATTTCGCCGCCGGCGGGGAGTTTCAGGGACTTCAGCATCGTGGCTCCGGCTCTCGGCGGTCAGTGTTGCGTGTCGCGGCGGGCCGCGCCGATCGAGTCGACCCAGCGCAGGATCGCGGCGATGGTCTCGAACAGCGCGTCGGGGATCGGCTCGTCGAGCCCGACCTTGTAGAGCGCGCGCGCCACCGGCGGGTTGCCGACGATCGGCACCTCGGCCTCGGCGGCGGCGCGCCTAATCGCGGCGGCGGCCTCGTCCATGCCCTTGGCGATCACCACCGGCAGCGGGTGCTCGTCGGGCGCGTAGCGCAGCGCCACCGCATAGTGGGTGGGGTTGACCACCACCACGTTGGCGCGCGCCATGCGCGGCGGCGGGGCGTTGGCCATCTCGCGCGCGATGCGGCGGCGCTCGCCCTTGATCATCGGGTCGCCCTCGTCGTTCTTGTGCTCGCGCTTGACCTCGTCCTTCGACATCTTCATCTGCTTCATGAACAGCATCTTCTGCAGCTTGACGTCGGCCGCGCCCACCAGCACGAAGATCACCGCGGCGATCATCATCAGCTTGAGCAGGATGCCCCAGTACATCGCCGAGAGTTCGGCGAGCGGCTGGTAGATCGCGCCCGAGACCAGCGGGATCAGGCCGCGCACCACCACCCACATCACGGCGAAGATCAGCGAGGCCTTGACGAGCATCTTGACCGTCTCGATCACCGTCTTCATCGAGAAGATCTTCTTGAGCCCCTCGCCCGGGTTCAGCGCGTTCAGGTTCGGCATCACCGGCTTGAGCGCGATCTGCAGCCCGACCTGCATCGCCGAGCCCATCACGCCGGCGAGCGCCGCGGCCAGCGCGAGCGGCACCACCGCCAAAAGCGCGATGCCCCCGAACCGGTAGAGCCGGTCGAACATGTCGGGCAGCGAGTGGTCGGTGCTCACGAAGTCGAGCGCGCTGACCACCAGCTGACGCATCGAATCGCGCAGGTGGGCGCTCGCGGCGATCACGAAGCCGATCGCGGCGGTCATCGAGATCGCGTCGGCCAGGTCCGAGCTCTTCGACGCCTGGCCGTCCTTGCGGGCGTCGCGCAGCTTCTTGTCGGTTGGCTCTTCGGTTTTTTCGTCGCTCATCGCTCGGTGCTTCGTCGCAGACGCGTCGGCCCGGAGGCGGACTGGGTGGCGGGGGGCCGCTCGCGCGGCGGGGCGCGGCGCCAGAGCGGGCCGGTCGGACGAAGATAGCCGTGCGGGCCGGCCGGCAGGCCCGCCGACGCGAATCGGGCGCTGCGCATGCGAAGTCTCGCGCGGCGGGCGGCGACTGCCTGCGTGACGGCGGCCCGCCCAGGGCCGCCGCGGCGCGGCGCAACCGTTGCCCGGCGCGGCTTTGGGCATTGTGCGCGGGGCGCGTGCGAGGCGGGCGGCGGGGCCCGCGCGCCGCCGCCGCGGCCGCTCTCGGCAGGCTTCGCTTTCGGCGCGTCCGCTTCGCATCGCGCCCCGCGCGCGGCACGGCCGGTTGCTAAGGTTCCGTCGTGCGTCCGATCGACCCCGAGCGCGGCGCGAAGAATACCGCCAGGAGAATGCGCGATGACCAACGCCACACCCGATTACCTGAACTGCAGCCCGGAGATCGTCGGAGGACTGATCGAGACGGCCTCCGATGCGCTGTTGCAGACCTTCCCGAAGGTGTCGGTCGATCCCTACGACATCGAGCTGATGCTCGACGCGCTGCGCGTGCTGCGCCCGAAGGTGCCGGAAATCCAGATGCTCGACGGCATCCTGCACATGGTGCGCAACCACTGGGACGATGCGATCCTGGTGCTGCGCGAGGTCAGCGAGAGCGCGCCGCGCTTCGCCTACGCGAAGGCGCTGCTGGCGTTCTGCCTGTCCACCAAGGGTGACTCGGACTGGAAGATGGTGGCCAACGAGGTGCTCGAGGGCAGCCCGACGCGCGACACCGTCTCGCTGGTCAAGGCGCTGCATGCGCGCGAGGAGCTCGTCAACGCGGTGCAGGCGAGCCGCAACGGCAGCACCTTCATCACGCCCGCCTCGGTTGAGGAGCTCAACGAGGAGCTGGCCGCCCGCGGCGACAAGCCCGACGTCGCGCCGGTCGGCCAGCCGCCGTCGGCCGGCATCGAATCGCTGCCGTTCGGCGTCGCGCTGCGCGCCTGAGCGAGCTTTCTTCCCCGCACGGAGAACGCCGATGACCGCCATCGACCATTCCGCGGCGCTGCGCGCGTCGCTCGAGGCCCTCTCGAAGCCGGAAGCCGCGAGCGGTTCGCCCGCCGCGGCCGACAAGTTCAAGGCGCTGATGGAAAAGCCCTCGATGGCGCCGCCGCATGCCGAGCAGAGCCATTCGCTGGAAGTCGCCTCGAAGCTGGTGGCCGCGCAGGACGCGGAGCTGCAGCGCAGCGTCACCGACGCGGCCGAATTCATGCAGCGCGCCCCCGAGATGAGCCTCAACGAGATGAACGCCGGCTCGATCCGCCTCACCTACGAACTGGCCAGCACGCAGCTCGACATGGAAGCGAAGATGGGGGTGGTGAACGCGTCGAAGTCGTCGATCGAAACGCTGATGAAAAACCAGTGACCGCGCGGCGCCCGCGGGCGTCGCGCGGTCAGCCGCGGAAATTACCCCATGTCACAGTCACGGTCCGGATGGCGGCGCGCGTCCGTCGCGGGCGGGTTCGCGCTCTGCGCGCTGCTCGCCGGCTGCAAGAAGGAGCTGTACGGAAACCTGTCCGAGCAGGACGTCAACGAGATGGTCGTGGCGCTGCTCGAGAACGGGGTCGACGCGTCCAAGGAGACGCCCGACGCCGGCAAGACCTGGACGCTCGAGGTCGACGGCGACCAGATGGTGCGCGCGATGGAAGCGCTGCGCTCGCGCGGCCTGCCCAAGAGCCGCTTCGACAATCTCGGCGACCTGTTCAAGAAGGACGGCCTCGTCTCGACGCCGACCGAGGAGCGCGTGCGCTTCATCTATGGCATGTCGCAGGAGCTGTCGTCGACGCTCTCGAAGATCGACGGCGTGCTGGTGGCGCGCGTGCAGATCGTGCTGCCGAACAACGACCCGCTCGCGCAGACCATCAAGCCCTCGTCGGCGGCCGTGTTCATCAAGTACCGGCCCAATTCCGATGTCGGCGCGCTGGTGCCGCAGATCAAGACGCTGGTGATGCACAGCGTGGAGGGGCTCACCTACGACCAGGTCAGCGTGACGGCCGTGGCGGCCGATCCGTCCGACCTGGCGCGCCAGCCGCTTCCGCCGCGCGGCGGCCTGCCGGTGGTGTGGATCGTGAGCGGCGCTGCCGGGGCGATCCTGATCGTCGCGGCGGCGCTGCTGGTGGTGCTGCGCCGCCAGCTGCCGCAAGGCGACGGCCAGGACGGCGGCGCCGCGGGCGCGGACCTCCAGGAGCCGGCCACCGGCCTGCGCGGCAGGCTCGGCGCGCTGACCGCGCGGCTGCGCCCGCGCCCCGCGAACTGAGCGGCCCGCCGCGAACCGCATGGCGTCTGCTGCTTTCTATCCCCCGCAGCGCGTGGCCGCCGCGCTGAACGGCTATCGCGACAACCTCGACAGCGCGGCCCTGTGGGCCGACGCGTCGTGGTCCGCGCTGCC
This sequence comes from Burkholderia glumae LMG 2196 = ATCC 33617, assembly GCF_000960995.1. Classification (NCBI taxonomy): domain Bacteria; kingdom Pseudomonadati; phylum Pseudomonadota; class Betaproteobacteria; order Burkholderiales; family Burkholderiaceae; genus Burkholderia; species Burkholderia glumae. The sequence goes on along the minus strand of NZ_CP009434.1, from coordinate 90,374 downwards.
CGACGGCGGCTGGCGCGACGCGCTCGCCCGCGCCTCGGCCGCCGCGCGCCGCGCCTGCTCGCACGCGTTCGCGCGCGCGGCCGGCGTGCGCGAGCCGCCGTTCGGCGCGTTCGCCACGGCCGCCGTGCTCGGTCTGGCCGGCAGCGCGCCCGGCATCGGCCCGAAGCCCAATCTCGCGCTGCTCGACGCGCTGCCGACGGCGCAGGCACTCGCCGTGCTGCGCGTGCGTTCGCTGTCGTTCCGGCGCGCCGAGGTGCGCCGGCTGATCGACAGGCAGACGCGCTCGCGGCTGGCGGAGTGGACCGGCGTCCACCCCGACGCGATCGCGCAGGACCCGCATGCGGCCGACGCGCCCGACGTGGCCCACCTGACGATGAAGACCGGCCTGCCGCCGCTCGCCCGGCTCGACGCCACCGCGATGGCCGCCGAGGGCTGGCTGCTGCTCGCGCGTGACGCGGGCGGCGCGGCCGACTCGCGTCCGCCGTCGCTGACGCGGCTCGCGCTGCCGCGCGCGCTGGCGCCGCCGGCCTCGCTGCCGGCCGCGAGCGGCCTGGATGCGGCCGGTTCCGTGCGGCTGTTCGCGCGGATGCCCGAACTGATGCCGGAGGTGGCATGGCTATTTGGTTGAGCCGTCCGCGGGACGCCCATCACCCGCACGACCCGAGCGTGATGCCGGCCCGCCTGGGCGCGGCCGCCGACGTGCTGCCGCGCGAGACGTTCGGCACGCTGGTGTCGCTCGAGGACGCCTACGCGGCGCTCGCCGCCGATCGCGCCGCGCTGATCGAGGCCGCCCGCGACGAGGCCGAGCGGATCGTCGACGCGGGCCGCGAGCAGGCCGGCGAGATCCTCGACGCGGCCCAGCGCGAGCGCGACGCCGCCGCGCGCGCCGGCTATCGCGACGGCTACGACCGCGCGCTCGGCGACTGGATGGACCGGCTCGCCGACGTCGCGCACGCGCAGAACCAGCTGCAGGTGCGCATGCGCGAGCGGCTCGCCGACATCGTCGCCTCGGCCGTGGAGCAGATCGTGCGCACCGAGAACCGCGCGGCGCTGTTCGAGCGCGCGCTGGCCTCGGTCGAGCGGATCGTGGACGGCGCGACCTATCTGCGCGTGGCCGTGCATCCCGACGATCTCGACAGCGCCAAGGACACCTTCGACCGGCTCGCCACGCGCTGGCGCGAGCTGGGCCGGCCGATCCCGATGTCGGTGGTGGGCGACAAGCGGCTCGCGCCCGGCAGCTGCGTCTGCGAATCCGATTTCGGCGCCGTGGACGCGAGCCTCGACACCCAGCTGCGCGCGATGCACGGCGCGGTGTCGCGCGCGCTCAAGCGCACGCTGGCCGAGATCGAGTCGGCCGCGCCGGACGAGGGCGCGCCCGGCGCCGATCCGCGGGGCGGTGCGGGCGGTGCGGGCGGCGCGCCTGCGGCCGTCGGCGACGATCCCTATGCGGCAGCGGACGGCCCGGCCCGGGGCGACGCGGATCCGTATGCGAGCCCGGATGCCGATCCGTATGCGGCGCAGGGCTATCTGCCCGACGAACGCCACCGCGCTCCGCAGCCGAGCACGCAGGGCTATCTGCCCGACGAGCGCCACCGCGACCCGCAGCCGGCCCAGGGCGATCCCTGCGCCACGTCTGCCCAGGCCGGAGGCGGCCGATGAACCTGTCCTGGCTGTCGCGCACCGACGATTTCGAGCGGCTGACCGACGCGATCGAGCGCGAGATCCTCGCCGTGCCCGCCGTGGCGCGCACCGGCAAGGTCATGGAAGTGGTCGGCACGGTGATCAAGGTGTCCGGCCTCGACGTCACGCTCGGCGAACTCTGCGAGCTGCGCGCGCCCGACGGCACGCTGCTGCAGCGCGCCGAGGTGGTGGGCTTCACGCGCGACGTGGCGCTGCTCTCGCCGTTCTCGCGGCTCGAGAACGTGTCGCGCGCCACCCAGGTGATCGGCCTCGGCCGGCCGCTGTCGATCCAGGTCGGCGACCAGTTGCTCGGCCGCGTGCTCGACGGCCTCGGCGAGCCGATCGACGGCGGCCCGCCGCTCGACTCCGACGACTGGCGCCCGGTGATCGTGCAGCCGCCCGACCCGATGAAGCGGCGCATGGTGGACACGCCGATGCCCACCGGCGTGCGCGTGGTCGATGCCATGATGACGCTCGGCGAAGGGCAGCGGATGGGCATCTTCGCGCCGGCCGGCGTCGGCAAGTCGACGCTGATGGGCATGTTCGCGCGCGGCGCGGCCTGCGACATCAACGTGATCGCGCTGATCGGCGAACGGGGCCGCGAAGTGCGCGAATTCATCGAGCTGATCCTCGGCCCGGAGGGCATGGCGCGTTCGGTGGTGGTGTGCGCGACCTCGGACCGTTCGTCGATGGAGCGCGCCAAGGCCGCGCACACGGCCACCGCGATCGCCGAATACTTCCGCGACCGCGGCCTGCGCGTGCTGCTGATGATGGATTCGCTGACGCGTTTCGCGCGTGCCGGCCGCGAGATCGGCCTGGCCGCGGGCGAGCCGCCGGCGCGGCGCGGCTTCCCGCCCTCGGTGTTCGCCGAGCTGCCGCGCCTGCTGGAGCGCACCGGCATGGGCGCGACCGGCTCGATCACGGCGCTCTACACGGTGCTGGCCGAGGACGAGACGGGCGGCGACCCGGTGGCCGAGGAAGTGCGAGGCATCCTGGACGGCCACATGATCCTGTCGCGCGAGATCGCGGCGAAGAACCAGTATCCGGCGATCGACGTGCTCGGCAGCCTGTCGCGCGTGATGTCGCTGGTGGTGCCCGATGCGCACGCGCGCGCGGCCTCGCGGATTCGCGAGCTGATGGCCAAGCATCGCGAGGTGGAGGTGCTGCTGCAGGTGGGCGAATACCAGCCCGGCCAGAACCCGCTCGCCGACGAGGCGATCCAGAAGGCCGACGCGATCCGCGCGTTCCTCTGCCAGCGCACCCGCGACTACGCGCCCTACGACGAAACCGGCGCGTATCTGCACGAACTGTCCGGGGTGAGCGCATGAGCGCCGACGCACGCCTGGCACGCGACCGCCGCGCGATCGCGCTGAACCGCGCGAGCGAGCGCCGCCGCAAGCAGAACGACGCGCTGCGCGCGCAGCTCGTCGCGCAGCGCGCCGCGCTCGCGCAGCGCGAGGCCGACCTCGCGGTCGCGCACGAGCAGGTGGAGCGCGATCTGGCGGCCGTGCAGTCGATCAACGACCAGCTCGACGCGATGACCACCGGCGCGGCGCCGTTCGTGCTCGACGACTTCAGTGCCTGCAGGAGCGTGCTGGGCATCGCCAGCGAGCGGCTCCACGCGAGCGAGGCGCAGCTGGAGGCGGCGCGCCAGGCGGTGGACGACGCGGCCGCCGCGATCGCCGGGACCAACCGCACGATCGCGCGCAACCTCGGCAGCGTGGATGCCTGCCAGCAGCGCATCGCGGCGATGCGGCGCGGCTACCAGCGCGCCGAGGACGACGCGGCCGACGACGAGGCCGAGGATGGCGTGCTGGCGCGCCGCGCGCGCGACCGGGCGGCTGCGTGAGTCCGACGCTGCAGGTCCTGCCCGACGTGACCCGTCTCGTGATGGGTTATCTGACGCTGATCGGCGTCTGCTCGGTGCGCCTGTTCGTGATCGTGACGATCTTCCCGCCGTCGGCCGACGGCGTGCTGCAAGGCCCGGTGCGCAACGCCATCGTGCTGCTGTTCAGCACCTTCGTGGCCTACGGCCAGCCGCTCGCGTTTGCCGACGGGCTGCATGGCGCGGCACTCGTCGAGATCGGCCTGCGCGAGGGGATGATCGGGCTGGTGCTCGGCTTCGCGGCCTCGTCGGTATTCTGGGTGGCCGAATGCGCCGGCTACTACATCGACGACCTGACCGGCTACAACAATGCGCAGGTGCAGAACCCGCTGCGCAACGAGCAGGCCACGCCGACCGCCACGCTGCTGCAGCAGGTGGCCACGATGGCGTTCTGGAGCCTCGGCGGCATGACCTTCCTGCTCGGCACGCTCTATCAGTCATATCACTGGTGGCCGCTCAACGCGCCGACCATCGACGTGTCGAACGTGCTCGAGGCCTTCGCGATGAAGCAGACCGATACGCTGATGCAGCAGGTGGCCAAGCTCGCCGCTCCGGCCGTGATGATTTTGCTGCTGATCGACTTCGCCTTCGCGTTCGCGGCGAAGTCGGCCAGCAAGCTCGAACTGATGGGCCTGAGCCAGCCCGTGAAGGGCGCGGTGGCGGTGCTGCTGCTGGCGCTGTTCGTCGGCGTGTTCGTCGATCAGGTACGCGACCAGCTCACGCTGAGCGCGTTCACCTCGCAATTCCAGGCCTGGGCCGATGCCGCGCGCGACGGCGCCGCTCATACAAAGTGAGGTTTCGTGCGCCAAAAGTGCCGCGCGCGCGAGGCAGGCCGGCAAGAAGTTCGCCTGAGCAATCATGAGACTCGCACGAGGCCGTGCCCCGCCGTGCGCGAATCTCAAATCGGCATCATTGCTGAAGATTGCTCAGCCAAACTGAGAGTTCGAAAACGAGGCCCCGACTACATTGCTCGAACTGCGCCGCGATCCGGTGCCCAGGCAACAGCAAGGAGAGTCGCCTCATGTTTTCGATGCTCTATTTTCCGGTGGTGTCCGCGCTGGCCGCGTCCGACGAGGATGCCGGCTCCGATGTCGCGGCCCGCGCGGTCGATTCGATCCTCGACGGCGAATTCGCCGCCGCGGTGCAGCAGTCGGGCCGCCGTCTGGACGAGTCGGCCGCGGGCGTGAGCGCGCGGGATCTGCAGTGGCACGCCGATCTGCAACTGGTGCTCGGCTTCGACGCCGAGGCCGAGGATGCCTACCGCCGCGCGCAGCGCCGGATGCGTGCCTCGAAGGCCGAGATTCGCGTCGCCACCTGCCGCAACGCCGCGTGGCAGGCGCTGTTCCGCCATCGCATCGGTACCGCGCTGGCCTGTTTCGCGCGCGCCGCCGAAGAGACCGAGGCCCACCCGGCGCGCCGCATCGAGGCACGCATCGGCATCGCCTGCGCGCTGCACGAGCTGGGCCGCACGCGTGAGGCGCTCGACGCGCTCGCCGAAGTGGTGCCCACCAGCACGCGCTGGCGCGAGCTGGTCACGGCGCTGCGCTTCGACCTGATCGCGCAGCACGAGCTGCGCTGCGCCAATGCCCTGCACGATCACGTCTACTGGCGCTCGGCCGCGCTGGCGAGTCCGGCCGCCTACGTGGCCGCGCCGCGCATCGGCTTCGCCGAGGCGCTGCAGGCCGCCGCTGCCGGCGTGCGCGCGCCGCTGCTGGCCGCGCGCGTGGCCTACCTGCGCGCCCTGCGCAGCGTGGCGGGCGGCGATCGCGACGCGATCGCCAAGGTCTGCGCCTATCTCGAACGGATTCGCGAGCAGGGCTTCGCCGACTACCAGCGCGCGGTGCGCCTGGAGATCGCGCTGGCCACCTTCGTCGGCGACGCGCCGCATGTCGCGCAGAGCATCGTCGAGCCGCTGCACCAGGGCGTGCGCGGCTCCGACACCGGCCATCGCCAGCTCGAATATCTCTATTGCTCGGCCAAGCTGCGCGAGACCCAGGGCCGCGCCCAGGAATCGCTGCAGTGGTACAGCCGCTACGCGCTGGTGGCGATGCAGTGCCTGCGCGAGGATTCGCACGTGCGCACCCCGGCGCTCGACCGCCAGCCGAAGGCCGCGCCCGACGACGTCAGCGCGCGGCTGCCGGCGAAGTACCGGCGCGCCTATCGCTACGTGCTCGACAACCTCGATCGCGCCGACCTGTCGGTGCGCGAGATCGCCACCCAGATCGGCGTGACCGAGCGGGCGCTGCAAAGCGCGTTCAAGAGCTGCCTGGGCCTCTCGCCGAGCGAGCTGATCCGCACGCGCCGCATGGAGCGCATCCGCGAGGCGCTGATCGACCACGCCGACGCGGGTGACCAGCGCGTGCTCGAGACCGCGCGCCGCTGGGGCGTGCAAAGCCGCTCGACGCTGGTGACGGGCTATCGCAAGCAATTCCGCGAAGCGCCCTCCGAGACGCTCGAGCGCTGAACCCCGCTTCTCCCACCTTTCTTTCCGATTCGACACCATGAGAGTGAAGCAGCTTGCTGCCGCCGCGTGCCTCGCGGCGGCGACCCTCGCCTGCCTGCCCGGCGCGGCCGACGCGGCGCCCGTGCGCTGGCGCAGCGCTACCGTCCACGTGCAGCTCGACGGCAAGGATCTGAAGGACGTACTGCGCGATTTCGCGGCCAGCCAGGGGATCGCGGCCTCGATCGCGCAGAACGTGCAGGGCACCGTGACGGGCCGCTTCGACCTGTCGCCGCAGCGGTTCCTCGACACGCTCGCCTCGACCTTCGGCTTCATCTGGTTCTACGATGGCAACGTGCTGTCGATCAGCAGCGCGAACGACGTGACGCGCCAGGTGCTGCAGCTCGATCACAGCGAGATCGGCGCGCTGCGTTCGACGCTCAGGCAGATCGGTCTCGACGATCCGCGCTTCCCGCTCAGCTACGACGCCAGCTCGGGCACCGTGCTGGTGAGCGGCCCCGCGCAGTACGTGCAGATGGTGGCCGACGTGGCCTCCCGGCTCGATGCCAGCACCGCCCATCGCTCGGGCTCGGTGATCCGCATCTACAAGCTCAAGAACGCCTGGGCCACCGACCACACCGTGCAGGTGGACGGCAACAGCGTGACCGTGCCGGGCGTGGCCACCATCCTCGGCAACATGTACAGCGTGAAAGCGGGGTCGGGCGGCGGCCAGCCGAGCACGGCGCCGAACATGCAGCGCGTGCAGTCGATGAACGACGTGTCGGGCTCGTCGACCGGCTCGATCGGCGGCGGCAATGGCGGCGGCGTGCAGCCGCCGCCGCTGCCGCCCTCGATGATGGGCTCGCAGTCGGTGGGCGCCGCGGGGCAGGCGTTCGGCGGCGTCTACGACAACGGTGGCGGCGGCGGTTACACGCGGCGCCGGCGCGGCGGCGGCTTCGGCGACCTGAACGGCAACGACGTGGCGGTGACCAACGGCAGCGACGGCCTGCCGGTGATCCAGCCGGACCCGATCACCAACTCGGTGCTGATCCGCGACACGCCGGACCGCGTCGGCCAGTACGAGGACCTGATCCGGCAGCTCGACGTGCGCCCGCAGATCGTCGAGATCCAGGCGCACATCATCGAGATCGACGACAACACGCTGCAGCAGATCGGCGTGGACTGGCGCGCGCACGGCAGCCATCTCGACTTCCAGACCGGCAACGGGCAGGCCGCGCAGAACTCGTTCTCCACCGGCCAGCTGAACCCGACCTTCGGCTCCGTGCAGCAGGCCGGCCCCGGCAGCACCATCGTCAACGCCACGCCCGCGGGCGCCGCGATCTCGGCGGTGGTGGGCGGCGCGGGGCGCTACCTGCTGGCCAGCGTGAACGCGCTGCAGTCCAACTCGAAGGCGAAGATCGACGCGACCCCGCTGGTCGCGACGCTCGACAACGTCGAGGCCACCATGGACAACACCACCAAGTTCTACGTGCGGGTGCAGGGCTACACCTCGGCGGACCTCTACAGCGTGTCCACCGGCGTGTCGCTGCGCGTGCTGCCGCTCATCGTGCACGACCGCGACGGCACGCGCATCAAGCTCAGCGTCCACATCGAGAACGGTTCGCTGACCCAGCAGCAGGTGGACAACATTCCGGTGATCACGACCAGCCAGATCAACACGCAGGCCTTCGTCGGCGAGGGCGAGAGCCTGCTGATCGCCGGCTTCACCACCGACAAGACCGCCAACGGCGTGACGGGCGTGCCGTTCCTTTCGAAGATCCCGCTGCTCGGCGCGCTGTTCCGCAACAACAGCGACCAGCACAACCACAACGAAACCGTGTTCCTGCTGACGCCGCGCATCATCGACGCGGGCAGCTGAGCGGGCCGGTGCAGGCGCGGGCTCGCGGGACGGGGCCGGCCGCGAGGCGCTGCGCGCCGCGGGCCGGCCCCGCGCTCGTTTCGCATCGCAGGCGGGCGCTTCGTGCCGCGCGCGGGCCGCTTGCGGGGGCCTCCTTATAGTGCGATGTGTCGGCAGATCCGCCGTTCCAACCAGGAGTCGCCCATGTCGCTCATGATTTCCAGCCCCAGCCAGCCTTCGGGCCTCGACGCGCTGTCGTCGAGCGATCCGCTGGGCGGCGCGAACAGCGCCAGCAGCACGCAGATGAACCAGATCGCGCAGATCATCGCGCAACTGCTCCAGGACATCGCGCAGATGTCCCAGATCATTCAGATGCTCAAGCAGGCCGCGCAGCAGGGCGCCGGCTCCGGGCCCGGCGGGGGCGGTGCCGCAGGCGCAGGCGGTTTCGCGCCGGCGCAGAACCTGGCGGCCGCGCCGACGGGCGGCGGCGGTGGCGGCAGTATGCCGGCAGCGGGCGGCCCGGGCGCCGGCGCGCCGGTGGATGCCTCGCCTGGCACCACCGGCGCCGGCAGCGGCACGCCCGTCACGAGCCTCGGCGGCGACAACGCGAACCAGATCGCCAGCGCCCTGAAGGACGCGGGCTACAACGACAACGCGATCGCCGGCATTCTCGGCAATCTGCAGCAGGAAAGCGGCCTGCAGCCCGACATCAACCAGGGCGGCCAGACGGGCGGCCCGTCGTCGAACAACGCCGACGACAACGCGCACGGCTACGGCCTCGCGCAGTGGGGCGGCTCGCGCAAGGAGGCGCTCGAGCAGTTCGCGCAGCAGCAGGGCAAGCCGGTCACCGACCTCGGCACGCAGGTGCAGTTCATGATCAAGGAGGCCAACGACATGCCGGGGCTGAAGGACGCGATGAACAACGCGGGCTCCCCGCAGGCTGCCGCGGCGCTCTGGTGCCGGCAGTTCGAGGGCGCCACCGATCCGCAAATGCAGAACCGCAACCAGTACGCCGCGCAGTTCGCGCAGCAGCTGGGCGCCTGAGTCTCACCCGGTCCGGCGCGCGGGCGCCGGCATCACCGCCGGCGCCCGCGTAAACGACAACATCCCGCCGGCGGCGGGATGTTGCGGATGGCGGGACGGCGGGGCCGGCGGCCCCGGTGGTTGCAGGCTCAACCTTCGCTGCACGAGCCCGACAGCGTCGGCACGCGCAGCGGCTGGCCGGCTGCGGCGCCGTCGTCGTGTACGGCCTTCGCGATCATGGTGGCGCCGATGTGCCACGGGTTCGCATACGAGGCCCAGGGCTGCGCGAGCGAGGCCGTGAGGCTGTGGCGCGCATGCACCGTGGCCACCGCGCCTGGCGTGACAACGTTTGCGCGATCGGCTGGCAACGGCAGCCCACCGCAGGGCTGCGGTGCGCAGGCGGCCCCCGCCGCGGGCGTGCGCACCCCCAGGCTGTCGAGCTGGGCCTCGGCCAGCGCGTGCCGGGCCGCCTCCGCGTCGGCGTCGATCGCCACGCCGTCGGTCTGCTCGATCCGGTAGCCGTGCGCATACATGGTGCGCAGCGCGACGCCCGATTCTCCCGTCAGTTCCAGTTTGCGGCGCAGCTTGTAGATGTGCTGTTCCAGCCGCCGGCCGACGATATCCTCCGTGCTGCCCCAGATCGCGCCCGCCAGCTGGCGGCGCGTGACGTATTCGCCGGCGCGCGAGAACAGCAGCCAGGCGATCGCGAACTCGCGCGTGGTCACGCGCACGTTGCGGCCCGCGATCTGCACGGTGCTGGCCTGCTGGTCGAGCGTATAGGCGCCGAGCGTGACGCGCTGCTCGTCGCGCGGAGCGGGCTCCGCCTCCACGCGGCGCATCGCGCGAAAGGCGCGGGCCGCCAGCTCGTTGCGGTCGAAGGGCGCCAGCACCACGTCGTCGGCGCCGGTGTCGAAGGCGCGCTCGAGGCTGTCGCGATCGGTGAACGTGCCGACCACCAGCAGCGGCGCCCGCCGGCCGCCATAGAACGCGCGGCGTGCGAACACGGTGCGCGTGCCGTCAATGCCGGTGGCAGCGTCGACCAGGATCACCCGGTAATCGTCGCGGTAAAGGCCGCGCGCCAATGCGACGTCGTCCTCGAATTGGATGCATTCGACGGAGGCATCGAGAAAATGCTGGCGCAGTCGTTCAAACATGCTGACGTTGGGCGTTAATACGGCAAACTTCAACCTGAACCTCCTCTACTTGTCCCGACATGAAATGAATCGGCAGGCTACTGGCACGGAGCGAAAGTACAGGCATCGAAAACCCAGGGGTGTAACTTATTGTTAACCGCCGGGAAGAAATTGCCACGATTGGGGTGCCATTGAGGCATGTTTTTCGAATCATGGAATGCAATGTTTAGTTTTTCATCTAAACATCATGCCTTGATATGAAAATGTAAGCTTGCCGGGCGTTCCTTCAGACAAGTTTGTAAGAATTCCGTCAGATACCTGGAAACTGGTAGAGACCGGCATCATTCAGAAACTTTTCAGTTTGTAATGTTTGCTGATATTTGATGAGTAACGAAATGCGGGTGCCGAAACGGCGGCCGTGATAAGCGCTTGCCGGCGCGCGGAAATTCGAATCCGGAATGGCGCCGATTTACGCCTCGATCCCAACAGGTGCGTTATTGGGCAGGTGTGGCGCGGCGGTATAACAAATAGGTCGCGAAATACGGCACATAAAGCGTGGCGCCCTCGAGCGCGCAGCGGTCGCTGGCGGGCAGCCCGCCGCGCGTGTTGATGCGCAGCACGCTGCTGAGATGGGTCATGCGGCCGCCGCTGCCGTCGCGCGCGTTGGTGCTCGCGTGGACCTGATAGCGCGCCCACGGCAGCGCGCTCGCGTCGACGATGGCGGCGGTTTCGGTGCGGGCGACGGCGAAGCTGCCGTCGTAGGCGAGGAAGTAGCGGCCCGGCGCGATCGCGCCCACGTTGTGGCCGCGCGCATCCACCAGGGTGGCCTCGGGGCCGTAGGCGCGCCAGCGCAGCGCGTGGCCGGCCGCCTGGCCCGGCGCGTCGGTGTCGAGCGCCGCCACCTTGCGGCACCGGTAGACCTCGTCGCCGCCGGCGTGCAGCGTTTCCTGCCACTGCTCGGGCGTCGCGCCGCGCAGCGCGTCGGGCACGGCCGCGTCGGGCGGGCCGGGCGGCGCCGTGGCGCAGCCGGCCAGCAGCGCCAATGCGCAGGCGCCGAGCGCCATGCGCGCACGCGTGCCGCAGGACGCGCCGGCCGAGGGCGCGGCACCGGGTGGCGTGGTCGTGACGCCTTCGGGCGCGCGCGCGCGAGGGGCTTTGCGCCGGCAGGCAAGCCGGTCGGCGAACGGAAACACGTGCATGGCCGCGAGACGCAGAGTCGGTAAGCCGCTATCAGAGCGCAACCCGATGGCGCCGGCGCGCGGCGATACGAAGCGCTGCGCGGCGAGGCGCAACGACTCGCCGCGCGTGGCCGGCGAGCGCGGCGCACGGTTGGCCCCCGCTTCGCATTTCCGGCACGCGATTCGGATCGGCGAAGCGCCGAGGCGCGGCCGTTGTCTAGTATTGGCGACGGCATTGCGCCTCCTATGACAGGCGGCGTGTGGCGTGTAGGACAAGGCGTCGTTTCTCGGAACACATCATAGGAGGCCATAGATGAATCTCCCTAGCGGACTTGGCGTCAGCCAGCCGATCCAGCCGTCGCTCGGCAGCCTTGGCGGCGTGTCGGGCATGGCATCGCAGATCGAGTCGTCGCTGCAGCAGGTCCAGAGCCAGTTGGAGCAGGTGCTCGGTGCGTTGATGCAGGGGTACATGTCGCAGATCCAGAGCCTGATGCAGCAGGCCCGGAACGCACTGCCGAACGCGGGCGGCGAAGCCGGCGGCGCCGGCGCGCCGACGGGCGGCGCGGGGCTGCCGAGCACGGCCGGCAGCGGCGAGGGCGTGGCCGGCAACGGCGCGATCGGCGCGGGCGGCATCGGCCAGATCGATACCTCGGGCATGACCACGCAGTCGGCGGCGGGCGCGCTGTCGGCATACATGCAGCAGAACGGCATCGATCCGATCACGCCGAACCAGCTCTACCAACTGGCGATGAACCCGCCGGCCGGCACGCCGCCGGACGTGTCGAAGGCCGCGGCGTTCATGCTGCAGAACCCGGACGTGTTCCAGGCGATCGAGACGCACGACGTGGCGTCCACCGATGGCAAGGCCGGCATCGGCGACATGCAATGGGCCGCGCAGGGCGGGCTCGACGATCTGCAGTCCGCGCAGTCCGCGCAGTCCACGCAGGCCGCACCGGCCATGTCGGACGGCTCGCCGATGACGATGCAGTCGGCGGCCGGCGCGCTGTCGGCCTACTTCCAGCAGCAGGGCACGAAGAGCGTCGACCCGAACGCGATGTACCAGCTGGCGATGGACCCGCCGGCCGGCACCCCGCCGGACGTGCAGAACGCCGCCAAGGCGCTGCTTGCCAGCCCGCAAGCCTACAAGGCGATCGAGACCGCCGACAGGGCGGGCGCGGACGGCCTGTCGGCCACCTCGAACTTCAGCAAGGCCGCGCAGGGCGAAGTGCAGATGCCGGCCTCGACGGCCACCGCCTCCGCGTCGCCGGCGCTCGAGGGCTTCCACCCGCAGATGCTGATGAGCATGCAGGGCCTGGCCATGAACCCGTTCGGCGCGACGGGCGGCTTCGGCATGGGCGGCCCGCAGATGCCGAAGGCGCAGGACGACGACGTCGCCTGACGCCGGCGGCCCGCCGCCGCGGCGGCGGGCCGTTCGCAGCGGCTGTCACGCGCAGCGGCGGGCGCCGCTGCGGGTTTCCTTTTTCGAATTCTTCTCTTCCGTTCCCATGACCTCGCTCTCAACGCTCCCGTTTTCTCCGCCCGTCGCCGCCCCGTCGATGACGGGCGTGGCAGATCCGTCGAGCAGCCTGCAGGCCGGCATGCAGCAGCTCGAACAGATCGACTCGCAACTGCAGCAGATGGTGCGCGCCCTGATGTCGTCCGCGCAGCAACAGGAGGCCGGCGGCAATTCGGGCAGCAGCGACGCGACGCCGTCGAGCAGCCTGGCGATGCCGCAGACCGCCGCCGCCACGCTGCCGCAGGAGGGCGCGACGGGCGCGGGCGCGGGGGCCGCGAGCGGCGCGGCGACCGACGACGGCAAGTACGCGGCGCTCGACAGCTACAGCCAGGCCAACGACCAGTCCGATCTCGCGAAGTGGGCCGATCTCGCGCCGCCCGACCAGGGCGCCTCGCTCGAGCGTCCGCTCGCGGCGATGCAGATCCTGAGCGGCAAGGCCGGTCCCGACGGGCAGCCGCCCAGCGACGCGCAGAAGGCCGCCGCGATGCAGTTCGTCAACGACAACCCGTCGCTGAAGACGGCGCTGCAGAACACCGGCGCGCTGAAGTCCGACGGCACCATCGACACGAAGAAGATGAACGCGTTCATGGGCCAGGTCAGCACCAATCTCGATCAGGCCGATTCGGACATCAAGGACTACATGAAGAAGCATCCCGACGCGGATGCCGATTCGGTGAACGTCGAGCGTTCGGCGGGGCTGCTCAAGGCCTACAACGCGATCGCGGGCGAGTCCGAGGGCCACAAGTCGAACGGCAAGAACGGCCACAACTACACGCACGGCGGCAAGAGCGGCGGCGGCCTGACCACCCAGAAGCAGATCGAGGATCTGCAGAAGGACGCGGGCTTCAGCGCGTCGCTGAAGGCGGCCGCGCAGGCGTTCGGCTCCGACGGCGGGTTCGACGACCTGGATCGCAGCGGCGACGACAAGGCCACCAGCAAGCGCGACCAGGTCTACTCGACCAAGAACCTCGACCACTTCCTCCACGACGACGCGCCGACCACCCAGGCCGGCTCGCAGCAGTTCCTGCAGGACGCCAGCCTGCAGAACATCACCGGCAACACCGACATCAGCCAGCTCAACGGCGACGTGATCCAGAACCCGCAGAACTACACGCCGCAGCAGAAGGCGGCGGTGATGGTGAAGCTGATGGAGACCCTGGTGGACGTGCAGGCCGGCGGCTCGGACAAGCTGCGCAACGTCGACAAGACGGTGGCCGCGCTCCAGCAGGACATCCAGAAGCTCGCGAGCGACCCGGACACGGCCGCCTACCTGCAGCAGACGGTGCCGCCCGAGATGCAGCAGATGTCGGGCGAATTCCAGCAGGCGGGCGGCGTCGGCACGGCCGGCAGCGGCGCCGCCGACGGCACGGGCGGCACCACGGCCGCGGGCGGCAGCGGCCAGTCGGCCGGCCAGACCCTCGACGACGTGCACCGCGGGCTCAGCGACGCGAAGACGGTCACCGATACGCTGAGCGACCTCGCCAAGGGTGACGGCTTCATGGGCCTGGGCGGCGACAGCGCGGCGGCCGAGGCGGCCGGCGCGGCGGCGGCATCGGGCGGCGCGGAAGGCGCGGCCGAGGGCGCGGCGGTGGGTGCCGAGGCGGCCGAAGGCGCGGCGGCCGGCGTCGAGGGCGGCGCGGCGGCGGCCGAGGGCGTGGCCGGCGCGGTCGGCGGCGCGCTCGCGGCGGCCGCGCCGGTGATGGCGGTGGGCGCGGCCGTGGTCGGCGTGGCCGGCATCGTGTTCGCGATCGTCGAGGCCGTGAAGAAGCACAACGACCAGAAGAAGTTCGCCTCGAACGTGAACCCGACGCTGCAACAGTTCGGTATTCCGCTGCCGTCCTGATTCCCGGAGGCGCCATGCGCAATCTGGTATTCGACCGCCACGACGACGTCATGCGCTTCGTCGCGGCGCGCACCGGCGAGGAGCGCTACGACGACGCCAAGGCGATCGGACTCGCGAAGGACGGCGAACTGGTGGCCGGCGTGGTGTTCCAGGGGCACAACGGGCCGAACCTGCTGATGCATTTCGCGCTCGACGGCTCGCGCCACCTGATCACGGCGGCGTTCGTGGCCGCCGCGTTCCTCTATCCGTTCGCGATGCTCGGCTGCCGCCGCGTGACGGGGCTGGTGCGCGTGGACAACCTCGACGCGCAGCGCCTCGACGAGCATCTCGGCTTCGTGCGCGAGGGGGTGATGCGCGGCGCGGCCGGCGATGGCACCGACTTCATCCTGTACGGGATGCTGCGCGACGAGTGCCGCTATATTCGCGGGCGCTATCTGAAGGCATTTCTCAAGGAAACCGAAGCGCTTCCGGACGCGGCGCCCGCCGCGCGGACCGAGCGCGAGGCCGCGTAGCCGCGCTTGCCGCCGTGTTGCCGCCGCCGTTCGCGCCCCGGGCCGCGACTTGCTGTCGACGTGCCGCCTCGAGCGGCGGCGCGCGCACTCACGGCGAACCCTTGGGAAGGCCCGTGCGGCGAGGCGGATTCCGGTGACGGGCGCCACTTGCCTGTTTCAGACGGATTCCGGGTGAACTCGGTCAAGGCACGCCGCGCCGAGGGGCGCGCTTCGGCTCGCCCATCTCCTGCATGCATCGCTCGCGTTCGCGGGGCGGCTGAAGGCGGCGCTCGACGCGCCTCGTCACGCGGGCCGCGGCCGTCACGAATACAGGCTTGAGGTTGGCGAGCGCCAGTGTGCCAGCCTTGGCAGCCGCAGTGGCTGCGTAACCGGCCGGTGGCGCTCTTGCGCGGTGCCGGAAAGGCGGGCAGCACATCTTGGAAGAAGCGCTTCGCTGCGATCCTGTCGCGCCGCTTCTGCAGCAGGATAGCGAGCGCGGCACCGCGTTCCTCCAACCCCCGCCACCGCAGCCGGCGCTCGCCATGCCGATTCACGAATATCTCGTCCAGATAATCTGGTGGCCGCGGTAAAGCGCTGTTGATTTCATCGCCCCATCTCACGCCACCATACCCGCCAATATCGCGACGGCCGCGGAAATTATCGACTGATTCGAAATCAATCTCTTTGATTTCATTGGGATTTCGTCGGCTGCGTTGCGGAAAATCGTACCGAGACAATGCGAATTTCCATTGGCATCGAGTCGAAATTGCCGAATTGATTGAAACCCCATTTCAAAGTTTACTTTTTTTTCATTTTTCCCCTAAAGTTGCGGTGCCACGGACGGAAGGCCCTGCGGGGCGGAACCTGAGAAGAAGGAAAGACATGAGTACGGCGTCGTCAGGCGGCGTCCTGTCCAGCTTTGCGATCCCGCAGGGAGCACCGGCGGGACTCGGCGGGCTGGCGGGTTCGCTTGCCCCCCACATCGCTAGCCAGGCCGGCCCGGTGGCCGCGCTTGCCGGTCACGTCGATACCGTGCAGCGCGCGGTGCAATTGGCGCAGACAGGCTTCTCGCTGCTGCAGCGGCCGCCGGCCGCGATTGCCGATTCGATCAATCAGGCAGTGGCCGGCACCGCGAAGCTCACGCAGATGAACCGCTACGTCAGGCTCGACACCCTGCTCGGCGAGGACGTGCTGCTGGTGAGCGTGGCGGTGGTCGACGAGTACGTCAACCGCTTGCCCGAGATGCACCTCGATCTGCTCTCGCACCGCAACGATCTGAAGCCGGCCGACCTGATCGGCCAGCAGGTCCGGCTCAGGTTCGAGCCGCAATCCAAGCAATCGCTGCTGGCCGCCGCCACCGCCGTGAGCGGCGACGAGACGCGGTATTTCGACGGCTTCGTGGCCTCGTTCGACCGCGTCGGCAACCCGGGCAGAGTGACCCAGTATCACATGTCGGTGGTGCCGTGGTTCTGGTTCCTGACGCGCTCGACCGATTGCCGGATCTTTCAGGAGCAGACGGCGCAGGACATCCTGTCGACCGTGTTTGCCGATCACGGCTTCAGCGATTTCGCGTTCGACATCCAGTCCGAGCAAAAGCCGCTCGAATACGTGGTGATGTACCAGGAGTCCTATTACAACTTCTGCGCGCGGCTGATGGAGCAGGAAGGGCTGATCTGGACGCACCGCTACGAGAAGGACAAGCACGTCCTCGTGATCGGCGACAGCAACGCCATGTTCCGCCCGATCGAGGGGCTGGCCAGCGTGCCCTACGCCGACAGCGCGTCGAGCGAACACAATGGCATCGACCAGCTCAACCAGGGCGGCCATTTCGGCGTCGGCAAGATCATCTATCGCGACTTCAACCATCAGACGCCGTCGTCGCCGCTGATGATGGTCGAAGTCGAATCGACGCTCAAATACGCGCGGCTCGCCACGACCGAGCGCTTCGAACATCAATCGCTCTACGATCACGCCGCCGACGGAGACCGCTACGCGCGCCTGGCCATCGAGGCCGAGGAGGCGGAGGGGCAGCGCTACACGGGGCAGGGCTACGCATGGCGCATGACCACCGCCGGCAGCCTCAGCGTGACGGGCCATCCGGTGGCCGCCGACAATCAGGCCTACGTGATCCTGCAGGTGCGCCACGAGGCGGTCAACGACTACACCGCGCACGCGGCCAAGCTGCCGTACCGCAACAGCTTCGTGCTGCTGCCGCGGAAGGTTGCCTACCGCGCGCGGCGCGTCACCCCCAAGCCGCTGATCCAGGGCACGCAATCGGCCATCGTGGTCGGCCCGAAGGGCGAGCAGATCCATACCAACGGCAGTTGCGTGAAGCTGCATTTCCTGTGGGACCGGCGCGGCAAGCTCGATGGCTCCGATTCGATGTGGATCCGGGTGTCGCAGCCGTGGGCCGGCGCCGGCTGGGGGGCGGCCGCGATTCCGCGGATCGGCCAGGAAGTGCTGGTGGCCTTCAATCAGGGCGACCCGGACAACCCGGTGATCGTCGGCCGCGTGTTCAACGGCGAGCAGGGCAACCCGTACCACGGCGCGGCTGGCCAGACGATGGGCATCAAGAGCCAGACGCACAAGGGCGAAGGTTCGAACGAACTGCGCTTCTCCGACGTGAACGGCAGCCAGGAAGTATTCCTGCACGCCCAGAAGGACATGAACACGGTCATCAAGGACGCCGAGACGCATACCGTCGAGGCCGGCTCGCGCACCGTCTCGCTGCTCAAGGGCAGTGAATCCAAGCGGATCCTCGAAGGCGGCATGACCGAGACGATTGCGCTGACCCGCGACACCTCGGCGAACGTCATCAATACCAAGGCGATCGCCAGCAAGGCCGGCCCCGGCATGCAGAGCCACCAGGCCAGCGACGGCATCGAGCACCGCGTGGGCGAAAGCGTCGTGACGATGACGCCCGACGGCATCAAGCTGAGCCACGGCCCGTCGACGATCCTGATCAACGCGAACGGCATCTATCTCGACGGCCCGGTCATCCACCTGAACCAGGGCAGCGTGCAGACGCCCGAGCAGGCGCTGGCGCTGCAGTGGGCCGCCGCGCAGGCCATGATCGCGCAGGGCCTCGCCAGCTCGGACCCGGCCACGCGCGCGGCGGCCTCGCAGCTGGCCCAGTCGCTCAAGGCGCAGCAGCTCGCCAAGCTGGCCGATCACGTCTATCACCCGAACGATCCGCCGCCTACCGGCTGGAAGGCGATCGGCAACGATCCCGAGGCGCTGAAGGCCTACGGACTCAAGCCGAGCGACCTGCATAAGCCCGGCAGCAACTTCGGCGCGCAGATGTACGTGCCCGATCCGGCCGTGTTCGGCGACACCATGAAGCCGACCATCGCGTTCAAGGGCACGCAGCAATTGTTCGGCGAGGACATGAGCAACAACCTCGCGCAGGGCCTCGGCAACGATTCGCCGTATTACCGCAACGCCGTCACGATCGGCAAGGATCTCCAGACCTCCGGCGCCGCGTCGGGCGTCGATCTCACCGGGCACTCGCTCGGCGGCGGGCTGGCCTCGGCCGCCTCGGAAGCCAGCGGCTCGTCGGCCATCACGTTCAACGCAGCGGGACTCGATCCGGGCACGGTCGCGCAATACGGCGGCACCGCGCAGGCCAGCAACATCATCGCCTACCGCGTCGACGGCGATATCCTGACGGGCATGCAGGAAGGCCGCCTCGGGCCGATCAGCGACGGCACGGCCGCGCTGATGCCCAAGGCGGCCGGCACCCCGGTGACGCTCGACGGCACCAGCGTGACCACCGTCGGCCGCCATTTGATGGGCGAGGTGTCGAACGGCCTGGGCGAGCAGGTTTCCAGGGACGAACTGAATCTCGCCTCCCATCTGAATTCATCGAATTGATGCGATACAGGAATGCAATTGCCGCCGGCACCGTCGCCACGCTGATCGGCGCGGCGCTGCCGCTCGGCTGGCCCACTCAAGCCCAAGGGATCACCATGACCGGCTTCAAACGCTATGCACCGGAAGCGTTCTTCTCGGGGCAGCAGCTCACGCTGGCCCAGGCCATTCACGACGGCAACCTCGCCGGCGTGCAGCAGCTCGCGCCGAAGACGGACCTGAACACGCCGGGCGCGAAGCACACCACGCTGCTGTCGTATGCGGTGCAGGAAATCGTGCCGGTCAAGAACGACGCGGCCAGCCCGCGCTACCAGATCATCGCGGTGCTGCTGAAGAACGGTGCCGACCCGAAGGCCAGCCTCGGCCCGGACGGCGGCTCGGTCGCCGAGCTCTCGCTACGCGCCGATACGCCGAACCTGCTGCGCGTGCTGCTGAACGGCGGCCTCGATCCGAACTGGCTCTACAACGGCGACACGCCGATGCTGTTCGAGGTGGCCGAGAACAGGCTGCTGCCGCAGTTGAAGCTGCTGATCGAGCACAAGGCCAATGTCAACGCGCGCGATTCGCTCGGCAAGACGGCGCTGTTCCAGGCGACGATGACCCAGCAATGGGACACCGTCGACTACCTGCTCGCGCACGGCGCCGATCCGAAGGTGGCGAGCGAACTGGGCGTGTCCTACGGCTGGGTGCTGCAGAACGAACTGAAAAATCACGCCGCGCCCGATTCGCCGGCCGCCGCGCGTATCGAGCAGATCCGCCGCAAGATCGTCGCGGCCGGCGCGCCGTGGCCGCCGCTCGATCCCCAAGCCCAGCGCGCGGCCATGCGTGCGCGCGGCGAGAAGGTCGTGACGCCGGCCGGCCAGGCCGACTGATGGCCGATCCGATCGAGATGCTGCCGGCCGTCGGGCGGC
This sequence comes from Burkholderia glumae LMG 2196 = ATCC 33617, assembly GCF_000960995.1. Classification (NCBI taxonomy): domain Bacteria; kingdom Pseudomonadati; phylum Pseudomonadota; class Betaproteobacteria; order Burkholderiales; family Burkholderiaceae; genus Burkholderia; species Burkholderia glumae. Next base: position 70,546 of record NZ_CP009434.1, on the reverse strand, counting down.
GCGCGGTGCTCGGCGCGTCCGTGGCGGGCTATGTGCTGTCGCTGCTGCTGCCGGCGATGTATTTCAAAAAGGAGCCGGCGCTGAGCGGCCTGGCGCTGCTCGGGCAGGGCTGGTTGGGCCTGCTGACGCTCAATCCGGCGTGGCTGGCCAATCCGCTCTACCTGTTCGCGGCCGTGCAGCTCGCGCGGCGCCGCGACGGCCGGGCCGCGGCGTTCGGCGGCGCCGCGCTGGCGTGCGCGCTGTGCTCGTTCTTCACGAAGCACTGGTATTTCAGCGAGGCCAGTGCGACGCCGATCGCCGGCCTCGGGATCGGTTTTTACGTGTGGCTGCTGGCGCTGGCGGCCTTGCTGCTGGGCAGCCTGCGCCTGCGCCGGAGCGCCGCCGCGACGCACTGAGTGACGCGCGGGCCTTCGCTTCATTCGATTTCTTCTGACACGGGCAGTTTGCATGACGGATTCCGACAACCGTATCCGCATCCACGAAGGCAGCATCGCGCTGCCGGCCGGTTTCGAGGATCGGACCACCAATCTCTTCGTGCCGGCCGACCTGGCCGCGCAGCCGAACCTCAGCGTCGCGCGCGACTGGCTGAAGGACGGCGAAGCGCTCGACGCCTACGTCGATCGCCAGAACGCGTTGCTCAAATCGCGGCTGCAGGGCTATCGCCTGATCGCGCGCGCGGCCGAGCGGCTCGGCGTGGAAGACGGCGGCATCGCCGGCGAACGGCTCGACACCGCCTATCGCAACGGCGCGCGGACCGTGTTCCAGCGGCAGGCGGCGTTCGTCGTCGCGCCGGGGCGCGTACTGATCTTCACGGCGTCGAGCGCGAAGAGCTTCGGCGCCACCTACGACGCGCTCTGGCGCGACTGGCTCGACGGCTATCGGCCGGATGCGCCGGGCTCGGCGCCGGCCCGCGCCTGACCCGCGCAAAGGAGACGTATCGTGTACGAAGCGGCCCGCGTCACCGACCCGATCGAACACACCAGCGCGCTGACCGGCTTTCTGGTGGGCGCCGTGCTCGGCATTGCCCTGATCGCCGCGGTGGCGTTCGCCACCTTCACCTGCGGCTTCGGCGTGGCGCTGCTGGCCGGCATGGCCGCCGGCATCGGCGCGCAGGTGCTGTTGTCGTTAGGAGAATCGATCGGGAAGATGTTCAGTTCGCAATCCGGCGCGATCACGCTCGGCTCGCCGAACGTCTATGTGAACGGCAAGCCGACCGCCTACGCCATGCTCAGCAGCGTGACGTGCAGCAAGCACAACCCGACGCCGCTCGTCGCGCAGGGGTCCACCAACATCTTCATCAACGGCAAGCCGGCCGCCCGCAAGGACGACAAGATCACCTGCGGCGCGACCATCTCCGACGGCTCGCACGACACCTATTTCCACGGCGGCACCCAGACCTGCCTGCCGATCGACGACGAAGTGCCGCCGTGGCTGCGCACCGCCACCGACTGGGCGTTCGCGCTGGCCGGGCTGGTGGGCGGGCTCGGCGGCCTGCTCAAGGAAGCGGGCGGGCTGTCGCGCGCGGTGATGCCGTGCGCGGCGAAGTTCATCGGCGGCTACGTGCTCGGCGAGGCGGCGAGCCGCTACGTGGTCGGCCCGGCCATCAACAGCGCGATCGGCGGGATGTTCGGCAACCCGGTGGACGTCACCACCGGGCGCAAGATCCTGCTGGCGGAATCGGAAACCGATTACGTGGTGCCCAGCCCGATGCCGGTGGCGATCCGGCGCTTCTATTCGAGCGACCTCGACTACGTCGGCACGCTCGGGCGCGGCTGGGTGCTGCCGTGGGAACTGCGGCTGCACGCGCGCGACGGGCGGCTCTGGTACACCGACGCGCAGGGGCGCGAGAGCGGCTTCCCGATGCTCCAGCCGGGCCATGCCGCGTTCAGCGAGGCCGACCAGCGCTATCTGACCTGCACCCCGGATGGCCGCTACATCCTGCACGACCTCGGCGAAACCTATTACGACTTCGGCCACTACGAGCCGGGCTCGGGCCGCATCGGCTGGGTGCGCCGCATCGAGGATCAGGCCGGCCAGTGGTGCCAGTTCGAGCGCGACAGCCGCGGCCGCGTGCGCGAAATCCAGACCTGCGGCGGCTTGCTGGCCGTGCTCGATTACGAGCCGGAACACGGGCGGCTCGCCGGGGTGTCGCTCGTCAGCGGGGATCAGCGCCGCCTCGTGGTGGCTTACGGCTATGACGAGCACGGCCAGATGGCGTCCGTGACCGATGCGAACGGCGCGCTGGTGCGCCGCTTCACCTATGCCGACGGGCGCATGACGAGCCATTCGAACGCGCTCGGCTTCACGTCGGGCTATACGTGGCAAGCCGTCGGCGGCGCGCCGCGGGTGGTTGCCACCCACACCAGCGAGGGCGAGGCCTGGGCCTTCGAGTACGACATTGAAGGACGCCGCACCCACGTGCGTCACGCCGACGGCCGCCACGCGCAATGGCGCTACGACGCGCAATTCCAGATCGTCGAGTACCTCGATTTCGACGGCCGGCGCTACGGGCTCAAGTACAACGACGCCGGCATGCCCGTGATGCTGACGCTGCCCGGCGAACGGACCGTGACGTTCGAGTACGACGATGCCGGCCGCATCGTCGCCGAAACCGATCCACTCGGCCGCACCACGAAAACGCGCTACGACGGCAACAGCAGGCGGCCCGTCGAGATCATCGCGCCCGACGGCAGCGCCTGGCACGCCGAATACGACCGGCAAGGCCGGCTGCTCGCCACCCGCGATCCGCTCGACCGGGAAAACCGCTACGAATACCCGAAGGCGCTCAGCGCGCTGCCGATCGCGCACGTCGATGCGCTGGGCGGGCGCAAGACGTTCGAGTGGAACCGGCTCGGCGAGCTGGTGGCCTATACCGATTGCTCGGGCAAGACCACACGCAATTTTTACGACGCATTCGGTCTGCCGCTCGCGCGCGAGAACGCGCTCGGCCACCGCGTGACGTTCGACCTGCGCCCGACCGGCGAGGCGCGGCGCGTCACCTATCCCGACGGCAGTACAGAAAGCTACGAATACGACGCCGCCGGGCTGATGATCCGGCACGTCGGGCTGGGCGGCCGGACGCAGATTGCGCTGCGCAACGCGCGTGGGCAGATCGTGGAGGCGGTCGATCCGGCCGGACGGCGCACCTGCTACCGCTACGACGCCGAGGGGCGGCTGCGCGAGCTGCAACAGGGGCACGCGCGTTACGCGTTCACCTACAGCGCGGGCGGGCGGCTCACCAGCGAAACCCGGCCCGACGGCGTGCGGCGCCGCTTCGAATACGGCGAGGCCGGCGATCTGGCGGCGCTCGACATCGTCGGCGCGGCCGACGACGCCACGGCGAACGATCGTCCGGTTCGCACCATCCGCTTCGAGCGCGACCGCATGGGCAATCTGTGCGCGCAGCACACGCCCACCGAGGTGACGCGCTACACGCGCGACACCGGCGGCCGCCTGCTCGAAGTCGCATGCGTGCCGACCGCGGCCGGGCTGGCGCTCGGCATCGCGCCCGACACGCTGACCTTCGAATACGACAAGGCCGGGCGGCTGAGTGCCGAACACGGCGCGAACGGCAGCGTCCGATACACGCTCGACGCGCTCGACAACGTGATGAAGCTCGCCCTGCCGCACGAGCAGACGCTGCAGATGCTGCGCTACGGCTCGGGGCACGTGCATCAGATCCGCTGCGGCGACCAGGTGGTCAGCGATTTCGAGCGCGACGACCTGCATCGCGAGCTGACGCGCACTCAGGGCCGCCTGACCGAGCGTACCGCCTACGACCTGCTGGGCCGCAAGATCTGGCAATCGGCCGGCTTCCAGCCCGACGCGCTTGCGCGCGGGCAGGGCCAGGTGTGGCGCAACTACGGCTACGACGCCGCCGGCGAACTGGCCGAGAGCCACGATAGCCTGCGCGGCAGCACGCAGTTCAGCTACGATCCGGCCGGCTATCTGACGCAGCGCGTCAATACCGCCGACCGGCAGCTCGAATCGTTCGCCTGGGATGCCGCCGGCAACCTGCTCGACGATGCGCAGCGCCGCAGCCGCGGTTATGTCGAGGGCAACCGGCTGCGCATGTGGCAGAACCTGCGCTTCGAATACGACCCGTTCGGCAATCTCGCGACCAAGCTGCGCGGCGCGAACCAGCGCCAGCAGTTCACTTACGACGGGCAGGATCGGCTCGTGGCGGTGCGCACGCAGGACGCGCGCGGCGTGGTGGAGACGCGTTTCGCCTACGATCCGCTGGGGCGGCGCATCGCCAAGACGGATATTGTGCGCGACGCGCGCGGCGTAGCGCTGCGCGAGGAAACGAAGCGGTTCGTGTGGGAGGGGCTGCGGCTCGCGCAGGAGGTGCGCGACACGGGCGTGAGCAGCTACGTGTACAGCCCGGACGCGCCCTATACGCCCGCGGCGCGCGTGGATGCCGTGCTGGCCGAGGCCATGGCCGCCGCTGCCATCGAGCAGGCCAGACAGGCGACGCGGATCTATCACTTTCATACCGATGTGTCGGGCGCACCGCAAGAAGCGACGAACGAGGCTGGCGACATTGTTTGGGCCGGCCAATACTCAGCCTGGGGCAAGGTGGCGCCGAACCAGCATGCCCCCGCCCGGATCGATCAGCCGCTCCGCTACGCCGGACAATATGCCGACGACAGTACCGAGCTGCACTACAACACGTTTCGTTTCTACGATCCGGACGTCGGCCGGTTTATCAATCAGGATCCAATCGGGTTGATGGGGGGGCTGAATCTTTACCAATATGCACCCAACTCGATCGCATGGACCGACTGGTGGGGGCTGGCCGGCAGCTATACGCTCGGTTCCTATCAAATTTCTGCGCCTCAACTTCCGGCCTACAATGGACAGACTGTTGGGACCTTCTACTACGTGAACGGCGCGGGCGGGCTCGAATCGAGGACATTCTCTTCCGGAGGGCCGACCCCTTATCCAAATTATGCCAATGCCGGGCACGTGGAGGGCCAGTCCGCGCTGTTCATGAGGGATAACGGAATTTCAGACGGACTGGTTTTCCACAACAACCCTGAGGGCACTTGCGGATTCTGCGTTAATATGACCGAAACGCTTTTGCCTGAAAATTCCAAACTTACCGTCGTTCCGCCCGAGGGCGCGATCCCGGTCAAGCGGGGCGCGACGGGCGAAACGAGAACATTTACGGGGAACAGCAAGTCTCCGAAGTCCCCTGTCAAAGGAGAATGTTGAGATGTACGCAGACGATTTCGATGGCGAAAATGACGTCGCAAATCTTGATGAGCTGATCGAGTTCCTCGATAGAAGGCCAGCATTCAATGCCAACAACTTCACGCTGACGTTCGAGGAAGATGGTTTTCCTCAGCTTAATATTTTTTTGAAAAACGAGATTGCCGTCGTGTATTACATGGATGCGGGCGAAAATTTTGTCTCACGAGGAAAATCCCAGGAAGACGCAGTCGAGACATTCTATGAAAACAAGCTCGGCGGCGAAGTCAAGCTGGCAAAGAGCTGCGTTGTTGGCAAGGATGAAGCAATCGAAGCAGCAAAGCAGTTCTTTTCCACAAAGAAGCGACCCGACGTATTGTCGTGGGATGAGCTTTGAAATAATCGAACCCGATCTCCACTCCTGTTCTTCATAAATGAGGTGGCAGGATTTTGAGGTATTTCAAAGGCACGTAGGTTGTACGACATCGGCTTGAAAATCGGCGGAAAAAACGTTGCCGATCTTCGATTTCGCGAAACGGATGCACCACGAAAACCGCACCGTGTTGACGGTGGAGTGCGTGCCATCGCCGGCGGAAAGCAGGATCGGAAATTACGCGTTCGACGAAGCGCATGGCGGACGTCACCGCATCGAGATCGATGCCGCCGCAAGCATCGGCTTTGACGACACTAGCCGGTAGGCTGCCATTGCGCCTCAAGTCGTCGGCTCGGGCGAACGGCAACTGAACGTCATCGCGTTCCTGCAAACCCCGGCGCTCGGCAAGCAGGCCGGGTTGGACGAGGGCCGGCAACGCCTGCTCAAGCGTTGCGGGTGGTTGATCGTCTACCTGGTGTTCCGCTAGGTGCCTGATTCGAAGGTTCGGCCTGCCTCGAATCGCTACCTCGTCGACTTTGACGGGAAGCTGGGTTTTGAGCACACGCTGGAAAAAGCGCTTCGCTGCGGTCTTGTCGCGCGGCTTCTCGAGCAGGATATCCAGTTCGGCACGGTGTTCGTCGACCCCCCGCCACAGCAGCCAGCGCTCGCCACGCCCGTCTACGCACTCGCGTCGCGCGACGTGCCGACATTCACGAAGCATTCTTGAAGCGCGCTTGCTCGCTTGTCTGTTGGCGCGTCGTCAGGCGGATCGAACCGCCTTCTTGAGCGGGCCGCCTGGCTCGAATCCGTTCGCGAGCCTGCCGTCCCGGGACGCCCCACGCCTGGAGCCGGGAACCGTTCCCATCACAGTGGCCGGTCCCACGCGCCGGCTTCGTCGGCGTTCCGCCAGTTTCTTTCGAACGGTCCCGTATTTTTTGCCACGCCGCCCCCGCCCCCGGCCGCGCGCCTCGCGCCTCGCGCAATCTTTCACCGCGGCGCGCCATGGATTTCCGGCAAGGCCCGGTAAAAGCCGCGCGCGGCGCGCCATATCACCGCGAAATTCAAAAGCCATGCGCGCCCCGCGCGTAATGCGCAAGCCCGCAGGATTGCGTGGAAAATGAAAGCGGCGCGCCGCGCGCACGGGCCGAAAATCCGGCCGATGCGCGCTCCGGCCCCGCCGGGCCTCGCTTTTTCGCGCGCCGGCGGTGATCGGAAATACCAGTTTTTCGCGTTATTTGGGTTTTCAATAACATCGCAAAAGCATTTTGAAAATCGGTGCGACTCCGGGACGAAAGGCTCTATCACTCGGTGCGGCGAATTGTTACGATCACCGCCGAAGCGGGCGACAAAATCAAACGTGGAGATGATTAAATGAGCCAATACGGGCCATTGAAATTGCATGTGCCGGAGCCGACCGGGCGGCCGGGCTGCAAAACCGACTTTTCCTATCTGCAACTTTCTCCGGCCGGCCAGGTGCGCAGGCCGCCGATCGACGTCACGCCGGTGGATACCAGCGACCTGGCCTACGGCCTGGTGCGGGTGCTCGACGACGATGGACGCGCGGTCGGCCCCTGGGCTCCCGAACTCGGCCGCGAGCGGCTGCGCGCCGGCATGCACGCGATGCTCAAGACGCGCGTGTTCGATTCGCGAATGCTGATCGCGCAGCGCCAGCGCAAGATCTCGTTCTACATGCAAAGCCTCGGCGAGGAGGCGATCGGCACCGCCCATAGCTTCGCGCTCGACAACGGCGACATGTGCTTTCCGAGCTACCGCCAGCAAAGCATCCTGATCACGCGCGAGGTGCCGCTCGTCGATCTGATGTGCCAACTGATGTCGAACGACCGCGATCCGCTCAAGGGCCGCCAGCTGCCCGTGATGTACTCGAACCGCGCGGCCGGCTTCTTCACGATCTCGGGCAACCTCGCCACCCAGTTCATCCAGGCGGTGGGCTGGGCGATGGCCTCGGCGATCAAGGGCGACACGCGCATCGCGTCGGCCTGGATCGGCGACGGCGCCACCGCCGAGGCCGACTTCCACACCGCGCTGACCTTCGCCCACGTCTACCGCGCGCCGGTGATCCTCAACGTGGTCAACAACCAGTGGGCGATCTCCACGTTCCAGGCGATCGCGGGCGGCGAGGGCGCGACCTTCGCCGGGCGCGGCGTGGGCTGCGGGATCGCCTCGCTGCGGGTGGACGGCAACGACTTCCTGGCGGTCTACGCGGCCTCGCGCTGGGCCGCCGAACGCGCGCGCCGCAACCTCGGCCCGACGCTGATCGAATGGGTCACCTATCGCGCCGGCCCGCACTCGACCTCGGACGATCCGTCGAAGTACCGCCCCGGCGACGACTGGACCCATTTCCCGCTCGGCGATCCGATCGAACGCTTCAAGCGCCACCTGATCGGCGAGGGCATCTGGTCCGAGCAGGAGCACGCCGACCTGAAGGGCGCGCTGGAGGCCGAGGTGATCGCCGCGCAGAAGGAGGCGGAGCGCTTCGGCACGCTCGGCGACGACCGCGTCGCCGACGTGGCCAGCTTCTTCGAGGATGTCTACAAGGACATGCCGGAACACCTGCGGCGCCAGCGCCAGCAACTCGGAGTCTGACCGATGACCACAACACAACCGAAGGGTCAGTCGGCCACGACCATGACCATGATCCAGGCATTGCGCTCCGCGATGGACGTGATGCTCGAGCGCAGCAGCGACGTGGTGGTGTTCGGCCAGGACGTCGGCTATTTCGGCGGCGTGTTCCGCTGCACCGAGGGCCTGCAGGCGAAGTTCGGCAACTCGCGCGTGTTCGACACGCCGATCTCCGAGGGCGGCATCGTCGGCGTGGCGGTGGGGATGGGCGCCTACGGGCTGCGGCCCGTCTGCGAGATCCAGTTCGCCGACTACTTCTATCCGGCCTCCGACCAGATCGTCTCCGAGGCCGCGCGCCTGCGCTACCGCTCGGCGGCCGAGTTCACCGCGCCGCTCACCATCCGCATGCCGTGCGGCGGCGGCATCTACGGCGGCCAGACGCACAGCCAGAGCCCCGAGGCCATGTTTACGCAGGTCTGCGGGCTGCGCACGGTGATGCCGTCGAACCCTTACGACGCCAAGGGCCTCTTGATCGCGGCGATCGAGAACGACGATCCGGTGATCTTCCTCGAACCGAAGCGTCTCTACAACGGCCCGTTCGACGGCCACCACGAGCGCCCCGTCACGCCGTGGAACCAGCATCCGGCGAGTCTCGTGCCGGAGGGCTACTACACCGTGCCGCTCGAAACCGCCGCCGTGGTGCGGCCCGGCGAGGCGCTGACGGTGCTGACCTACGGCACCACCGTGCACGTCTCGCTCGCGGCCGCGCAGGAAACCGGCATCGACGCCGAGGTGATCGATCTGCGCAGCCTCTGGCCGCTCGATCTCGACGCGATCGTCGAGTCGGTGCGCAAGACCGGGCGCTGCGTGGTGGTGCACGAGGCCACTCGCACCTGCGGGTTCGGCGCCGAGTTGATCGCGCTCGTCCAGGAGCACTGCTTCCACTGGCTCGAGGCGCCGGTGGAGCGCGTCACCGGCTGGGACACGCCTTATCCGCATGCGCAGGAGTGGGCGTACTTTCCGGGGCCGAGCCGCGTGGGCGAGGCGATGCGACGCGTGATGGAGAGCTGAGATGGGTATCCATGTGATCAAGATGCCGGACATCGGCGAAGGCATCGCGGAAGTCGAGCTGGGGCTGTGGCACGTGAAGGTGGGCGACCGCGTCGTGGAGGACCAGGCGCTCGCCGACGTGATGACCGACAAGGCGTCGGTGGAGATCCCGTCGCCGGTGGCCGGGGTGGTCGCCGCGCTCGGCGGCGCCGCCGGCGACATGATGGCGGTGGGCGCGGAACTGATCCGCATCGAGGTGGACGGCAGCGGCAACCATCGCGGCGAGCCGGCGGGGGCCGCGAACGAGGCGGTGCCGGCCGCGCCGGCGGCGAGCGCAGCGGTGCGCGAACCGGCGCACGAGCCGAAGCGCGAGCCTGCTCGTGAAGCCGCGCGTGAACCCGCGCATGCCGCCGCGTGCGCGCCGGCGCCGGCCGCGCCGATGCCGATGGCCAGGGGCGGCGAGCACGCGGCCACGGCCGCGCCGCCCGTCGCGCGCGAGCCCGGCGAGCGGCCGCTCGCCTCGCCGGCGGTGCGCAAGCGCGCCTGGGATCTCGGCATCGAGCTGCGCTACGTGCGCGGCACGGGCGAGGCGGCGCGCATCCTGCACGAGGATCTGGATGCCTACCTGCAGGGCCGTGGCGCCGCGGCGGCCGTCGGCCGCGGCGTGCGCGCCGGCTATGCCGAGCGCCACGACGAGGAGGCGGTGCAGGTGATCGGCCTGCGCCGCAGGATCGCCGAGAAGATGCAGGAGGCGAAGCGGCGCATCCCGCACTTCAGCTACGTCGAGGAGATCGACGTGACCGAGCTCGACACGCTGCGCGCCGAGCTGAACCGCCGCCACGGCGAGCAGCGCGGCAAGCTGACGATGCTGCCGTTCATCGCGCGCGCGATGGTGATCGCCCTGGCCGAGTTCCCGCAGATCAACGCGCGCTACGACGACGAGGCCGGCGTGGTCACGCGCCACGGCGCCGTGCATCTGGGCGTGGCCACGCAGAGCAAGGCCGGGCTGATGGTGCCGGTGGTGCGCCATGCGGAGGCGCGCGACATCTGGGGGCTCGCGGCCGAGGTCGCGCGGCTGGCCGAGGCGGTGCGCGGCGGCCGCGCGGCGCGCGACGAGCTGAGCGGCTCGACCATCACGCTGTCGAGCCTGGGCGCGCTGGGCGGCGTGGTCTCCACGCCGGTGATCAACCGCCCCGAGGTGGGCATCGTCGGTGTGAATCGCATCGTCGAGCGGCCGATGATCCGCCACGGGCTGGTGGTCGCGCGCAAGCTGATGAACCTGTCCTCGTCGTTCGATCACCGCGTGGTGGACGGCATGGATGCCGCCGAATTCATTCAGGCCGTGCGCGCGCTGCTGGAGCAGCCGGCCCTGCTTTTCGTGGACTGAGCCGATGAACGAACCGATCACAACCACGCTGCTCGTCATCGGCGCCGGCCCGGGCGGCTACGTCGCCGCGATCCGCGCCGCCCAGCTGGGCGTCCCCACCGTGGTGGTGGAGCGCGCGCAGCCGGGCGGCACCTGCCTGAACATCGGCTGCATCCCGTCCAAGGCGCTGATCCACGCGGCCGACGAGTTCGACAAGGCGCGCCACTACAGCGGCGCTTCCCCGCTCGGCATCCGCGTGGCCTCGCCCGAGATCGACATCGCGCGCACCGTCGCCTGGAAGGACGGCATCGTCGCGAAGCTGACGGGCGGCGTGGCCGCGCTGCTCGCGCGCCACGGCGTCGAGCTGGTGCGCGGCGACGCGCGCGTGCTCGACGGCAAGACCGTGGAGGTGGTGCGCGACGCCGCCCGCCCGCTGCGCATCCGCTGCGAGCACCTGCTGCTCGCGGCCGGCTCCGAGCCCGTCGCGCTGCCGTCGATGCCGTTCGGCGGCATCGTGCAATCGTCCACCGAGGCGCTGTCGCCCGCCACGCTGCCGCGCCGGCTGGTGGTGGTGGGCGCCGGCTACATCGGGCTCGAGCTGGCGATCGCCTACCGCAAGCTCGGTGCCGAGGTGAGCGTGGTCGAGGCCCAGGAGCGCATCCTGCCGGCCTACGACGCGGCGCTGACCAAGCCGGTGGCGGCCGCGCTCGCGCGGCTCGGCATCACGCTGCAGCTCGGCCGCAAGGTGCTGGGCCTGAACCCGGCCGGCGACGCGGTGCGGGTGCAGGATGCCGCCGGCGCCGAGACGGCGCTGCCGGCCGACCGCGTGCTGGTGGCGGTGGGGCGCCGGCCGCGCACCCAGGGCTGGGGGCTCGAGGCGCTGCAGCTCGATCGCGCCGGCCACGCGCTGAAGGTGGACGACCAGTGCCGGACCTCGATGCGCAACGTCTGGGCGATCGGCGATCTGGCGGGCGAGCCGATGCTCGCGCATCGCGCGATGGCACAGGGCGAGATGGTGGCCGAGATCGTCTCGGGCAAGCGGCGGCGCTTCATGCCGGCGGCGATCCCGGCGATCTGCTTCACCGATCCCGAGGTGGTGTCGGTGGGGCTCGCGCCGCACGATGCGGCCGCGCCGGCCGACGCGCTGGTGGCCAGCTTTCCGCTGATGGCCAACGGCCGCGCGATGACGATCGAGGGCACCGACGGCTTCGTGCGCGTGGTGGCGCGTCGCGACAATCATCTGATCCTCGGCTGGCAGGCGGTGGGCCGCGGCGTGTCCGAACTCGCGGCGGCGTTCTCGCAATCGATCGAGATGGGCGCGCGGCTCGAGGACGTGGGCGGCACCATCCACGCCCATCCGACGCTCGGCGAGGCGGTGCAGGAAGCGGCGCTGCGCGCGCTCGGCCACGCGCTGCATGTCTGAGCGGCGGCGACGATGCCGCGCGCGAGCATGCGCGGCATCCCCGCAGCACACGATCAACCACACCAGGCCGGGAAGCCAGACTGACCCGGCCATCAGGCATTCGACGACGAGAGAGTGCGAAGTCTGAGCTTCAACTAAAGGGATGGCGGGGCGGGCGGACGCACGGCGCGGGCAAGCGCGGGTGCGGCCCGTCACGCACCCGCCGTCATCGTCCCCGCAATCCGGCCCGAATCCGGCAGAGGCCTCGGGCCGCACGAGCGAACCGGCACCGTCCGCTGCGGCCAGGCCCGCCGTAGCGTTGCGTGCTGCGCGCGACGCTGCGCCGCCGCGCTGCGTTCGCGACCCCGGTGCGGGGCCTCCCGGCTCCGCGTACATCCGGCGGCCGCGCCGCGTCCATCGACGCGGCGCGGCCGCGTCGTCACGTGCCGCCGCCCTTGCCGGCCGCGCACGTTCGTCCGTCCGTCTCTCCGGCTTCCACGCCCCGGCCGCGCGTGCCCGCTTCGCCGGCGCGCCGCGCCCGGCCATGCCGTCTCCGGCCCGGGCCGGCTCCTCGTCGCTCGAGATCCCCCGCGCGCGGCGGCACACGCGCCGCGCGTTCGATCCCACCGATGGCCGTCGGTGCGCGTGGCGCGGAGCGAGGCATGCCAATCCAGTCGATCGTCCCAGTCGTTCATTGCGTTCACGTCCCGTTCGCAATCCGTTCCCGTCGTCGCGCCGGTTCGATTGGCGAGCGCGGCGGCCGGGCGGACCGCCATCGCCTCCACTCATCCGACAGGTGGTCCGGCGCACATGGCTCGACACTCGGTTTCCCCTTCCCGTCCCATCCCCGAATTCGGTTACGACGACCTGCTGCAGGTTCGCCACGGCGTGACCGACGGCAAGCAGATCGCGCTCGTGGCGCGCGGCAGCCCGCGGCACGGCTTCGTGCTGGAGCGGCACCGGCGCGCGCCCGGCGAGCCGCACTCGATCCAGCGCATCGATGCGGGCGATCGCGCGGCGCTCGCCGCATTCGTCGCGCACGACCCCTATGCGGCGCAGCTCGGCGACGAATACCGCGCGGTGCTCGATGCGCTGGCCGCGGCCGAGCCGGCCGAGGGCTCCGGCGTTGCGGCTCCGGCCGCCGCGCACGCGCCGGAGCGCTTGCCGGCCTACGCGTCCGAATGCGAGAACGACGCCGAGCTGATCGCGCTGATGCGGCGCATCACGGGCGCCTGCGGCGCCGTGCAGTGCTTCTACCACTGGTTCATGTACGACGAGCGCAGCGGCGAGGTCAGCGCGCATCAGCTGCTGATCGGCGGCGATCCGGCCTGGGCGCAGCGGTACGTGGATCGTCACTGGTATCTGAACGATCCCGCCGTGGCGCACGCGCAGGACGACACGCGGCCGCTGCGCGGCTCGTCGCTGGCGATGCCGCCCGGCCACTGGCTGAACCGGCAGGGCCCGCTGCACGGCATGCGCAGCCACCAGTTCCACCCCGCGCACCGGCGGGACGTGGCCACCGTCGGGGTGCTGCACGTGAGCACGGCGGCCGAGCCGCCCGGCGGTGAGGAAGCGCTGTGGGCGCACCGCCGGCCGCTGCGCGGCCTCGCCAACGAACTGCTCGAATGGCAGGTGTTGCGGCGCCGTCGCGAGTTGGCCGCCACCCTCTCGCTGGAGGCGCGCGAGCTGCGCGCGCTGCGGCTGGTGGCGCGCGGCGGCAGCGCCCGCCACGTCGCCGCGGAGCTGGGCGTCACCGAGCGCGCGGTCTACCAGCTGTTCACCGCGATCAACCGCAAGCTCGACAGCGAGCACATCAAGGTCAGCGCGAACAAGGCGCGGCAGCTCGGGCTGCTTGGCGACGGATATATCCAGGAATGATGGAAACGGGCCTGGACATGCCGGAAACGATCTAAGTCATTCCCCCTCGCGATGCCGTTACTGTGCTTCTCAGGAATTGAGCAGAACAAACACGAGAGAGAGGGACGCCGCCCGCGGGCGCGCCGCATTCGATGCGGCGCCGCGCCAAGGGCCGTCCGACCGAACCGAGGGGCCGGATCCGGCCGGGCGCATCGCGCTTGCCTGCCCGCAGGCACGACGCGACGTGCCCGCGGGACCGGTGCGCGATGCCGCCCGCCTTGCAGAAGGTGCCCCTGGAGACACATTGCAGGAGGGTCACCGAGATGTCCGGACACATCGTTTACGCCATCCAGACACACGCGCAGGCCACGCCGTATCGCGCGGCGCTGTCCGATTCACGCGGCGATTTCAGCTATGCCGACCTCGACATCTTCAGCACGCGTTTCGCGCTGCGCCTGCAGTCGTATGGCTGCGTGCCGGGCGACCGCGTGGTGATGGTGGCGAGCCGCTCGGCGCTGATGCTCGCATGCGTGATCGGCACCTTCAAGGCCGGCTGCATCCACGTGCCGCTCGACCCGAAGATGCCGGCCGAGCGGCTGCGCTACATCCTCGCCGACATCGCGCCGGCGCTCGTGATCGCCGACGGCGAGCTAGCCGAACGGGTTCGCGAGGCGCTGCCCGAGGCGGCGCCGGTGCTGCGCGTGAGCGACGTCGAGCGGCTTCGCGACGATGACGACTCGGCGCTGCGCGATGCCTGCGTGCGCGCGCTGCCGCTGCCCGATCTGGATGCGTCGGCCACCGCCTACTGCATCTACACCTCGGGCTCGACCGGCCGGCCCAAGGGCGTGCTGATCGCCCATCGCGCCATCATCGACTTCTTCGACGGCACGCGCCGCGTCTACGAGGTGACGGCGCAGTCGCGCTGCGCGAGCTTCTCGCCGCTGCACTTCGACGTGTTCCTGATGGACATGCTGTTTCCGCTCGCACAGGGCGCGCACCTGTACGTCCACGACGACGTGGTGGTGCCCGACATCATGCTCGACGCGCTCTGCGCGCACGAGGTCACGCACTTTTCCGCGTGGGGCATGATGCTGGGCCTGCTGGCGCAGGCCGAGCGCTTCGGCAGCGCGCCGCTGCCGCATCTGAAGCAGATCCTGACCGGCACCGACGTGCCCGACATCAAGACGGTCCAGCGCTGGATGCGCAAGACGCCCGGCGTGCAGGTGATCAACGCCTACGGGCCGACCGAGGCGACCTGCGCGGCCACCGCGCACGTGATCCGCGAGATCGAGCCGGAGCGCCGCACGCTCTACCCGATCGGCGTGCCGCTTGAGCACGTGAAGGTGCTGCTGGTGGGCGACGACGGCCGTGCGATCGACACCCCCGACACGCCCGGCGAGCTGATGGTGGGCGGCACCCAGGTGATGCAGGGCTACTGGCACCTGCCCGAGGAGACGGCCGCGCGGCTCACGCAGGTGGGCGGCGTGCCGTTCTATCGCACCGGCGACCTGTGCCGCTGGCTCGACGACGGCAGCCTGTTCTACATGGGCCGCCGCGACAACGAGGTCAAGCTCGGCGGCTACCGGATCCATCTGAACGAGGTGCGGCGCGTGATCGACAGCGTGCCGCAGGTTCACGCCTCGGAGGTCGTGGTGCTCGACACGCGCATCGGCGAGCCGGTGCTCGCAGCCGCGGTGCTGTTCGAGCAGGCGCACGCGGCCGACACCGAGCCGCGGCTCGCCGCGATCCGGCGGCGGCTCGCGGGCGAGCTACCGGCCTACATGGTGCCGCGCTATCTGACGGCGCTGGACGAGTTTCCGATGCTGTCGTCAGGGAAGACGGACCGCAAGGCGCTGCTGTCGATTTTGCAGCAACGCATCAACACAAGCCACCAGGAGGAAGTCAATTCATGAAAACCGAAGCCATCTTGATACAGGTTCTGGAAGACGTGATCGGCGTGAAGAACGTGACGCCCGACACGCGCTTTCCGGATATCGGCGGCAACTCGCTGAATCTCGTCGAAGTGCTGAAGCGGATGAAGGCGCAGGTGGGCGTCACGCCGCCGCCGCGCCAGTTCTTCGACCGCACGCGCTCGAGCGTGGCCGAGCTGGCGGCGGCCACCGACGCACTGCGCGAGGCGAGTCGCAACACCGCCGACGCGGCGAGCTGACCGGCGGCGGGCGCGAGCCCGCTGCCCGGCCGATCCCGAGGATCGGCCGCATCCGGCGCCGCGCGAGCGGCGGCGCCATGCAGTACCCGTCGTCACCCGTGCATGGTCTTCCATGCAAACTTAGGAGAACTGAGATGCAGAAGCGTTTTCACCTGTCCGAGGACGAGAAGAAGTTCTTTTACGAGAACGGCTATGCCGGCCCGTTCACGCTGTACGAACCGGACGAGATGACGCGTGCCTGGGAGGAGATCCGCATGGATCTGCTCGACACCACCCACGCGCCGTTCCCGAACAGCAAGCTCAACTACGACCGCCATCTCGACATGGTGAGCCTGAGCCGGATGAGCAGCCATCCGGCGATCGTCGACCGGATCTCCAGCATCCTCGGGCCGGACGTGCTGAGCTGGCGTACCGAGTGGTTCCCGAAGTACCCAGGCGACGAAGGCACCGACTGGCACCAGGCGGAGAGCTTCGTCGAGTTCGAGGGCACCGAGAAGCTCGAACCGACCGCGGCCGAGGAAGGCCGCCCGTGGGAGCTGACGGCCTGGGTCGCGATGAGCGAGGCGACCAAGGCCAACGGCTGCCTGAAGCTGATGCCCGGCAGCCATCGCACCTGGTACTTCGACGAGAAGCGCAACATCCCGTTCGAGCCGGAAAACTTCAACCAGCGCGTGCTCGACGACGGCCAGAAGTCCGGCTTCTACGGCTACGACTACGAGAAGCTCAAGCTCGATCCGAAGTGGAAGCCCGACGAGGAACGCGCGGTTCACATGGAAGTGAAGCCGGGCCAGTTCTTCATCTTCACCTCGCGCTGCATGCACGGCTCCAACCCGAACACGACCAAGGATTCGGTGCGCTTCGGCTGGGCCACGCGCTACGTGCCCACGCATGTGAAGGTGTACGCGGGCCAGGAATCGTTCCATCACTTCGGCGAGGTGCTGCCGCTCGATCGCTACTCGACGGTGCTGGTGTCCGGCGAGGATCGCTACGGCCACAACCGCGTCACGCTGCCACTGGCCGCCAAGGCCGCGGCGACGGCCTGAGCGATGACCGGCGCCGGCCTGCAGACGCGCGCATCCGACTGGCTGCTGTTCGGCGCCGGCGGTCCGAGGTCGGACGCGCGCGTGCGGCTCGTCTGCTTCCATTACGCGGGCAGCGGCGCGTCGATGTTCGCGCCCTGGGCCGCGGCGCTGCCCGACGCGGTGGAGCTGCTCGCCGTGCAGCTGCCGGGCCGCGAGAACCGCCTGGACGAGCCGCTGCTGCATGCCATGGACGAGATCGGCTCGCCGGTGGCCGAGGCGCTCGCGCCCTGGCTCGACCGGCCCTACCTGATGTTCGGCCACAGCACCGGCGCGCGCATCGCGTTCGACGTGGCGCGGCGGCTGCGCCGCGCCGGCCTGGCGCTGCCGCGCGCGCTGATCGTCTCGGCGCAATACGCCCCCGACGTGAGGCCCGCGGTGATGCGCTACGCGCTCGACGACGCGCAGTTCGTGGAGGTATTGCGCGCCTGCGAGGGCACGCCCGACACGATCCTCGACGATCCGGTGCTGCTCGACCTGCTGCTGCCCAGGATCCGCGCCGACGGCGAGGTGTTCGAGACCTACCGCTACCAGGCCGAGCCGCCGCTCGACTGCCCGATCGTGGTGTTCCAGGGCACCGCCGACGCGATGGTCGACGATGCCGGGGCCGCGGGCTGGGCGCGCCATACGCGCGGCGGCTTTCGGCTGCGCCGCTTCGAGGGCGGCCACTTCTTCATTCACGAGAAGGAGGCCGAGGTGCTCGACGAGATCAACCGGGAGCTGGCCGCGCTGCTCGGCGAGCCGGACTCTCCCTGACTGGATGACAAGACGATGGCCCAATGGAATACGGATGAGGAACTGTTCGCGCTGATGCGCGAGGAACTGGCGACCTGCCCCGTCAGCGACGTGCTCGAGCAGCTCGGCTTCGCCACGCCGATGCTGCCGCCCGCGATCCGGCCGCTGCACGCCGAGATGGTGCTGATCGGCCGCGCGATGCCGGTGCAGGACGACCCGCCGGTGCCGCACGGCGGCCTCAGGCGCTACGACGCGAAGCCGTTCGGCCTGCTGTTCGAGTCGATCGAGGCGCTGCGCCCGGGCGAGGTGTACATCGCCAGCGGCGGTCCGGTGGGCGCCGCGCGCATGGGCGACCTGCTGGCCGCCCGCGTGAGGAAGATCGGCGCGGCCGGCGTGGTGCTCAACGCCCACGTGCGCGACGCCAACGCGATCGCCGAGCTGGCTCTGCCGGTGTTCGCGCACGGCACCCATGCCTACGGGCTGCAGGGGCGCCACAACGTGGTGGATTTCCGCTGCTCGATCCGCATCGGCGAGGTGCGGGTGCGCCCCGGCGACCTCGTGTTCGGCGACAACGACGGCGTGTGCGTGATCCCGCGCGAGGTGGAGCGCGAGGTGATCACGCGCGCGATCGCCAAGAACCGGCTCGAACGCAAGGTGCGCGAGGCGGTGGCGGCCGGGCGCAGCGTGGTGGATGCCTTCAACGAATACAGCGTGATGTGAGGAGACCAGCGGCGATGAACGCGAAATACATCTGGAAGAACGGCGAGCTGCTGCCGTGGGAGCGCGCGCAGGTCCACGTGATGAGCCACGCGCTGCATTACGGCACCAGCGTGTTCGAGGGTATCCGCGCCTACGAGATCGGCGACAAGGCGGCGATCCTCTGCGGCCGCGAGCACTACGAGCGGCTGCTGTTCAGCTGCAAGGTGGCGCGCATTCCGTCGCCGCTCACGGTGGGGCAGTGGATGGAGGTGAGCGCCGAGACGCTGCGCGCCAACGGCCATCGCGCGGCCTATATCCGGCCGCTCGTCTACCGCGGCGCGGGCGATTCGCTCGGCCTTGATGCGCGCTCGCATCCCGCCGAGGCGCTGCTGGCCACCACCCGGTGGGGCGCCTACCTGGGCGAGGCCGCGCTGACGGGCGGCGTGGACGTGCAGGTCAGCAGCTGGCGGCGCCACGGCCCCGGCGCGGCCAGCACGCTGGCCAAGATCGGCGGCCAGTACATCAACGGCCAGGCGATCGCCATGGAGGCACGCGAGAACGGCCTGAGCGAGGGCATCGCGCTCGACGCGCACGGCTTCGTCAGCGAGGGCAGCGGCGAGAACGTGTTCCTCGTGCATCGCAACGAGATCTTCACGCCCTCGGTGGGCAGCAGCATCCTGAGCGGCATCACGCGGCAGTGCGTGATGCGCATCGCGCGCGACCTGGGCTATACCGTCACCGAAGCCAGCCTGCCGCGCGAGATGCTGTACCTGGCCGACGAGATCTTCTTCACCGGCACGGCCGTGGAGATCTGCCCGGTGCGCTCGATCGACCGCATGCCGGTGGGCAACGGCGCGCGCGGGCCGGTCACCAAGGCGATTCAGGACCGCTACTTCGGCATCGTCCACGGCACCCATGCCGACCGGTGGAACTGGCTCACCATGGTGCCGGTGGCGGTGCCGTCGAGCGACGAGGTGCGGGCATGAGCACGCAGCTGGACGAGTCCCCCTGGCTGGTCGTGCATCCGGCGGCGAGCGGCCGGCCGGCGCGGCTGCGCCTGTTCTGCTTCCATTACGCCGGTGCCACGGCCTCGATCTTCCGCTCCTGGCGGGCCGGCCTGCCCGACCGGGTCGAGCTGGTGGCCGTGCAGCTGCCGGGGCGCGAATACCGGCTCGGCGAGCCGCTGCTGGAGAGCGCGACGCCGATTGTCGAGGCGCTGGCCGAATGCGTGCCCGATCGGCTCGACCTGCCGTTCGTGTTCTTCGGCCACAGCATGGGCGCGCTGATCGCCTTCGACCTGGCCCGCCTGCTGCGCGCGCGCGGCCACGGCGAGCCGGCGCTGTTCGTCGCGTCGGGGCGCAACGCGCCGCGCCACCGCTGGCGCGACGCCGGCATCGAGACGCTGCCCGACGAGGTGTTCCTCGCCACCGTGCGCGACTACAACGGCACGCCCGAGGCGCTGATCAACGAGCCGTCGATGCGCGAGCTGTGGATGCCACGGCTGCGCGCGGACCTGACCATTTCGGCGCGCTACCGCTATACCGAGGCGGCGCCGCTCGGGTGCCCGCTGCTGGTGCTGCGCGGCACGCACGACGGGCTCGTCAGCGACGAGGGCGTGGCGGGCTGGCGCGCCGAGACCACCGGCCCGATCCGTTACGTGCGCTTCGCCGGCAACCACTTCTTCCTGCACAGCGAGGAGCCGCACGTGCTGGCCGAGCTGCGCCGCGCGCTGGCGCAGGTCTCGGCGCAGCGGCCCGCGCATCGCGGCCGCGCGGCCGCCCGCCAACCGATCGAGGAGAACGGCAGATGAAGAACCGAACCACCCGTGCCGAGCGCCAGCCGCGCGCCGCCGGCACCGCGCGCACCCGCGTCGCCATCCTCGGCTCGGGCAGCATCGGCATCGACCTGATGTTCAAGGTGAAGGCCTGCGAGCAGTTCGATCTCGCATGCGTGGTCGGACGCAACGCGGACAGCGACGGCCTGCGGCTCGCGCGCGAATGCCAGGTGGAGACCTCGAGCGACGGGCTCGCCTTCCTCCGGGCCAACGCCGGTGCCTACGACCTCGTCTTCGACGCCACCTCGGCGGCCGCGCACACCGAGCACAACCGCTTTTTCGCCGAGGCCGGCAAGTTCGCGATCGACCTGACGCCGGCCAAGGTCGGCCGGCTCTGCGTGCCCTGCATCAACCTGCCCGATACGCACGCGGTGCAGAACGTGAACCTGATCACCTGCGGCGGCCAGGCCAGCCTGCCGCTCGCCTATGCGCTGCGCCAGGCCGTCGACGAGATCGACTATCTGGAGGTGGTCTCGGCGATCGCCTCGCGCAGCGCCGGCATGGCCACGCGCGAGAACATCAACGAGTATCAGACCACCACCGAGTACGCGCTGGCGAAGTTCAGCGGCGCGAAGCGCGCCAAGGCGATCCTCAACATCAATCCGGCCGAGCCCGGCATCCAGATGCAGACCACGCTGTATGCGCACGCGCGCTACCGCGACTTCGGCCGGGTGCGCTCGCGCATCCAGGCGATGGTCGAGCAGGTGCGCGAGTACGTGCCCGGCTACCAGCTGGTGGTGGAGCCGCTGGAGAGCCAGGGGCGCATCACCGTGAGCCTGACCGTGCGCGGGCGCGGCGACTACCTGCCCGAGTACGCGGGCAACCTCGACATCATCAACTGCGCGGCGCTCGCGGTGGCCACGCACCGGCATGCAACCCTTCGCTCAGGAGTGACGCAATGAACCTCATCAGTGATGCGACGCTGCGGGACGGCAATCATGCGATCCGCCACCAGCTGACGAGCGCGCAGATCGCCGACTATGCGCGCGCGGCCAACGCGGCCGGCATCGACATCGTGGAAGTGGGCCACGGCAATGGCCTGGGGGGCTCGTCGTGCCTGCTCGGCCAGACCCCGATCGACGACCGCGCCATGCTCGACACCGCGCGCGCGGCGCTCACCACCAGCCGGCTCGGCGTGCATTTCATCCCGGGCCTCGGCAAGTCGGCCGACATCGAGCTGGCGATCGAGACGGGCGTGGACGTGGTGCGCGTGGCCACCCACTGCACCGAGGCCAACGTCGCGCGGCGCTTTATCGACCAGACGCGCCAGGCCGGCCGCACCGCGTTCGGCGTCCTGATGATGTCGCACATGGCGCCGGCCGAGGTGCTGCTCGCCCAGGCGCGGCTGATGCAGGGCTACGGCGCGCAGGCGGTGATCCTGATGGACAGCGCCGGCTATTCCACGCCGTCGCTGGTGCGCGAGAAGGTGCGGCGCCTGGTGGGCGAGCTGGAGGTGGCGGTGGGCTTCCATGCGCACAACAACCTCGGCCTCGCCGTGGCCAACAGCCTGGTCGCGCTGGAGGAGGGCGCCACCGTCGTCGACGCCTGCGTGAAGGGCTTCGGCGCCGGCGCCGGCAATACGCAGCTGGAAACCCTGGTGGCCGCGATGGAGCGCGAGGGGCACGCGACCAACACCAGCTTCGAGCGCGTGACGCTGCTGGCGCGCGAGTCCGAAGCGTTTCTGAGTCCGAAGACGCCGCACATTCCGGCCGCGAACATCGCCAGTGGCCTGTACGGGCTCTTTTCCGGCTACGTGCCGCACATCCAGAAGGCCGCGCTCGAGTTCGGCGTCAACGAGTTCGAGCTGTACCGGCGGCTCGCGGAGCGCAAGCTGGTGGCCGGCCAGGAAGACATCATCACCGAGGAAGCGAGCCGGCTCGCGCGCGCGCGCGACGCGCAGCAGGCCGGGCGGCGCCAGGAAACCGCGCGCGAGCTGTCCGCCTGAGCGGCGCGGCGCCGGCATTGGGCAATCGATCGATCCGAACCAGGAGGCAGACGAGATGGCAGGGCTCAACGAACACGGCCACGGCACGTGGGACGCTATCGCGCGCGAGGTGCTGACGCCTCGCATCACGCGGCAGGTGGTACACGGCGACGCGCTGACGATGGCGAAACTGTTCATGAAGAAGGGGGCGTTCGTCGCCACCCATTCGCATCCGAACGAGCAGTTCACGATGATCCTGTCGGGCCGCCTGCTGTTTCGCTACGGCGAGCGGCTCGAATACGAGGCCGAGGTCGGCCCGGGCGGGATCCTGCATCTGCCCGCGAACCTGCCGCACAACGCGCTGTGCCTCGAGGATGCCGTCGATCTCGACATCTTCACGCCGCCGCGGGCCGATTGGCTCGAACCCGGCGGCAACCGCTACTTCGACTCCGCGCCGGCGCGCGACTGACGCGGCGCGGCCGGCTCCCCCTTCAACCCCGTTTGCCGATCCTGATTCGATCGAGGAGGCATCGTGCCGCTCCAGGATGCTTTGTTGAGGATGCTGACGTACGTCTCGCTGGTGCTCGTCGTGCCCGGCCCGACCAATACGCTGCTGCTGTCGTCGGGCTTGAAGGTCGGGCTGCGCGGCACCTGGCCGCTCGTGATCGCCGAGGCGCTCGGCTATCTGGTGGCGGTGTCGGTGTGGGGGCTGTTCCTCGGCACCTTCGCGGCGCCGCGGCCGTGGCTCTACGACATCGTCAAGCTCGCCAGCTCGGCCTACATCTTCTACCTCGCGCTGAAGATGTGGACCCACAGCCGCGTGCTGGCGGAGCAGGCCGACGTGAGGCCGATCGGCTTTCGCGACCAGTTCGTCGCCACGCTGATGAATCCGAAGGCGCTGCTGTTCGCGAGCACCCTGTTCCCGGTCGAGGCGTTCCGCTCGATCCCCGTGTACCTGAGCGCGTTCACGCTGTTCCTGATCGTGCTCGCGCCGATCGGCGTCGGCTGGTCGTGCCTCGGCGGGCTGATCACGTCGCGGCGCGCCTGGGCCGAGCGCACCTCGACGCTGCTGCGCGGCGCCGCGCTGCTGCTGCTGATGTTCTCCGGCACGCTGATGTACTCGGTGCTCAAGAGCTGAGCGGCGCGCCGCCGCTTCCAACCAACCGACATGACGAGGAGACGTGATGGCCAGCCCATGGAGCAACGCAACAATCGACGGCGCGCCGGGCGCCGGACTCGAGGCGGCCGCGCCGGCGCCGGGGCAGGCGCGGCCCGCCGCGCCGGGCGCACCGTCCGCCGCCGCGCCGGAGGCGCATGACGGGCGCGGCGGCGCCGAACTCGCGCGCCAGTTCCGGCACGCGATGCGCCGGCTCACTGCCGCCGTGTCGATCGTGGCGACACGCGAGCACGGCGCGCGCTACGGCATGGCGGCCACCGCGCTCAGCACGCTCTGCACCGAGCCGCCCGCGATCGTGGTCTGCATCAATCGCAACGCGAGCGTCTACCTGCCGCTCGCGCGCACGCGGCGCTTCTCGGTCAATCTGCTGCAGGCGCGCCAGGCCGACCTGATCGCGCCGTTCAGCGGCAAGCTCGAGCACGCGGCGCGCTTCGCGTTCGGCGCCTGGCGCGAGG
Source organism: Burkholderia glumae LMG 2196 = ATCC 33617 (assembly GCF_000960995.1). Lineage (NCBI taxonomy): Bacteria > Pseudomonadati > Pseudomonadota > Betaproteobacteria > Burkholderiales > Burkholderiaceae > Burkholderia > Burkholderia glumae. The sequence goes on along the minus strand of NZ_CP009434.1, from coordinate 46,652 downwards.
CGCGCGGGCTGCCGGTGCTGGGCGGCGCGCAGGCCACGCTGCTGTGCCGGGTCGACGCGATGTACGGCTACGGCAGCCACGATCTCGTGATCGGGCGCGTCGAGGCGGTGACGGCCGCCGAATCGGTCACGCCGCTGTTGTGGCAGAACGGCGCGCCGGCCGCCGCGAGCGCGCTCGGCGCATGAGCACGGCGCGCCGCTCGCCTGGCCGTGCTACGGCGGGCCTTCGCACGCAGGCCCGCGCAGCCAGGCCGGCAGCCCGGGCGCGGCGCCAGACGGCCGCCTGCCGGAACCTTCTCCCGCGCCGCGCCGGCCCACGGTCGGCCGCCATGCGCGGATCTTTCCCATGTTGCGAGGAAGCTTCGTCATGCAAAAGAAACGGATCCATCTCGGCGTGCTGATCCAGGGGCCGGGTGCGAACATGAACGCCTGGAAGCACCCCAGCGTGCCGCCCGACGCGAGCGTCAATTTCGAGTTCTATGCCGAGCGCACGCGCGCGGCCGAGGCGGCCGGCATCGCGTTCGCGTTCATCGCCGACGGCCTGTTCATCACCGAGAAGTCGGCGCCGCATTTCCTGAACCGCTTCGAGCCGATATCCCTGCTGTCCGCGCTCGCCGCGCTGACCACCAAGATCGGGCTGGTCGGCACGGTGTCGTCGCCCTACGCCGAGCCGTTCAACGTGGCGCGCCAGTTCGCCTCGCTCGATCTCATCAGCCGCGGCCGCGCGGGCTGGAACGTGGTGACGTCCTCGCTCGAGGGCACCGCGCGCAACTACGGACGCGAGCATCCCGACCACGCGGCGCGCTACGAGATCGCCGCCGAGCACATCGACGTGGTGCAGGGCCTGTGGGACAGCTGGGACGACGACGCGCTGGTGCGCGACCGCGCCACCGGCCGCTTCTTCGATCCGGCCGGACTGCACCGGCTCGATCATCGCGGCCGCTACTACTCGGTGGACGGCCCGCTCAACATCCGCCGCTCGCCGCAGGGCCAGCCGGTGATCTTCCAGGCCGGCTCGTCGGGCGACGGCATCGCGTTCGCCGGCCGCTACGCGGACGCGGTGTTCTCGAACGGCGGCACCTTCGACGACGCGCTGACGTTCTATCGCCGCGTCAAGCAGGCTGCCGCGCAGGCCGGGCGCGATCCGGAGCACGTGAAGGTGTTCCCCGGCATCGGGCCGATCGTCGGCGCGACCGAAGCCGAGGCCGACGACAAGTATCGCCAGGTACGCGACCTGCTTTCGCCGAACGAGGCGCTCGCCTATCTCGGGCACTTCTTCCAGCAGCACGATTTCAGCGCCTACCCGCTCGACGGGCCGTTCCCCGAGATCGGCGAACTCGGCAACGACGGGTTCCGCTCGACCACCGACAACATCAAGCGGCTCGCGCGCGAACGCAGGCTGACGCTGCGCGAGGTGGCCTATGAGGTGGCCACGCGGCGCTCCAACATCGGCACCTCGGAGGCCTTCATCGGCACGCCGGAGCGCGTGGCCGACGAGATGATCCGCTGGGTCGAGGCCGGCGCGGCCGACGGCTTCATGCTCGGGCTGCCGGTGGTGGGCTTCGGGCTCGACGACATGATCCGCCACGTGCTGCCGGTGCTGGCCGCGCGCGGCTACTTCGACCCGGTGCTGCGCGGCGCGACGCTGCGCGACCATCTCGGGCTGCCGTACCGCGAGAGCCGCTACGCGGCGGCCGCACAGGCGGCGGCGATTTAGATACACTGGGCGGCGCGCGCGGCCGATCGCCGCCGCCCGGAGCGGTGCCGCCACGGGTGGCCGCGCGATCGCAGGCACCGAGCTTGGAGCCGGCACATCGCCCGGCCGCCCGCCGTTTGCCGTGGGCCGTCGTCCCGTGAGCGGAACCCGCAGCCATCCCCACCTGGCCATCGCCACGAGCGATGGTGAAGATACGGAGACACTCAATGAAAGTCGGATTCATCGGCATCGGCGTGATGGGGCAGCCCATGGCGCTCAATCTCGCGCGCGCGGGCACCGCGCTGATCGTCTGGAATCGCTCCCCGGAACGCTGCGCGCCGCTCGCCGAGGCGGGCGCGCAAGTCGCCGGATCGGTCGACGAGGTCTATCGCGAGGCGCGCACCGTGATCCTGATGATGGCGACCGACGAGGCGCTCGATACCGTGCTCGGCCGCGGCACGCCCGATTTCGCACGGCGCGTGGCCGGCCACCTGATCGTGCACATGGGCACCGTGTCGGCCGACTATTCGCGCCGGCTCGACGCCGACATCCGCGCGGCCGGCGGCCGTTACGTGGAGGCGCCCGTGTCGGGCTCCCGCAAGCCGGCCGAGGCCGGGCAGCTGGTGGCGATGCTGGCCGGCGAGCCGGCCGACATCGAGGCAGTGCGCCCGCTGCTCAAGCCGATGTGTCATGAATCCGTGGTTTGCGGGCCGGTGCCCACCGGGCTGCTGATGAAGCTGTCGGTCAATACCTTCCTGATCCCGATGGTGACCGCGGTGGCCGAGGCCTCGCACCTCGCGCGCTGCTACGGGCTCGACATGAAGCAGTTCCAGACCGTGCTCGACGCCGGGCCGATGGCGAGCGCCGTCTCGCGCGTGAAGATCGACAAGCTGGTGCGCGAGGATTTCGAGGTGCAGGCATCGATTGCCGACGTGCTGAAGAACAACCGGCTCGCCGCCGAGGCCGCGCGCAACGCCAACCTCGCCTCGCCGCTGCTCGACACCTGCTTCGAGCTTTACACCGAGACGCTGAAGCTCGGCCACGGCGGCGAGGACATGGCCGCCGTGGTGCGCGCGATCGAGGCGCGCACGGCGGCCCGGCGCGCCTGAGGCCGGGAGCGGCGCGCATCGCGCCGGCTCTTCAGCGGGCCGCGGTGCCGCGCCGGCACGGCCCTGTCGGCGTAGCCGGTGCGGCCGGCCGGCCGCCCTCAGCGCGCCGCCGCATCGCCATCTTCCCAGGCTGCGTCGAGCGCCGCCAGGTCCTCGTACACCGGCACCGGGGCCGGGAACGGATTCGGTTCGCCCGGTGCCACGATGCCCGCGAACGGCATGCCCAGTCCGCGCGCCGCATCGAATTCCGTCCACGAATCGCCGATCGCCAGCACCTCGGCCGGCTGCCAGCCGCCCAGGCGCAGCACCTCGGCGAACGCGGCCGGCTTGGTGACCGGCGCGCCCACGATGGTGCGGAAGTAGCGCGCGAAATCGCGCCGCTGCGTGATGTGGCGCAGATCGTCGTCGGTGGTGCCGGAGATCAGGTGCAGCGACAGCCGGCCCTGCATCCGTTCGAGGAACGCGCGCGCGCCGGGCAGTTCGGGGCAGCCGTCGATGCGCGCCATCAGCAGGTCGCTGTAGCGCCGCGCGAGCGCGGCCACCGTCTCGGGATCGGGCTCGCGGCCGAAGATCGCGCGTTCGTAATGGGTGAACTTGGCGACGCGGCCGACGCCGCCGTGATGCGTCAGGTGGGCGAGCATCGCAGCGCGCTGCGCGGGCGTGAGCGGCCGGCCATGGTCCTCATAGCACTCGAGGAACAGATCCACCTTCATCCGGGCCGAGTCGAGAATCACGCCGTCGAAATCGAAGGCGATCGCGCGGATCGTGGGGAACGGGATCGGGTGTGGCATCGCGGGGCTCGGCAGGCGGTGGGGCGGTGCGCGGGCGGCGGCCCGCGCGCAAAGCGAAGACTTTACCGGAAGTCGTGCGGCGGCGGGGCCGGGCGCCCGCCGGACGGCACGCCCGCGCGTCGCCCGGCTGATTCGGACCAGGGGCTACTCAGCTTTTTTGACATTGTATACAATATACAAACATCGAATTCAGTCACCGCGGCGCGGCTCGTCCAAGGCTGGTTTCGTGTGAGGCTCACCCCGTCCGACCGAACTTTCAGGAACCTGTTTAATGACCACCAACGTTTTCGAAGGGACCATTCCGGCCCTCATGACCCCCTGCAAGCAGGACCGCACGCCCGACTTCGACGCCCTGGTCAGGAAGGGGCGCGAGCTGGTCGCGCTCGGCATGCGCGCCGTGGTGTATTGCGGCTCGATGGGCGATTGGCCGCTGCTGACCGAAGCCCAGCGCCAGGAAGGCGTGGCGCGCCTGGTGGCCGCCGGCGTGCCGACCATCGTCGGCACGGGGGCCGTCAACACGAAGGAGGCCGTGTCGCACGCCGCGCATGCCGCGCGGGTCGGCGCGCAGGGCCTGATGGTGATTCCGCGCGTGCTGTCGCGCGGCTCCTCGCCGGCGGCCCAGAAGGCCCATTTCTCGGCGATCCTCGCGGCCGCGCCCGCGCTGCCGGCGGTGATCTACAACAGCCCGTACTACGGCTTCGCCACGCGCGCCGACCTGTTCTTCGCGCTGCGCCGGCAATTCCCGAATCTGGTCGGCTTCAAGGAGTTCGGCGGCGCGGCCGACATGCGCTATGCGGCCGAGCACATCACCTCGCAGGACGACGACGTGATCCTGATGGCCGGCGTCGATACCCAGGTGTTCCACGGCTTCGTCAATTGCGGTGCGACGGGCGCGATCACCGGCATCGGCAACGCGCTGCCGCGCGAGGTCCTGCAACTGGTGGCGCTCAGCCAGCGGGCCGCGGCCGGCGATGCGCACGCGCGCCGTCAGGCGAAGGAGCTGGAAGCGGCGCTGCACGTGCTGTCGTCGTTCGACGAGGGCGCCGACCTGGTGCTGTACTACAAGTACCTGATGGTGCTGAACGGCGACACCGAATACACGCTGCACTTCAACGAATCCGACGTGCTCAGCGACGCGCAGCGCAACTACGCCGCGCAGCAGTACGCGCAGTTCCGCGAATGGTATCGCTCGTGGTCGGCCGATCTCGAACGCGCCTGAGGCGCGGGCTTCGCGGCGTGGCCGTCGTCTCGTCTGGCGGCCGCTGGAGGTGAGCTGGGAGAGGCGGAGCGGCGCGGCCCGAAGGTGAGGCCGCGCGGGTGGCGAGGCGCGGCATGCCTCGCGCGCCGGCCTGCGCCGGTCAGGCGCCGCGCCGTGCTTCGAGGAAACGCTTCAGTTCGTCGCCGACATGCTCGATGTGCGCCTTCAGCAAGGCCGCCGCGCCCTCCGCATCGCGCTGCCTGCATCGCTCGACCAGCTCGGCATGCTCGCGTTCGGCGCGGTCCGCGCTTTGCGCGGTCAGCGACAGCTGCACGCGCGTGTGGCGATCGGTTTGCTGCAGCAGCGAATGAACGATGCCGGCCGTCCTGGGCTGGTTCGCGCGCGCCAGCAGCAACTGGTGCAGCTGCGTGTTCAGCTCGCCCCAGTGCGCCGGCGCGTTGGCGTGCAACTCGTCGCTGAACGCATCGAGCACCTGCTGGATCGCGGCGAAATCATCGGCGTCCAGATGGGGCACCGACTTGCGCAGCAGCATGGGTTCGAGCAGCGCGCGCAGCTCGAACAGCTCGGTGATCTCGTCGATCGAGAACTCCGCGACGATCGCGCCCTTGTGCGGCAGGATCCTGACGAGGCCTTCGCTTTCGAGCTGGACGAGCGCCTCGCGCAGCGGGATGCGGCTGATGCCGAACTCGGCGGCGAGCGCGTCCTGCTTGAGCGGCGTGCCTTCGGCGATCTCTCCGGCGAGAATCCTGCGCCTCAGTTCCTCAGCCGCCGCCTCCGCCCGTGTCATATGCCCCAGTCCGGGCCGCTTGCTTTGCATTGTCGATTCATCGAAGGTCGGTCACGATACGGGCGCCCGGGTGGGGGCCCGCATATTTTCCACGATGGTAGCGCAGGCGGCCGCAGGCCCCGCCGCGATCCGCCGCGCGCCTCACCTCGCGGTCATCACCTCGAGCTGCCGCACGATTTCGTCGCGCAGCGCCGGCGAGAGGCTCTGGTAGCCGAGCAGCTCGGAAATCCACATCCCGTCGGCGGCGAGCCGGCAGATCATCAGCCTGGCCGCCTGTTCGAGCGGCAGCGGATCGGGGCGCGAGAGCTCGCGCATGGGCTTGGCCCAGCGCTCGCGCGCGTCGGGGTCGGTCATCATCGAGGCGACCAGCACGCGCAGCAGGTTCGTGCTCGCGGCCGGCGCGGCCTCGTTCATCGCCGCGTGCAGGTAGGCGCGCGCGTTCGCGCCGGCCGGATGCGGGTCGGCGGCGATCGAGGCCTTCATCTGCGCCTCGAAGCGTTCGAGGGTCTGCGCGAACAGCGCGTCGAACAGCGCCTGCTTGCTGCGGAAATGGTATTGGAGGCCGCCCTTGCTGACTCCGGCGCGCTCGGCCACGGCCTCCAGCGTGACGGCCTGCACGCCGTGCTCGGTGGCGATGTCGGCGGCGGCCCGCAGCAACGCCGAGCGCACGTGGGCCGGGGCCTTCTTGCGGCGGCTGCCGCGCGTCTCGTCGGCGGGGGCGCCGGCATCGGGCGCCGCGGCAGCGCGGCCGCCGTCGCGGGCGTGATCCGGCGCGGGCATCGGGGAGGCGGCCGCGGCACCGGCCTGGTCGGGCAGCGTGCCGGGCGCGGGAGGCCGGGTGTCGTTCATGCGCGCATCTTACCATCGCGGTTTCGGCACGCCCAACAATCCGGCCGGATGGTATGATCCGGCCGATGAAAAATTCCGATCTTCCGCTTCCATCCCTGCTGGACGCCGCGATCCTGCGCGGCCGCGATGCGCTCGCGCAGCGCCAGAGCGCCGACGGCAGCTGGTGCTTCGAACTCGAATCCGACGCCACGATCACCGCCGAATACATCCTGATGATGCATTTCATGGGGAAGATCGACGAAGCGCGGCAGGCGCGCATGGCGCGCTACCTGCGTGGCATTCAGCGGCTCGCCACGCACGGCGCGTGGGACCTCTACGTGGACGGCGCGCCCGACGTGTCGTGCAGCGTGAAGGCCTATTTCGCGCTGAAGGCGGCCGGCGACAGCGAGGACGCGCCGCACATGGCGCGCGCGCGCGAAACCATCCTCAAGCTCGGCGGCGCGGCGAAATCGAACGTGTTCACGCGCATCCTGCTTGCCACGTTCGGGCAGGTGCCGTGGCGCGCCACGCCGTTCATGCCGGTCGAGTTCGTGCTGTTCCCGAAGTGGGTGCCGATCTCGATGTACAAGGTCGCGTACTGGGCGCGCACCACCATGGTGCCGCTGCTGGTGCTCTGTTCGCTGAAGGCGCGCGCGAAGAACCCGCGCAACGTGTCGATTCGCGAGCTGTTCGTGACCGCGCCCGAAGCGGAGCGCCACTACTTCGCGCGCGGCGGCTTCGTGCGCAACCTGTTCCTGGGAATCGACCGCGCGCTGCGGCCCCTCGATGCGCTGATCCCGAAGGCGCTGCGCCGCCGCGCGATCCGCCATGCCGAGGCGTGGTGCGCCGAGCGCATGAACGGCGAGGACGGCATGGGCGGGATCTTCCCGCCGATCGTCTACAGCTACCAGATGATGGACGTGCTCGGCTATCCCGAGGATCACCCGCTGCGGCGCGATTGCGAGAACGCGCTCGACAAGCTGCTGGTCGAGCGGCCGGACGGCAGCGTCTATTGCCAGCCGTGCCTGTCGCCGGTGTGGGATACCGCATGGAGCACGATGGCGCTCGAGCAGGCGCGCGCGGTGCCCGACCCGCGCGACGCTCCCCCGGTGTCCGACGCGCAGTTGCAGCGGTGCATCGCGGCGTCCTACGAATGGCTCGCCGGCAAGCAGGTCACGCAGGTGCGCGGCGACTGGGTCGAGAACGCGCCGGCCGCGACGCCGGCGGGCGGCTGGGCGTTCCAGTACGAGAACCCGTACTACCCCGACATCGACGACAGCGCCGTGGTGGCCGCGATGCTGCACCGGCGCGGCCGCCTGCTCGCGCGCAGCACCGGCACCGATCCGTATGCGCAGGTGGTCGCGCGCGGGCTCGACTGGATGCGCGGGCTGCAATCGCGCAACGGCGGCTTCGGCGCGTTCGACGCCGATTGCGACCGGCTCTACCTGAACCTGATCCCGTTCGCCGATCACGGCGCGCTGCTCGACCCGCCCACCGAGGACGTGTCGGGGCGCGTGCTGCTCTGCTTGGGCGTGACCGGCCGCGACGAGGACAAGCCCGCGCTGGCGCGCGCGATCGAGTACGTGAAGCGCATGCAGCGCGCCGACGGCTGCTGGTGGGGCCGCTGGGGCACCAACTACATCTACGGGACCTGGAGCGTGCTGGCCGGCCTTGCGCTGGCCGGCGAGAACCCCTCGCAGCCCTACATCGCGCGCGCGATCGCCTGGCTGCGCGCCTGCCAGAACGCCGACGGCGGCTGGGGCGAAACCAACGACAGCTATCTCGATCCGGCGCTGGCCGGGACCAACGGCGGCGAGAGCGCATCGAACGTCACGGCCTGGGCGCTGCTCGCGCAGATGGCGTTCGGCGACTGGCAGTCGGAGTCGGTGCAGCGCGGCATCCGCTATCTGCTGTCGGTGCAGCAGGCCGACGGCTTCTGGTGGCATCGCTCGCACAATGCGCCGGGCTTCCCGCGCATCTACTACCTGAAATATCACGGCTACACGGCGTACTTCCCGCTGTGGGCGCTGGCGCGCTACCGGCGGCTCTCGCAGGCGGGCGCAGCGCGCGACGTCACCGACGGGGCGGCGCTGGCCGCGAGCTGAGGCGGCGCGGCCGCCGCGCTGGCGCATCCGGCGCATCCGGTGCCACGGCGCCACGGCGCGCGCTGCGCCGCGCCCGGGCCGCCGATCCGGCCGGCAACCGGCCGGCTCCCCGCATGCCGGCGAAGCGTCTGCCGACACCCGGCTTACCGCACCTCACATTACGCCTACGGTGTCGAAATATTTACCCGCCGCCGACCTCGGCATTGAAATATCTTCCGGTACGATATGCGCTTTGCCTGCACCGGCAGGCGCACGATTCCGTGCCACGCCCGATGCCTTCATCGATCGGACTTTCCCGTCACGCTGCCATGTCCACCCCGACCGTGCTTATCGGCATAGCGGCCCTGTTCTGCCTGATGAGCGCCGCCGTCCTCGGCTCGCTGCTGCAGGCCGGAATCCCGGGCGTGCGCCACTGGTGCATGGCAGTGGGCCTGCTGGGCGCTGCCGCGGTGCTGTTGCTGCTGCGCCGCTCGGACAGCGCGGCGGGCGGCGCGAGCATGCTGCTGGTGACGGCGTCGGTGCTCGCCCTGCACGGCTTGCGGCGTTTCTTCCTGCTGCGTGCCCCGGTGGTCTGGGAATCGGCCGCGTTCGGTCTGCTGATAGCCGGGCTCGCCTATTGGACCTGGCGTTCGCCCGACCTCGACGCGCGCATCGTGCTGGTGTCGGGCGGCCTCGCCTACGTGCGCTTCGCGATCGCCTGGCTGGCGCAGCGGCACCGGCCGGCGGGCCGGCCCAGGTACGTCTACGACTTCGTGTCGGTAATCGCGGCGCTCGGGGCGCTGGTCCATGCGGCCCGCTGCGCGGCCTATGGCTTCGGCTTCATGCATGACACGGTGTTCCTGGCGGCGACGCCGCTGAACATCGCGTTTCTCGGCATGGCCACGCTGAGCTTGCCGTGCCTGTCGGTCGGCATGGTGATGCTGGCCCACGACCGCCTGATGGCGCGCATGGAGCGGCTGGCCACCATCGACGAGCTGACCGGCCTGCTGGGGCGGCGCGCCTTCATCGCGCGGGCCGAGGCGCTGCTCGATTCGGCGCGGGCCGCGCAATCGCAGCTGTCCGTCGTGATTCTCGACATCGACGACTTCAAGCGCATCAACGACTGCTACGGGCACGCGGCCGGCGACCAGACGCTGGCGCACGTGGCCCTGACCATCGCGCGCGAGACGCGGCACGGCGACCTGCTGGGCCGGATCGGCGGCGAGGAGTTCGCGCTGCTGATGCGCACCGGCAGGGAGGAAGCCGCGCGCCTGACGAACCGCTTGCGTGCGCTCGTCGCCGCCTCGGCGGCGAGCGTGCCGGGCGGCAACCTCGCCTGCACGTTCAGCGCCGGCGTGGAGCAGATCGGGGCCGGCGATACGCTGGCCTCGGCGATGGCGAGAGCCGATGGCGCGCTCTATGCGGCGAAGGCCAACGGCCGCAATTGCGTGATGCTGGCGGAGGCGCCGCCGGTCTGGCAGGACCAGCCGAGCGGCGCGCGGATCTGGCAGCGGGCCGGATGAAATCGCGGACGCGAGGAGAGGCCAGGTATGGAGCAAACCCCCGAGGCGCTGGTCGCCGAACTCACGCAGCGCGGCGTGGCGGTGTCGGCAGGGCACGTGCGGATCGGCCGCTTCGGCGATTCGGAGGCGCTGTCCGAAGCGCTGATCGCGCTCGTGCTGACGGGCGAAAAGCATGGCACCTGCAGCCTGGCCTGGTCGTGGGAGGCCGAGGGCGAGCCGCCGCCGCAGGCCGGCGACATCGAAATCGTGCTCGACTGGCATGGCCGGCCGGCGGCGCTGCTGCGCATCAGCGAGGTGCGGATCGTGCCGTTCGACCGCGTCGACGCGGCGTTCGCGGCCAGCGAAGGCGAAGCAGATCGGTCGCTCGCGCACTGGCGGACCGAGCACTGGCGTTTCTTCACCGAGGAGTGCCGCCGCATCGGCCGGGTGGCGCACCCGGCGATGCCGCTCGTCTGCGAGAGCTTCACGCTGCTCCAGGCCATCGGGCGCCCGCCGCGCAGCGCCTGACCATGCCTGCCGGCGCGCGCCGGCGCCTCGCGCGCGCGCCGCACATCGTCGAGCCTCAGCGCGATGCCCCCTGCGCGGCCGATGCCGGCTGGTCGGCCGCCGGCGCCGCGCAGTGCCGGTACGCCGGCCCGGTGCGCGTCATCCTGACCGTCACGCAATTCACCGGCGCGCCGCTGGCGTCCACGCCGCGCCCCGTCACGCGGATCGCGCCGTCGCTCTGCCAGGCGAGCGCCGGCGCGGGATCGCCGCCAAACCTCACGTCGGCCACGCTCACTTCGCCGTCACCGTGCAGCGTGCCGCTCCACGACAGGAGCTGGTGCGCCGCGCCGTAGTCGCCCGACATCGAATCGACGTCGAACGAGAACGCCTTGGCGCGCTCGACCTGCGAGAACGTGCTGGCCTGCCAGAACAGCGTCCAGCTGCCTTTCCTGCCGCGCCGCACGACGGTGGCGGGCGGCCATGCGACGCTGCCGATCGTCACCGTCCTGGCGAGCTGGCACGAGACGAGGCGTGGCTTCGGTGCACGGCGGTCCACCACGCGCAGCACCGTGTCCATGTCGGAGATCGCCGCGCAGGGCCAGCCATCGATGGTCTGGTCGAACGCGAGCAGCGCGCCATAGGTGTCGTCGGCGCCGCCGGCCACGCGATGAATCGCGCGGATCGACAGCGCGCCGAGCGCGACCGGGCGATCGGCCTCGACGGCGGCCGGCTGCGGGGCGTCGCCATGCTCGTCGGGCGCGAGCATCGCGACGCGGCTGCCGGCCGGGAACGTCGCGCCGCCCAGCTCCACCGGCGTGTCGGTGGTATGCATCGCGGTGGCGGTGGCCGACGGCGTGAATTCGCGCGGCTCGGTCATCGCGAACCAGCTATAGGTGACGGCGAGCCAGAGGAACGGCGCGGCCAGGAACAGGCCGCTTGCGGCGTAGCGCGTGTGCGGCCGTACCCGCCGCAGCATCGTGAACAGGAACAGCGTCAGCAGCAGCCAGCCGCCGGCGAGCGCGAAGATGGCGATCCGGCCGGGGCCGTTGAGTTCGCCGAAGCCGTCGCTCTCGGCGCGGCAGGCCATCGGTATCGCGCTGCTGGCGAGTGCCGCGGCGAGGGCTTGGGCGGCCCGCGCCGCGCGCGCGCCGCGCGGCTGGCGCGTGGCGGCCGGCACCGGGTACGTCGGGTTCGGAGGGAGGCGGCGGGAGACGGCGGACAGCTTGGAGCGGGGCGTCGATATTGTATCGATCGTGGTCATCGATGTTCCGGAATGGCCTGGTACGCCCTCACGATACACGAGCCCCGGCCGCCGTTGTGGGGCGCGCACCGCGCGGCGGCGCGGGGTTTCATAACGTTATCGCGCGGGCAGCGCGCTGCGCCGGGCTTTTTGTTCGGCCAGGGCCGGCGCGGCCGTGATGCGCCGGCACCGCGCCTCGCGCCCTGCGATCTCGGCGCCGCGCCGCGGGCAAGACGCCGGACATGTCGCGGCCTGACGGATCAGGCCGTGAGCCACGCAAGCAGCGCGGCATTGACGGCCTCGGGGCATTCGAGCGTCGCGTTGTGGCCGCACTCGGGCACGATCACGAGCTTGGCGCCGGGAATCGCGTCGGCCATCTCGCGCGCGTGGGCGGGCGGCGCGATGGCATCGCTGTCGCCCGTCAGCACGAGCGTGGGAACGGCGATCGCCGCGAGGTCCGCGCGCGAATCGACGCGGCTGATCAAGGCCTCGCTCTGGCGCGCCAGGCCGGCGCGGCCGATCGCGGCGGCCATGCGCCGCTTGGTGGCGGCCAGCACCGGGTCGCGGCGGCGCGACGGATGCGCGTTGGTCATCGACAGGCTCGCGAGCACGGTGTCGAAATCGCCGTGGCAGGCCGCATCGACTAGCGCGCGGCGCATCTCGATCTGGATCGGCAGGTCCGCACGGGCCGAGGTGCTCAGCAGCGCGAGCCGCGTCACGCGCGCGGGCGCCTGGCGCAGGATCTCCTGCGCGATGTAGCCGCCCATCGAGTAGCCGGCGAGCGCGAAACGCGGCGGCGCGTCGGCGAGGAGCGCGGCGGCCAGCTCCCCGATGGTGTCGCCGCCGAGCGTCGAGGCGATCGTGACCGGGCCGTGCGGCCAGAGCACGGGAAGCTGGGGGGCGAAGACTTCGGCCGTGCAGAGCAGGCCGGGGATCAGGACGATCGGGGTCACGCGGGAACTCCGGGAGCGAAAGGGGGCTGACGAGGGCAGACGCGATTATCGCGCGGCCGGGGCGGCGCCCGCATCCGGCCGACGCACGACGCGCCGCTGCGGACGCAGCGGCCGGCCGGGGCGGGCGCGAACACCGGCCTGATGAACGGCGCGCGAGATCGCGCCGGGCGGTTCCGGCGCGGCGCCGCGCGATGCACGAACCACGCCGGCAGCTGCCGCGCGGCCGGTCAGGCGTCGCGCTGCTCGAGCAGCGCGATGATGTCGTCGGTGGTGCCGGTCTCGCCGAGGCGCGGAAAGATCCGCGCGATGCTGTTGGCGTGCGCGTCGGCGTGCAGGTCCGTCATCGCGTCGATGGCGAGCGTGACGTGGTAGCCGAGCTGGTAGGCGAGGCGCGCGGTCGATTCCACGCCGATGCTGGTGGCGATGCCGCACAGCACGACCTGGGTGACGCCCGCCGCCTTCAGCCTCGCGTCGAGATCGGTGTTGGTGAAGCCGCACCAGGTGCGCTTGGTGACGAGCAGGTCGCCCGGCTGCTGCTTCAGTTCCGGCAGCAGCTCGGCCCAGTCGGGCGGCAGTTCGCCGCCACGGCGCGGCTGCTCGTTGCGGCCCGGCGCCACGCCGGCGACGTTGACGAGCACCACGGGCAGGCCGCGTGCGCGGAACGCATCGAGCAGCCGCACGGACCGTTCGACGATGGGGGCGGGCGGATGCGCGACGGGCAAGGCGACGATGCCCTTCTGCAGGTCGATGACGATCAGCGCGGTGTTCGGATCGAGGGTGGTGACGGTCATGAAAGGCTCCTTGGGCCGGTGGCCGTTGACGGGAATGAGCCGGGGCCGCGCTGCCCGCATGGGGCGCGCAGCCGCGGCGCGCGAGAGGGGATGCCGCGCGGCGAATCGATGCGAAGCGATGCGGGCTGCGCCGCGGCTCAGCGCTCGGCGAGCCGGCGCAGCAGCGGCGTGACCGCGCTCAGCGTGCGGCGCTCCTCCACGCCGAGCTCGCGGATCGCCTCGAGCAGCCACGCGCGCTTCGCGCTGCGGCGCTGCCGGCGCTCGGCCGCGCCGGCCTCGGTCAGCGCGATCAGCCACTGGCGGCCGTCGGTGGGGTGCGGCTGGCGCTCCACCAGGCCGGCCTGTTCGAGGCTATGCACGAGCGTGCCCATCGACTGCGGCTTCATCGATTCGGCGCGTGCCAGCTCGGCGATCGTCATCGGGCTGCGATGCTCGAGGCGCGCCAGCACGCTCAGCTGGGACAGGTTGTAGTCGCCCGGATCGACTTCGGCGCGAACCCGGCGCACGAGCTGGCCGATCGCGAGCGTCAGGTCCGCGACCTCGGCTTCGAGCGCGCGATCGGATTCGGTGGAGGTCGTCATGGGTGCTATCGTAGATAAGAGAAGTTGAACTTGCAAGACAAACTTCTGAGATCGGCGTGGGTAAGCGGCCGGACAGACGGGGCTGCCCGCGCCGGCGCCTGGGCGCCGGCCCTTAGGGTCAGCGGTCGAGCTCCGGGTAGTGCCGGAAGATCCCTTCCTGGTTGAACGCGATGCGGCGCGCCGAGGCCAGATAGCGCGCGATCGGCGGGTGCTCGGCCACGCGGTCGCGGATCGCGGTGAGGCCCGCGTGCTGCTTCTCGACGCGCGCGGTGGCCTTCGGGAACGCGTAGCGCAGGCCCTCGATCAGCTGAAAGATCGACAGGTCCACGTAGCTGAGCTGGCTGCCCACCATGTAGCCGCCCGGGTGCGGGTTCTGTTCCCGCACGCGATCGAAATAGCCGAGGAACTTGGGCAGCCGGTGCGCGATGAAATCCTCGGCGCGCCGCGCCGCCTCCGCCTTCTGGTCCTCGTAATAGCGGCTCGATGCGATCGGGTGGTGCGTATCGTGGATCTCGGTGACGAAATCGGCCACGGTCAGTTGCAATTGGTGTGCCCAGAGCCGGCCCGCTTCGTCCTGCGGCGCGAGCTGATGTCTCGCGCCGAGGAACAGCAGGATGTTCGGGGTCTGGCCGATGATCTGCTCGCCTGCCTTCAGGAACGGCGGCGCGAACGGCGGGGCGGCGAGCGACCGGCTGTCGAGCAGCTCCATCATGGCCGCCATGCCCTGGCCCCTGCCGCCGTGCTCGCGCGCCACGTCGAGGTAGTCGGCGCCGGCCGCCTCGAGCGCCAGCCGGACGTATTCGCCGCGACCCTGGATGGTGGGCCAGTAATAGAGTTCGTAGTGCATGCCGTGCTCCTTTGCGTATGCGAACGGTCATTATGGAGCGCGCGTGGCGTGCCCGCCGCCGCGGCCCGGGCGCGATCGGGCCGGCGGCGGGGCGGGGCGACCCGAGCCGGAATGGCCGGCGGCGGGGCCGCCGTCGCGCTAGCGCGCGGGCTTGTCGGCCTGCTGCTCGGCCCGATGCGCGCCGGTCTCGTGCGGTGCTGGCCGTGCGCCGCGCTTCACCGGATCAGCGTCAGGCCTGCCGGCAGCGCCTCGCCGAACACGCGCCCGGTATCCGCGCTGTCGAGCGTGACGACCTCGCGCACCATCGCGAGCCAGCTCGGCGCCGCATGGGCGGCCGCCAGCCGGCGCAGCACCGCGTCGCGGACCTGGTCGGGCAGATCACGCGAGCGGTCGCCCGTCATGCGCGCGATCTGCGCGGCCGCGAACATGGCCGGCTCGATCTTCTTCCAGTCGAGCGCGAGGATCGCGTCGAGCCAGCGCGCGGCCACCGCCGGCGGCACCACCTCGTGCGCGCTGCCGTAGAACGGCAGCCGCGCGCCGATCCGGCCGATCGCCCACCAGTCCTGGCGGTTGCCCGCGCCGCGCGCGAGCCGCTCGAGCAGCGCTTCGGCGATCGCGATCTTGCGCTCGGCGGGGAGCCGTTCGAGCGAGGCGTAAAGGCGCGTCATGTCGGCCTGGCCGAGTTTCGACGGGTCGAACGGCAAGCCGTGGTGCTTCTGCGCGGCTGCCTCGTCGAGCCAGGCCAGCGCGTCGCAGACCTGCTGCTGCGCCTCGGCCGGCAGGCCGCCGGCCGCGCGGCGCCAGAGCGTCCACCATTCCGACCACACCTGCGCGTCGTGAACGTGCTGGATGCCGTCGTCGAACAGCGTCCAGAGCTGCTCGACGCGCCACGCGTCGAGCGCATGGCCGAAGCCGGGGCGGATGCACCAGCCGGCGAGGTTGAGCCACAGCCGCTCGTGGTCGGCCGAGCGGCGGCGTCGCGCGGCACGCTCCCACAGCGCGCCGAACAGCTCGCGCAGCAGCGCGAGATCCCAGCCCGCGCGCGGGCCGAGCCGCTGTTCGAGCTGGGCGCGCAGGCGCTTCACCTCCTTCGGATCGACGCGTGCCGACGGGGCGCCGAAGCCGCGTTCGATCAGCGAGATCGCCGCGTCGAATCCGGGATGGCGCGCGGCGTCGGCGGGTTCGCCGCCATCGGCCGCGTCGGCACCCGGCCCGTCCGCGCCGCGCAGCCGGAATTCCAGCTGCCAGCGCTGCGCGTCGTCGTCGGTGGCCACGCAGTGCATCTCCAGCGTGCCGACCTCGGTCAGCGTCGCGGTGAGCTGCACCGCGCGCTCGCGTGCCTTGCCGGGGCCGCCGTCGCGCCGCCGCACCACGGTGGCCAGCGGCGGCAGCCAGACGAAAGCGTCGCCGGCCAGCGTGGCGATCTCGCCGGGGCGCCACGGCGTGTCGGCCACCGTCGAGACGAGGCGGAACTGCACGGGATGGCCGAGCCGCAGCGCGAAGGTGCGATCGCCCAGTCGCACCGGCTCGTCCTCGGGCGTGCCGCGCGGCAGGACGCAGACGCCGCGTGGCGCCGGAGCGGCGGCGCCGTCCGCCGCCCGTGCGTCGCGCTCGCCGTCGAGCACCAGAAAATAGCTGCGCGGCGAGCCGCCGCCGATCTTCGGCGCGCGGCCGTGGCGCGCGAGCCCGTAGGCCACCGCGCCGCGCGCCACGGCGAGGTCGGGCTGGGCATTGCTCAGCACCTTGAGCGGCGCGCCGCGCCAGGCGCCGAGCGTGTCGGCGAGGCGCGCCGCCGGCGCGCGCCCACGGAATACGCCGCCGTTGAGCAGCAGCGTGTCCGGCAGCGCGAACGCGGGCGGCGCGCCGCCGCTCGCGGCGTGCGCCGGATTGGATGCGGGCGCAACGGATTTGCCGCCCGCCGCCTGGGCGCCGTCGGCGAGCGCGTGACGCGATTGCGACGCGAAGCGCGCGAGGAACGCCGCGATGTGCCGCGTGATCGCCGGATCGGCCGCGTAGGGCAGCCCGAACTCCACGAGCGCGGCGCGCGAGCGGCGCGGCAGCTCATCCGCGCCGCCGGCCGGGAAGAAGCCGTCCACCACGATCCGTTCGACCTCGGCGCGTTCGAGCCGCGTGCTGCGCGCGCCGCCGATCAGCTTCGCGCCCGCGCCGAGCAGCGTGACGGGCACCGCTTCGGGCGCGTCGTCGCCGAGCAGCTGCTCCTTCGCGACGCGGCAGCGCTCCACCAGCTGCGAGAGGCTCGCGGCCGACAGCCGCTCGCCACCGTCGCCCGCGAGCCGGCGCTCGGCCAGATGCGCGAGCGCGAGATCCATGTTGTCGCCGCCGAGCATCAGATGATCGCCGACGCCCACCCGCGTGAGGACCGGCTCGCCCTGCGCGTCGAGTTCGACGCGGATCAGCGTGAGGTCCGTCGTGCCGCCGCCGACGTCGCAGACCAGCACCAGCCGCGTGCCGGCCAGCGCGTCGCGCAGCCGTTCGCGGTGCTGGTAGAGCCAGTCGTAGAACGCCGCCTGCGGTTCCTCCAGCAGCCGCAGCGCGGGCAGGCCGGCCGCGCGCGCGGCCTCCAGCGTGAGCGCGCGCGCGCCGTCGTCGAACGACGCGGGCACGGTCAGAACGACGTCCTGCCGCGCCAGCGGCGCGTCGGGAAAGCGGTGGTTCCAGGCATCGCGCACGTGCGCGAGATAGCTGGCGCTGGCGGCCACCGGCGAGACCTTGCCGATATCCTCGGGCGCGCCCCATGGCAGGATCGGCGCGAGCCGGTCGACCGCGGCGTTCGACAGCCAGCTCTTGGCGCTGCTGACGAGCCGGCCCGGCACCTGCGCGCCGAGTTGCCGCGCGAACCGCCCGACGATCGCGGGCGGCGCCGTACCGTTTCCTTCGTCTTCGTCTTCGCCTTCGGCTTGCCGCCACGGCAGCGCGAGCGCCCCGGCGGGCAGCTCGCCCGCGGCCGGGTGGTAGCGCGCCGAGGGCAGCAGCGATGCCGCGCCCACTTCGCCGGGGCCCACCAGCTGGTCGATCTCGAACAGGCGGATCGCGGTGCCGCCCGCCTCGACGTAGGCGACCACGGTGTTGCTGGTGCCGAGGTCGATGCCGACGACGTAGCGTGCCTTCGCTCGCGCCATCAGGCGTCCGCGCCGCCGCGCACGTCGAATTCGACCTTCCAGCGCTCGCCGCTGCCACGCGGCATCGCTTCGAGTTCGAGGGTGCCGGCTTCGGTCACGCGTGCGTGCAGCCGCACGGCCACCACTTCGCCGGGCGTGCGGCCCTCGGCGGGCAGCGTGGCCTGGATCGCCTCGAGTTCCTGCAGCTCGTCGGCGGACCAGTAGTCGAGCAGGGTGCCGACCTGATCCTGGCGCCGCACCGACGAGCCGAAGAAGCGGAACGTCACCGGTTCGCCCACCACCAGGCCGAACTCCTGCTCGGGCAGCGCGGCGTCCGAGCCTTCCTCCATGCCGAACGGCGCCACGCAGAGCGCGCAGACGGGCGGCTCCATGCCGGGGATCGCCGGCATCGCCGATTCGATGGCGATGTAGTAGGCGCGTGCCGTGCCGCCGCGAATCCGCACGCCGCGGCCGCGCTTGACGTAGCCGTAGTAGGCCGCGCCGCGCGCCACCGCGAGGTCGAGGTCGGCGCCGCCGAGCAGGCGCGCGGGCGCGGCCCCGTCGGCCGCCAGCCAGCCGTTCAGGATCGTGAGGACGCGCTCGGTCAGCAGGTCGGACTTGAACACGCCGCCGTTGAACAGCACGGCGGTGGGGTGCAGGAAGCTCGCGCCGCCGGCCGGTGCAGCCGGCTGCCCGCCGAGCTCGGCGAGCGCGCCCACCTGCTTGCCGAGGAAGGCGGCGAGGTGGCGCGTGATGCCGGCGTCCTGCGCATAGGGCAGACCGAGCTGGGTGAGGCCGGCGCGCGTGCGCACCGCCGGCCGCGCGGCGGCGTCCACCTGCGGGAAGAAGCCGTCGAGCAGGATCTGCGTGAGCTCGGCGCGCGTGAGCTCGGTGCGGATCGAGCCGCCGATCAGCTTCGAGCCGCGGCTCGGCACCACCAGCGGCACGGCGTCGAGCGTGCGGTCGCCGAGCAGCGCCTCCTTCGCGCCGCGGCACGCGTAGGTCAGCGCGCGCAGCTGCCACGGATCGGCCTGGGTGCCCTGCGCGGCCAGCTTGCGCGCGACCACGTGCGCGAGCGCGAGGTCCATGTTGTCGCCGCCGAGCAGGATGTGCTCGCCCACCGCCACGCGGTGCAGCTCGAGCTTGCCGTCGCGCTCGACCACGGCGATCAGCGAGAGGTCGGTGGTGCCGCCGCCCACGTCCACCACCAGGATGACGTCACCGACCTTCACGTCCTTGCGCCAGCCGCCGCCGCTCTTCTGGATCCAGCTGTAGAGCGCGGCCTGCGGCTCCTCCAGCAGCGTGGTGCTTGCGTAGCCGGCGGCCTGCGCGGCCTCGGCGGTCAGCTCGCGCGCGGCCGGATCGAACGAGGCCGGGATCGTGACCGTCACCGCCTGCGCGGCGAACGGCGCGTCCGGGTGCGCGTGGTCCCAGGCCTCGCGCAGATGCGCGAGATAGCGCACCGATGCCTCGAGCGGCGAGACGCGCTCGACTTCGGGCGGCGCGTCGTTGGGCAGGATCGCCGCGCGGCGGTCGACGCCCGGATGGCAGAGCCAGCTCTTCGCGCTCGACACGAGCCGGATCGGCGTGCCGGCGCCGCGGCTGCGCGCCATCTCGCCCACCGCGTAGTCGCGCGTCGCCGTCCACGGCAGCGTCAGGTCGCCCGGCGTGAGTTCGCCCGGATGGGGCAGGTAGAGGAACGACGGCAGCAGGCTCGGCGCGCCGATCGCGCCGGGCGAGGTCAATTGCGCGATCGGCAGCACCTGCTGCTGCGGCGCGTCGCCGTCGCTTGCGGCGAGATCGATATAGGACAGCGCGCAATGCGTGGTACCGAGATCGATACCGATCGAGAAACGCGGCTCGCTCACAGCTCCACCTCCGCCGGCGCGATCACGCTCGGGTCGTGGGTGCCGACCCGCTGCGGCAGCTTCACCTCGGCGGCGCGCCAGCCGCGGTGGCTCAGCGTGCCGGTAAACGGCGCGCTGCCCACCACGTTGCCGGTCACGCGGTGCGCGCTCGCGTCGAAGCCCGCGGCCAGCGTCACGCGCGTGCCCTCGGGCTCGGTGCGCACCGGGCGGATCGTGAAGTGCTCGCGCAGCGTCGCGCGGCAGCCTTCGTGGACGAGGCGCGCGGCCGCGCCGATTTCGGCGTCGGCATAGCTCGCGATGTCTTCCTCGACGAAATCGATGAAGCGCGCGTTCTTTTGCAGCAGCCCCAGCAGCTGCAGCGCGGCCTCGGGGTTCGCGGCCTGGATGGCCGGCGCGGGCGCCGCCGCCGGGGTGGGGGCTGGCGCCGGCGGCGGCGCGGCGGGGGCCGCGGGCGCGCGCGCGCCGTTGCGCAGGCTACGGACTTCGGCGGCAAGCTTGCCGTCGCCGAGGATGGCGAAGAACGATCCGATGGCGACCGACAGGCGGCCAACGAACGACAGATTCGATTCAGGCATGGTCATGCGACTCCGGTGGGCTCGCGGCATGGCGCGAGCGGGCCTGCCGGCGCGGCGGCGCGCGGCTGGCGGCGCACGAGGCGGGCAGGCGGGGCGAGCCCGGCACGGGCTCGGAAAAACCCGTATTTTGCCTTGTTGTGGTGCGGTGCCGCTCAAAAATGCGGGCACGCGCCCTGTCGCGGCCGCCACCGCAGGCCAGCGTCGCGGCGCCGCGAACGCGGCACAATGGCGGCCTGCCCGCTTGCCGGGCGTATCTGGAGACCCCTCGGCATGAATCTCGCCCTGATCGGCGCCTCGGGCCTGCTCGGCCGCGCCGTGGCCGCCGCGCTCGCGCCGCGTCGCGAATGGCGGCTGGTCGCGACGGTGCGCGATCCGCACGGCGCGCCGGCCCGCGCGGCCGCGCGCCTCGCGGGCCTTGGCCCGGACGCGCTGACGCCGCTCGACGTGCTCGATGCGCGCGCGCTCGACCGCTTCTTCGCCGAACATCGCCCCGACGCCGTGATCGTCTGCGCGGCCGAGCGCCGGCCCGACGTCTGCGAGCACGAGCCGGCCGCCGCGCGCGCCATCAACGTCGAGGCGCTGGCCGCGCTGGCCGCACGCGCCGATGCGCTCGGCGCCTGGACGCTCGCGATGTCCACCGACTACGTGTTCGACGGCCGCGCGGCGCCCTACCGCGAAACCGATCCGCCCGCACCGCTGAACGCTTACGGCCGCAGCAAGGCCGACGGCGAGGCGGCGCTGCTGGACGCCTCCGCGCGCGCCTGCGTGCTGCGCCTGCCGCTGCTGTACGGGCCGGTGTTCGGCTGGGGCGACTCGGCCGTCACGAGCCTGGTGCCGCCCGTCGTCGCGTCGGCGCAGCCCGGTGCCGCGGCCGCCGACATGGACGCCTGGGCGATCCGCTATCCGACCTGGACGCCCGACGTCGCATACGTGATCACGCAACTGGTCGCGCGCCATGCGGCCGGCGAGGCCGTGACGGGCCGCTGCCATTGGTCCGGCGACGAGCCCATGACCAAGCACGAAATCGCCACGCGGATCGGCCGCGCGCTCGGCCTGAGGCCGCGGCTGAACGCGATTGCCGAGCCGCGCGATGCGACGCCGCGGCCCTACGACTGCCACCTCGATTCGACGCGGTTGGAAGCGCTCGGCATCGGCCGCCGCACACGCTTCGACGCGGCGATTCGCGAAGTATTGCGCGACGGCCCTGCGATCTGACGGCCGGCTGCGTGCGCGGCGGATCCCGGGCAACCATACGGCGCGATGCGCGCCGTATGGGAGTGTCCGCTCGCCGTTTGGGCGCGTCGCACGCCCCCTTGTTAAGCGGCCGGCGCCTGCGGGTGCCGTCGGGTAAAAATGGGGAGAACAACGGGGCGCGGGGCCGACCACGGATGTCGCCCGTCGCCACCGCTTCTGTTGCGAAAACCCCAATCCCTGTTGCACCGCAGCGATGGATCCGTATAATACGGGTTTTCCCCTAGGCACTAACCCTGAGGTCATCATGAAAGCTGCGACTGCATCGACTCCGGTTGTGATTCAATGGTTTGCCCAACTGCGTAGCGGCCTGGCACGTGCGTGGGAAATCCACGTCCGCACCTGCGAACTGATCGCCGAAGCGCACCGCCGCATGTAATGGCGGGCGGCCCGGCCGCCAGTGCCGCGATGCGGAGCGGCGCAGCTTGATGCTGCGACGGCGCATCCGGCTCCCCACGGCCGATGCCGCGTAGGGAACCCGGCAGCAGTTGCCGAGCTGGGTTCCGGCGCGCCTGGAACAGGCGTGCACTTGCCGGTGGCGCGAGCGCGTTGGCGCCGCCGACCGTCCCGCCGGGGGCGAGTCCCGAACCCGGATTCGCCGCGATCCGGCTACCGCTCGACGGTCGGCCGCGACGGCAGCGACAGGCGGATGAATGCCTGATTCGCGGCTCACGCCTGCCGGTCTTTCCTTTCGTACCGCCGCATCGAACGCGGCGGTATTGTCTTTGATGGTTTTTGATGGCGCCCGTCTCGTGCTTGCCCGGATGGCACGGCGCCGGGGCCATCCGGCGCGCGCCGCCCGGCGCCGCTCATTGCCTTCCCCTTGTCGTCCAGCGGTCGTCCAACGCGGCTCGCAGCCAGCCCCGGCGCCGCGCGAAGGAGCGGGCCGGTGCGAGGCTGCGCACGGCACTTCCAGCGCGCGTGTAGCGCGATCGCACCGCCGGCCGAAAGGATTCGTTACGATATCGGGCATCCTCCTCTCTTGCTCCATCCGCGGTGATGACCCAGACACTCGCCGATACCCTGACGCTTGCCGCCGTGCTTGCGCTCGCCGACGAAAAGACCGTCGCGCGCGGCCTGGCCTGCTTCCATGACGGCGCCGTGTCCCGCCTCCAGGTCGACGGTGCCAGCCTGCATGCCACGGTGCGCGGCGGCTCGCTCTATTCGGTCCAGCTGGGAGCGGGCCCCGGCAAGCGGCTGACCCATGCCTGCGATTGCCCGGTCGGCGCGCGCTCGCAGTTTTGCAAGCATGCGGTGGCCGTCGCGTTCTCATGGCTCGAGAATTCCGGGACCGAGGTATTTGCGCCCCCGGATACGCCCGCGAAAGCCCGCACCGCGCGCAAGCCGCGCCGGACCCAGGCGGATCTGATCGACGATTTTCTCGCCACGCTCGACCTCGACGCGCTGCGCGGCTGGCTGCGCGAGGCGGCGCAGCAGGATCGCGGGTTGCGCGACAAACTGCTGCTTGCCGCGCGTGCCAGCAGCGGCGACAAGGCCGGCCTGAAGGCAGCGGTGCGCCGCATCGCCCGCGCAAGCCGGCATCTGGACTGGCGCGAGGCCGGCGCCTACGCGGCTGGCCTCGCGGCGCTGGCGGACAGCCTGCGCGAACGGCTCGATGGCACGCTGGCCGGCCAGGTGGCCGAGCTGGCCGAACTGGCGATCGAGCTTGCGGTTGAGAGCTTCGAACGCATCGACGATTCCGGCGGCGCGGTGCTGCCCGCGGTCCGCGAGCTCGCGGCCGTGCATCTCGACGCCTGCATGCGCACGCGGCCCGAGCCCGTCGCGCTCGCGCAGCGGCTGCACCGTCTTCAGTTGATCGACGACTGGCGCATCTTCGACGACGTGCTGCCCAATTATGCGCAGGCGCTCGGCGTCGACGGCCTGAGCCGCTATCGCGAACTGGTCGACACCGCGTGGGACGCGCTGCCGGCGCTGGGTCCGGGCCGTCGCGCCTCGTATGACGGCACGCGGCTGCGGCTCGAAGCCGCCAAGCTGGCGCTGGCCCGCTTCGATGCCGACGTCGATGCACTGGTGGCGGTCCTCGCGAAGGATCTGTCCAGCGGCTACCGGTTCCTGCTGATCGCCGAGGCGTGCGCGCAATACGGACGCGACGACGAGGCGATCGCCTGGGCGCTGCGCGGGATGGCTGAAGCCGGGGCGCACCCGGACACGCGGCTGCACGCCTTCTGCATCGACGCCTACTTGCGCCGCGGCGATGCCGCCAACGCCGATGCGGTGGCGTGGCGACGCTTCCTCAGCCTGCCCACCGGCGAAGCGTTCGAGGCGCTGATGTGCGTCGCGGCCCAGACCGGCAGCGTCGACGCGACGCGCACGCGCGCGCTGGCCCATCTGCGCGATTGCCTCGTCCGCGCCGCATCGGCGACCGGGACGGCCGGGCAGGTTCAGCAACAGGCGCGCCGTACCGAACTCGTCAAGGCATTGCTGAGCGCCGGCGATGCCGACGCAGCCTGGCAGGTGTTCAACGAAGGCGCGGTGAGCGCCGGGATCTGGGCCGCGGTGGCGGCGGCGCGCGCGCGATCGCATCCGCACGACGCGATCGCGCTCTACCACCGTCTGCTGCCGTCGGCGATCGAGCGCGGGACCTATGGCGCGCGTTACGAGCATGCCTTCGAGCTGGTGCAGGCGATCGCCGAACTACGGTCCCGGCATGACGAGCAGGCCGAATTCGCGGCCGAACTCGATGCGATACGCACGACTCACCGCGCCAAGCGTAATTTCATCAAGCTGCTCGACTCTCTGGCTTGACGCGCCCGCTCCAGGCCGCCGGCGCGCGCCTCGGCCTCGACCATGCCGGGATCGACTTCTCGCTGCTGCCGGACAGGGGCGCGTGCCCCCGTTCGAGGCGAGCGCGACGATGGGCCGGCCCATCGCGAGGCGCCGGCCGGGCCGCCGGCGTTCGGCAATCCCGGCGCGGAGCCGACGCGCAGGCGGCGTGCCGGCTGCGTCATCAGGTCCGGTTCCCTTCACGGCGTTTTCCTGCACTATGCGGATTCCGCACACCTGCATGCCACACTCGCATCACCGTCTTGTTGGTCATTCCTATCATCCGTGCTGACGGTTTGGCGGTGCCGATGCCGATCTGGCATCCGTCGCCGTCCTGCTTTTCCTTTTCCATCACAACGCGCTGCGCGGCGCCTCGCGCCCGCCCGGCACCCTACCGGGGACGGACATGAAATCACGCCTCACCTTCTGGATCGCCGCGGGCATCGTGCTCGGCGGCGTCGCCGGCTACCTGTGCCATGCGAACGCGGCCGACGCCGCGCAGGCCAAATCGATCGCGGGCTATTTCGGCATCCTGACCGACATCTTCCTGCGTCTGATCAAGATGATCATCGCACCGCTGGTGTTCGCCACGCTGGTCTCGGGTCTCGCCGGCATGGAGGGCGGCCGCGACGTCGGGCGCATCGGCGCGCGCACGGTGGCATGGTTCTTCTGCGCGTCGTTCGTCTCGCTGCTGATCGGGCTGGTGTTCGCGAACCTGCTGCAGCCCGGCGCCGGCCTGCATCTGACGGCCGGTCCCGACGACATCGTGGCCGGCCTCGACACGGCCGCGCTGAACGTGCGGGACGTGCTCACCCATGCGTTCCCGACCAGCCTGCTCGACGCGATGGCGCGCAACGACATCCTGCAGATCCTGGTGTTCTCGGTGTTCTTCGGGCTGGGGCTCGGCGCGCTGAAACGCGATCCGCGCGTCGCGCTGCTGGTCACGGCGGTCGACGGCCTGGTGCCGGTGATGCTGCGCCTGACGGGCTATGTGATGC
Organism: Burkholderia glumae LMG 2196 = ATCC 33617; assembly: GCF_000960995.1. Lineage (NCBI taxonomy): Bacteria > Pseudomonadati > Pseudomonadota > Betaproteobacteria > Burkholderiales > Burkholderiaceae > Burkholderia > Burkholderia glumae. The sequence continues at coordinate 21,123 of NZ_CP009434.1, read as the reverse complement.
TGGCCGCGCCGATCGGCGTGTTCGGCGCGGTGGCCTCGGCCGTCACGCTGCGCGGGCTCGACGTGATCCTGACCTACGGCAAGCTGATCGGCGCGTTCTATGCCGCGCTGCTGCTGCTGTGGGTGCTGCTGGCGGGCGTCGGCTACCTGTTCCTCGGCCGCGGCGTGCTCGGCCTGCTGAAGGCGGTGCGCGAGCCGGCGCTGCTGGCGTTCTCGACGGCCAGCAGCGAGGCCGCCTATCCGCGCCTGATCGAGCAGCTGGAGCGCTTCGGCATCCCGCAGAAGGTGGTGGGCTTCACGCTGCCGCTCGGCTATGCGTTCAACCTCGACGGCTCGATGATGTACCAGTCGTTCGCGGCGATCTTCATCGCCCAGGCGTTCGGCATCGACATGCCGCTTACGCAGCAGTTCGCGATGCTGCTGGTGCTGATGCTCAGCAGCAAGGGCATGGCGGGCGTGCCGCGCGGCTCGGTGGTGGTGGTCGCGGCGGTCGCGCCGATGTTCCATCTGCCGGCGGCCGGCGTCGCGCTGGTGCTCGCGATCGACCAGATCCTCGACATGGGCCGCACCATGACGAACGTGATCGGCAACAGCGTGGCGACGGCCGTGATCGCGAAATGGGAGGGGCGGCGCGAGGCGGGGGCCGCCGATGCGGCGCATTTCGAACGCGAGCGGCTGCCGGGCGAGTCGCAATGATGGCCGCGCCGACACCCGCGGCCGGCGCGCGGCGGCGCTACGGCATCGTCGGCGGCCTTGGGCCGCTGGCGGGCGCCGACGTGTTCGGCAAGCTGATGCGCGCCGCGCTCGCGCAGTCCGGCGCCGAGCCGCTCGACGCGATCCTGGAGCAGCGGCCGTGGCGCGGCGCCGGCTCGGATCGCGTGGCCACCAGCGAACGCAAGCTCTACGTGTTCGACCGGATTCGCGAGTTCGAGCGGCGCGGCGTGACCATCGTCGTGCTGCCGTGCTTCCTGAGCCATACGTTCCTCGACGAACTGCGCGCGAACACGCCGCTCGCGATCGTCGACATCGTCGAGGCGGTGCGCGAGCACGTGCGTCGCGCCTATCCGGCGGCACGGCGTATCGGCGTGCTGGCCTCGGCGGCGACGCGCGAGGCCCGGCTGTTCGAGCGGTATTTCACGGCGCCCGACTTCGTGCTCGTCCATCCGGCCAGGGACGCGGCCGAGCACGTGACGGGCGGTGACGCGGTGACCGAGGCCGTCTACGGAGCCGACGGGATTCGCGACGGCTACACGGCCGGCCGCCCGGCCGAACTGCTGCGGCGCGCCTGCGAGTCGCTCGTCGCGCAGGGCGCCGACCTGATCGTGCCGGGCTTGACCGAGATCGCGCTCGCGGCCGACGCGATCGGTCCGCTGCCGGTGCCGTTGATCGATTCGAACGCGGTCTACGCGCACTACGTGCTGGCCGCCGGCACGGGCGAGCCGGGCGGCGGCCCCGCCGCGGAACCGGGGCCGCTGCGGATCGGCGTGGTGGGCGGCGTGGGGCCGGCCGCGACCGTCGATTTCCTGCGCAAACTGGTGGACCACACGCCGGCCGCGCGCGATCAGGACCATTTGAAGGTGCTGGTCGAGCAGAACCCCCAGATCCCCGATCGCACCGCTCACCTGATCGGCGACGGCCCCGATCCCACCGTCTCGCTCTATGCCGCCTGCAAGCGCCTGGAGCAGGGCGGCGCGGACCTGGTGGCGATTCCGTGCAACACCGCGCACGCGTTCGTCGAGCGCATCCAGCCGCATCTGGGCATTCCGATCATCAACATGCTGACGGTGACGGCGCGCCGCCTGCGCGAGCGCTTCCCGGCGCTGCGCGAGGTCGGCGTGCTGGCCACGTCGGGCACGCTCGCGAGCGGCGTCTACCGCGACGCCTTGGCCGCCGAGGGCTTCGCGCAGCAGGTGCCGCCGCCGGCGCTGCAGGCGCGGGTGATGGCGGCGATCTACGGCAAGTTCGGCGTGAAGGCCGGCTTTACCGAAGGCCGTTGCCGCGAGGACATCGGCGCGGCGCTCGACGCGCTGATCGCAGCCGGCGCCGCCGTGGTGCTGCTCGGCTGCACGGAGCTGCCGCTGCTGCTGCCGATGGCCGACTACGTCGCGCCGGATGGCGCGCACGCGGTGCTGGTCGATCCGACCGAGGTGCTCGCGAAGGCCTGCATCGCGCTTGCCAGGGGCGGCGGGGGGCCGGCGGCGGGCCTCGCCGGAGTGCGGGTTTGATCAAAAAAATCGATCGTCAGATCGGAAAAATATCGTTTTTAATCAATAAAACGCATCGGTAAGATGAAGCTCGTCGCCCTGCCGTGCGAGCGCCGCGCGGCGGGGCATCGGTCCCTAACTCGAGAGTGTCGACCCATGAGCGCATCCGCTGCCCCGCTGCTTCCGTTCCACATCGCGTTTCCCGTGCACAGCCTCGAGGCGGCGCGGGCTTTCTATGGCGGCCTGCTCGGCTGTCCCGAGGGGCGCAGTTCGGCCGAGTGGGTCGATTTCAATCTGTACGGCCATCAGATCGTCGCGCATCTCGCGCCCGACGAGACGGGCACCGCGCGCACCAACGCCGTGGACGGCCATGGCGTGCCGGTCCGCCATTTCGGCGCGCTGCTGACGCTCGAGCAGTGGCACGCGCTGGCCGACAGGCTGCGCGCGGCCGGCACGCAGTTCGTGATCGAGCCGTACATCCGCTTCAAGGGCGAGCCCGGCGAGCAGGCCACGATGTTCCTGCTCGATCCGTCCGGCAACGCGCTGGAATTCAAGGCGTTCGCCGATCTCGGCAAGCTGTTCGCGAAGTGAGCGAGCCGCCCGCCTCGCGCCGCAGCGTGCCGTCGCAAGCCGTCATGAGCCGCTGCGACGTGGTCATCTCGGGGTTCGGCGCGATCGGCCGCCGCGTCGCGCAAGCGCTCGAGGCGCGCCGGCCGCGCTACCGCGAGCGCTACGGCGTGGACGTGCGCTTGACCGGCATCAGCCGTTCGCGCGGCGGCCTCGTCGCGCCGGACGGGCTGCCGGCCGGCGCCGATGCGCTCGCGGCCGACGCGCTGCTCGATCCGGCGCTGAGCGGCGCCGCGTTGGTGGCCGCCGCGCGCCCTCACGTGCTGATCGAGGCGGGGCCGACCGACTACCGCACGGGCGGTGCGGGCCTGGGCTACCTGCGCGCCGCGCTCGGCGCCGGCGCGCACGGCATCGCGATCTCCAAGGGCGCGCTGCTGGTCGATTATCCGGGGCTGCGCGCGCTGGCCGACGCGAACGGCGTGATGCTGAAGATCAGCGGCGCGACCGCTGCCGCGCTGCCCACCATCGACCTGCTCGAATACAACGCTGCCGGCTGCGAGGTGCGCGTGATGGAGGGCATTTTCACGGCCACCAGCAACTACGTGCTCGATCGGATGATGGGCGGCGCCGCGTTCGACGCCGCGCTCGCCGATGCGCAGCGCCTCGGCATGGCCGAGCCCGACCCGCGCTGCGACGTGGACGGTTCCGACACCGCCTGCAAGGTCTGCATTCTCGCGAATGCCGGTTTCGGCGCGCGGCTCGCGCTCGACGCGGTCGCGCGCGAGGGAATCGCGCGCGTGAGCCGCGAGGATCTGGCGCGCTGGCGCGCGGCCGGCCGGGTGCCGAAGCTGGTCGGCCGCATCGAGCGGCAGGCCGACGGCGGCGTCGGCGCGGCGGTGCGGCTGCGTACCTATGCGGCCGATCATCCGTTCGCGCGGGTGGGGGCCGGCATGAAGGCGGTGCGGATCGAGACCGATGCGATGGGCGAACTGATCGCGTTGGGCCGCACCAGCCCGCAGGCGACGGCGGCCGCCGCGCTCAAGGACTTCGAGCATCTGCTGATGCGCGGCGCGTTCGCCGCCTGACGGCGCGGTGCGTGGTGCGCGGACACGGCGCGGGCGCGGGCCAAGTCGCGCCCGCCGATCAGCGCAGGAGAGGGCAGGGGGCCTGCTTCAGGCGGCGGGCCGCGGTTCGGCGCCCAGGTTGAGGATCGGGATCACGGTGCGCGCGCCGTTGTTGCGCAGCACGTCGCGCAGGTCGTTGATGACGGGGAACACCTCGTGGTTCCAGTCCTCGCCTTGCATGTCGTGCGCTTCCTGCTCGCGCTCGACGATCCAGCGATCCTCCTTGAAGATCCGCTCGGTAAACCACACCAGCAGCGGCCAGGCCAGGTCCAGCGCGAACGGAAACGAGGGCTTGCGGATCGACAGCATGCCGAACGTGCGGTTGGTGCGCTGCTGCCTGTCGAGCGGCACGTAGACGATCCACAGGTCCATCACCAGCGTGCCTTCGCTGGAGAGGATCTTCAGCGTCTGGTACGGGTATTCGGTGCGGATCGTCATCACGCTCTTGTCGCTCTGATCCTGCGGCTTCTTGCTGGCGCCGAACACCAGCGCCTCGCCGATCGGCTGCTTGCCCTCGGCGCGCGAGAAGGTGTAGTCCACTTCCACCCAGCCCTCGCCGCGCCGGCGGCCCAGCGAGCGCGCCTTCATCTGGCCCATCTCGCGGCGATGCAGGAACTGGTGGTTCATGTCCATCAGGTTCTCGTGCATGAACGAGTAATGACACTTCACCTCGCGGCCGAAACGGCGCGTCTTGTATTTCGGGTCCGACACGGTGGGAAGCGCCGGCACCGGCTTCTCGTCGGCCAGCGCCAAATCGCCGGTGAACACGAAGATCAGGCCCTGCACCTCGCGGCACGGATACGAGCGCACGCCGTTGGGCAGCCGCTCCTTGCCGAGGTAGGGCACGTCCACGCACTTGCCGCTGCAGTCGTAGGTCCAGCCGTGGTAGCCGCAGCGCAGCGCGTCGCCGTCCACCACGCCCGCATGCAGCGGCACCTGGCGGTGCGCGCAGCGGTCCTCGAGCGCAAATACCGTGCCCGAGTCGCCACGAAACAGCACGATCGGATCGCCGGCGAAATGCACGCCGAGCGTCTTGCCGCGCTTCAGTTCGCGCGACCAGGCGAGCGGATACCAGAAGTCGGGGTGGATGGGCACGCGGCGCAGATCACGCACGGGCGCGGTGGCGGTCGGTTCGATCACATCGTCGGGCTGCGACAAGGGCACTGCATGCATGCGGGGCATCTCCTGGCAATACGGTGCTTCGACCTACGCGGCCTAGCGCGAAGGGAGGATCTGGCGCAGTTTACGCGAAACTCGCCTTCGTGCGGCGAGCCTTGTGAAACGCTGATGACAAACCGCGAGACGACAACGGACGATCACAGGTATGAGGGTCGCGATCGAAAGAACCACGCGCGGGTGACGCGGCCGCTCGAGGTGTGCAGGCCGGCAGGCGCGGCCGTGCCCGCTCCAGGCGTTTGTCGGCCTGCTCTCAAAATGCCGCCGCTGGCGTATCCGATGCGGCCTGCTGCCTGCCCCGTTTTTAAGCTTCGTTTAAGCCTCGTCGCCGAATATTTGCGCGCGATATTCTCGCCGCCCGTGTCAACGAGCGATAACGACAGGAGAAACAACCGATGCGACTTCATGCAGCGATCCTCGCCGGCGCGTTCGCGCTGGCGCCGGCCCTCGCGATGGCGTCCGATCCGGTATTCGTGCAGATCGACGGCAAGCCCGTCGCCGCGCGCGAGACGTCCCGGATCGTGCAGACCGCCGCCGGTCCGGCCCATGTGAAGACCTGGAGCTGGCAAAGCCCCGACGGCGGCGCCAGCTTCGTGATGCAGACCAGCACCAGCGAAGGCGTCGGGCCCTCGGCGTCGTCGATGTCCCCCGCCATGATGCGGCAGGTGCAGGCCCGCATGCAGTCCCAGATGCGCGCCCAGATGGCCGAGATGGCCACGCTGCAGGCGCGCATGCAAATGCAGATGCAGGCGCTCCAGCAGGCCGCGTTCGGCGGTATGCCCGGCTTCGCCGGCGGCCCGTTCGACGCGATGTTCGTCGGCCCGCCGGTGGTGGTGATGCAGGCGCCGCGCCCGGTGCTGTACCTCGTGCCGGTCGCGCCGCCTGTCGGCACGGTGGCGCCGGCCCGCCCGCCGGCGCCGGCCATGCCGGCCCCGCGCAAGCCCGGCTTGGAAGTCTGAGCGAACGCCGGCCTGGCGTCTCGCCGGTCGCGCCGGGCCTCGCAGTGGCGGGCGCGGCCGGCGGGACCCGAAGCCGGGCCGTCGCATCGCATGCCGAATTCCGGCCGCCCCGGCCGCATCCTCCGTGTTTGATCGCCGCGTCACCGTCCTGCGCTCCCGCCTTTTCTTTTCCTTCGGTTGCTTTTCCTTCGCATCTCCCTCAGGCGATCATCCCGCGCCCGCTCGACACGTCGCTCGCGAGCAGCACCGACAGTCGCTTGAGCGCCGCGTGCAACTGCGTAAGATCAGGCGTCGCGCCTAGCGAGATGCGGATCGCGCCCGGGGCCCGCCCGCCGAGATGGAACGCCATGGACGGCGCCACCGCCGGCCTCTCGCCGCCGGCTGCAGCCGCCAGTTCGCCGGGTGCCCGGTAGCTCGGCAGCGGACACCAGAGATGAATGCCCTCGCCGGCGACCGCGCCGAGCGGCGGCGCATCGGGCGCGAACAGCCAGTACGGGTCGTCCTCGACGATGCACAGGCGATGCCGCAGCGCGCCCTTCGGCAGATCCTGCCGGCGGCGGGATGTTCATGCTGAGGCCGACGCGCTGCGCGAGTTCGTCGATCGGCATCCAGTCGTTCTGCGTCCGGCTGCACCACTTCTGCACGATGGGCTCGAGTGCGAACCTCGACGCGTTCTCCGAGATGATGACCACCATCATCTCGATTCCCACCGGCGTGAAACTGTTCAACTGGCTGTTCACGATTTACCGCGGGCAAGGTCTCGTTCTGGTGCTGGCTGGTGGGCTAGTGGCTCGCGTTCACGCCGCTCTACATCCTCGGCTTCGAGGGCATGACGCGCCGCATGAACCACTACTCGGTGCCGTCGTCCATGGCTGGTGGTGGCGCTGGTGGGCGCGGTGTTCGTCGGCCTCGGGATTCTCGCCATGCCGGTGCAGATCTACGTGAGCGTGCGCCGCCGCGACGCGCTGCGCGACGCCAGCGGCGATCCGTGGAACGGCCGCAGCCTCGAATGGTCCACCCCGTCGCCAGCGCCGCTCTACAACTCGCGGGCCGGCGCCGCCTCCGCGCGCCTAGGGTTTGCGCGGCGCCATCTGCGGTGCACGTTTTCCTTGCGGCGGCTGTTGTACGGGCGCGGCGGGACACGCGATGATGGAGGCCAGTGCGAGACACCGTGGCGCCCCTTCGTCCGGTGTCGAGCCGGGATTACTGCGCGAGTGCCCGGATCATCACACCTAAACCCGCAGAGCCTGCGGCCGCCTGCCTGCGGCGCGGCAGGCAACGGCTCCGGCACTCGCGTGCCGGAGCCCCCATGCGCGCCAACCACGCGGCGCGGCAGCGAGCCGGGCCGCGTTCCGGCCGCCGCGCTGCCGAAGTCCGCGGCACGCCTCGCACCTCTGGCGATAAACGCGCCATTGTCCGGCCGCCGCGCGCGAGACGTGGCGCGGCGCCGAGCCGATGGCCGGCCCGCCGAAACGGCGTGACAAAGGCGCGCGCCGCGCTCCTATAATGGCCGCATCCCGATGCGAACGCCCACGGTCCTTCCCATGCCCATCCATCCGAACCCAAACCGGCCGCGGCTGCGGCGCCTGTTGCTCTGCGCCTGCGCCGCGTTCGCGCTGCACGCGCAGGCCGAACCGCGCTGGCGGACGCTGCCGCCCACGCCCGCACCGGTGGCGGGCGAGCAGCACGGCATCGCCGAGGTGAACGGCATCCATCTCTACTACGCCACCATCGGCCATGGCCGGCCGGTGATCCTGCTGCATGGCGGCCTCTCGAATTCCGACTACTTCGGCCATCAGGTCAAGGCGCTGATGAAGCACCATCAGGTGATCGTGGTGGACAGCCGCGGGCACGGCCGCAGCTCGCGCGATGCGCAGCCGTTCGGCTATGACCTGATGACCGACGACGTGGTCGCGCTGATGGACGTGCTGAAGCTGCGCCGGGCCGACATCGTCGGCTGGAGCGACGGCGCGATCATCGGCATCGACATGGCGATCCGTCATCCGGACCGCGTCGGCAAGGTGGTGGCGTTCGCCGCGAATACGAAGACCGACGGCGTGATACCCGAGGTCGAGAAGAACCCGACCTTCGCGGCCTTCATCCGGCGCGGCGGCGACGAGTATCGCCGCCTGTCGCCGACGCCGCAGCAGTACGACGCGTTCGTCGGCCAGATCAGCCATATGTGGGCCTCGCAGCCGAACTGGAGCGACGCGCAGCTGAAGGCGATCACCACGCCGGTGCTCGTGATGGACGGCGATCACGACGAGGCGATCCGGCGCGAGCACACCGAATACATCGCCGCGACGATTCCCGGCGCCGGCTTGCAGATCCTGCCCGACACGAGCCATTTCGCGATGCTGCAGGATCCGGAGGCGTTCAACTTCGCGGTCGAGCATTTTCTCGGCGATCGCTAGGCGGGCGGGGCGGCGGCTCGAAGCCGGCCGCGCTCGCGCGTGACGGGCCGCACGACCGCATATGCAGCCCGGCTCTGCCTCGGCTGCCGGTGCGAGGCCGGCGCGGCGGATATCACGGCTGGCCGCGCGACCCTCAGTGCGCCATCACCAGTGTCGGATGGCACTCGAACGTCAGCGTGGCCTCGCTGTCGGAGACGTGCTCGGCGGCCGGGCTGGCACGCATGCCCTGTTGCGCGCAGTAGGCGTCGGCGGTGCCGATCGCCTTGCGGTGGGCCGCGCCCCACGACAGCACGGCGCTGCGGGCCGTGGTGTTGACGGTATAGACGTGCGGCTTGTCGGTCGCGCTGACGTCGGATGCGCTCGAACAGGCGCCGAGCCAGAGCGTCAGGGCCGCCGCGATCAAGCCGATGAGCGGTGTTCTGGAAGACATGGGAAATTTTTTCTGCAGTGAAATCATGGCGACACAAAATGTCGCACTGGAATAGGCGGAAGTATCGGCGATTTCTTTGCGCCGATCATCGTCGCTGGATTGAACAGTACGTTGCCGTCGTGTGAACAATGGCCGGGCGGCGAGGCAATGCGCCCGCAGCGGTGCGCGTCGCCTTGGATACGCTTCCGACACCACTTTGGGCGGTCTGCGATGCGCCGGCGCTAAGCCGTGCGACTGCCGCGATTCCGCTGGGTTCCTGCACTTCGGCATCGCGAGCCGTGCCGTCCAATCGCCCTACGCGCAGCCCTGCCCTGATTCCCTGCCAGGCGGGCCGCCCGCGCGAGCGCGCTGGCGAAGCAGCGCGCGCGCGAGCGTGTCGAAGGCGGCGGCCGGCAGGTCGCCCAGCCGTTCGACCACGGTGCGGGTCGGATAGAACGCCTCGACGGCGTCGTCGAGGATGCCCACGCCGATCAGTTCGACGCCGCGCGCGCCGATGTCGGCGATGCGCGCGCGCAGGTCGGCGCGCAGCCGGGCGGGATCGCCGTCGCCGGTGGCTGGATAGCCGTCCGACAGCACCATCAGGATGCGCCGCCGCGCGCGGTGCGCGAGCAGCCGCCCGGCGGCCCAGGCGAGCGCTTCGCCGTCGGGGTTCTCGTGGCCGGATTCGATGCGCGCGAGTCCGCTCGGATTGTCCGAATCGAAGCGCTTGTAGATCTCCAGGTCGAGCCGCTCCACGAACCGGTTGTAGCCGCGCGGCGAGTGGCCGGCGGCGAGCCAGGCCCGGTGCCAGGCGCGCATCGCCGGCACCTCGCTCGAACTGTAGCCGAGCGCCTCGCAGGCGAAACCGAGCTGGGTGAGCGCGTCGCAGAGCGCGGCGGCGCACAGGCGCGCGAGTTCGATCTTGCGGCCCGCCATCGAGCCGCTGCGATCGATCAGCAGTGTGACGGCCGTGTCGCGCCCGGCCCGCGCGCGCCGGACGCGGAACGGCGTGCGGTAGCCGGGCGAGGTCGCCAGGCGCGCGAGCGCGCGGCGATCGAGTTCGCCGCGCTCCTGCTCGCCACGCCAGTGCAGCTGTTCGTCGGCTTCCAGCGCGCGCTCGAGCTGGTCCTTCAGGCGCGCGGTCTGCGCGCGTGCCGCCGCGCGCAGCCTGCGCCATGCGGTGGCGTCGCCGCTGCCCGTCAGGTCGGTGACGGTATCGAACGCGGTGGTGATCGGGACCGACAGCGCCGATGCGGTGGCGTTGCCGGCCGGGCGCGGCGCGGGCGCACTGTCGCCGGCGGCACTGGGATCAGTGTCGGGGGCGGCCGCAGCGGCATCGGCGAGCATCGCGGTGCCGGGCCGCGCCGGATTGGTTGCGCGCGCATCGAGTGGGTCGAGCGCGCCGTGTGCGCCGTCTGGCATGGGCTCGTCCACGTGCTCGGCCGCGACCTCGGCGGGGCTGGCGGGGGAGTCGAGCGTCGTCTCGTGGTCGAGGCCGATCATCATGTTGTTCGCGTCGCCGCGCGCGAGTGCCTGGACCCGCTCGACGATGGCCGCCGCCGCGTCGATGCTGGCGGCCGTGGAAGTGGCGGCGCGCGCCGCGTCGATCAGCGCCGAGGCGGCGGCGAGCGTGGCGTCGAGCGAGTCGCTGCGTTCGGTCTGCGGCGGCGGTTCGCCGCGAAGCGCGCGCGAGACGCGCCAGACGAAGCGCTCGCGCCAGGCCAGCTTCGGCCAGCGCAGCGCCATCTCGCGCGTGGCCGCCTCGCGCTGGCACGCCAGCAGCGCCGCCGCGCCGGGGAAGCGGGCCAGCAGCGCGAGGCTCGCGCGCTGGTCGTCGATCGTCTGCGCGAGCGCGCGCGTCACGTTCGAGGCGACGCGCGCGAGCCGTGCCGGCTCGCCGAAGCGCAGCCGCGCGGCGAGCAGATCGACCCAGCCCGCGAGTTCGTCGGCGGTGAGCGGCGTGTCGCCGGCGCGGGCCGGCACCAGCAGCAACGTGGATGCCGAGGGTTCGCTGCCGGCCACGAGCGCCGGGCCGTCGCGCGAGATCCGCACCTGCACGGCGGCGTCGCCCGTCAGCACGCGCGCGAGCCTGCCGAGCCGTTCGCCCGGATCGTGGCGGGCGCCGGCCGGCGCGCGCGGGTTCGGGCCGGCGGGATCGCGCATGGCCGTCATACCGCGTCGAGGTCGATGTGGTGACGGATGATGTCGCGGATCAGCGCGGCGTCCTCGGCGCTCACCTTCGCGTAGATCGTCGGGCCGGCCGCTTCTTCCGGGTCCCCGGTGCGCAGCATCAGGTCGGTCCAGTCGATCAGGCGCCGCGTCGAGAACGCGCTCGCCAGGTCGTCGCGCTCGAACGCGCGCCGGCAGGCGGCCGCGATCGCGGCGAGCGTGTCGGCCATCGCCGGGCTGACGCGCTCGCCGAAGGTCCGGCGCAGCACGGCGGCCTCGTCGGCCGGTGCCAGATAGTCGATCTGATAGACGCGCCAGCGATCGAGGAACGCGTCGTTCATCACGTTGGCACCCTGGTAGAGATGGCGGAAGCGGCTCATCGCGCCGGCCGCGTTGGCGGTGGCGAACAGGCGGAACGACGGATGCGGCGCGACGATCTCGCCGCCCTTCTCCTTCAGCAGCAGCCGCCCGCCCGGTTCGAGCACGGCGGTCAGCACGGCCAGGATCGCCGGCTCGGCGAAATCGACCTCGTCGACGATCAGCCAAAGCCCCTGGCGCATTGCGCTCGGCAGCACGCCGTCGACCCAGATCGTCGCGCCGCCCTTGACGGTCCAGAAGCCGACGAAATCGCCCACGCTGGTCTGGCCGTTCATGTTCGCGCGCAGCACGCCGTGGCCGGTGTGCGCGGCGGTCTGCTCGATCAGGCTGGTCTTGCCGCTGCCCGTGTGGCCGATCAGCAGCAGGCGGCGGTTCTCGACGATGTCGCGCAGCACGTTCGCGGCGCGCGCGTCGAACCGGTAGGCGGGGTCGCGCGCGGGCACCAGCGGGCCGCCGGCACCGGCCGGCAGCGCAACGCCGGCGAGCGTCGCGCCCGGCTGCGCGCCGGCCGCCGCGCGCAGTTCGCGCAGGAAGCCGGCCCGCTGCGGCGGCGAGCCCGCGGCAGGCCCGTCGCTGCGCGTATAGCCTTCGCGCCGCCACTTGCGCAGTTTCGCGTCGAGGTTGTCGAGATCGACCACGGTATCGATGTCGGTCGCGCCGTCCGCGCGGCGATGCTGGATGCGGAACAGGTGCGGGCGTTCCGAGTGGCTGACGAGCCAGGCGTCGTCGGCGCGCGTATATACCCCGACGGGCGACGCGTCGGCGGGGATCGGGGCGGGCTGGATGGTCATCGGCGATTCGGGCGGCGGCTTGGCACCGGTCGGCAAGGGAAGCCGCCATTGTGCTATCTGGCCGGCCGGCACGGCAAAATCGGGGCCGCGTAATTCATTCTCAATGAGAATTAATTCATTTCTTCGCGTCGGTTTATTGCGTGAAGGGATTGTTTCAAACTGGCGAGCTGGTGCCGGGCGGCCTTGCCGCGTCGGCGTTCACCGATTTTCGTGCGGAGCGATACGCGATGACCCCTGACCTGATCCAGGAACCGAGCTCGATGCTCGCCTACCGGCTGCGCCCGGCACACGGCACGCCGCGCTCGCGCCTGCTGCTGCTGCACGGCGTGGGCGGCAACGAGACCCAGCTGCTGAAGGCCGCCGCGGCGCTCGACCCGCGTATCGAGCTGGTCTTCGTGCGCGGCCCGCTCGCGCTCGGCCCCGGGCAACACGCATGGTTTCCGGTGCAGTTCGGGCCGAACGGCCCGTCGATCGACGCCGCGCGCGCCGATGCGAGCCGGCTCGCGCTGATCGGGCTGATCCGCGCGCTGCACGCCGCCGACGGCGCCGCGCCGCTGCCGACGTGGATCGGCGGCTTCAGCCAGGGCGGCATCATGAGCGCGAGCGTGGGCCTGAGCTCGCCCGCCGACGTGCGGGGCTTCGCGATCCTGAGCGGCCGCATCCTGCCCGAGATCGAGGCGCATCTCGCGCCGCGCGAGGCGCTCGCGACGCTCGATGCCTTCATCGCGCATGGCGAATACGACGACAAGCTGCCGGTATCGTGGGCCGAGCGCGCCGACGCCTGGCTGACCCGGCTGGGCGTGCCGCACGACACGCGCCGCTACCCGGTCGGCCATCAGCTGAGCGAGGCGATCGTCGGCGATTTCGCCGCATGGGCGGCGCGCTGCGCCGGTCTCGACTGAGCCGCGCGGGCCGGCGGTGCGGCCGCCATGCGCAGGCTGCCGGCCATCCTCGGCGCCTTCGCCAGACATGGCGTCGACCGGAATCCCGGCTCGCCTGTTCCATGATGCTCCAGACGCTTGCTCAGCCGCGCGCCTGCGTGTCGTCGGCCACGAGCGCGGGCACCGCCTCGCGCATCGTCGCCACGAAGCGCAGCAGCCGCGACGGATAGAAGCGAGCGTGCGGGTAGGTCAGATAGGCCGGCAGCGGGGCGGCCTGCCATTCGGGCGCGAGGCGGACGAGGCGGCCCGCCGCGAGATCGTCGGCGAGCAGCCAGGCGGAGCTGATGCCGACGCCCATCCCGTGCAGCATCGCGCTGCGCATCGCGAACAGATTGTCGGTGCTCATACGCGGCTGGATCGTGAAGCGCCGCGTCTCGCCCGTGCCGCGATGCGTGAGCGCGACCTCGTTGCGGTAATAGGTGCGCAGCGAAAGCCAGGCGAGCGTGGCGAGTTCCTCGGGGCTGGCGGGCAGGGGGCCACCCCCGAGCAGCGATGGCGCGGCCACCACGATTCGCGAGACGCTGGCCAGCTTGATCGCGACCACCGCCGGATCGGTCGGCCGGCCGATCTGGATCGCGCAGTCGATGCCGTTGCCGATGAAGTCGTGCACCTCGTCTTGCAGCAGCCATTCGACGGTCACGCGCGGATGCTCGCGCAGGAAGCGCAGCAGCGGCTCGACGAAGATCTCCTGGCCGAACGCGTGAGGCACCGTTACCCGCAGCGGGCCTTCGGGCTCCTGCTGCGCGCCGCGCAGGTCGGCCTCGAACGAGGCCCAGCTCGCGAGCAGATCCTTTGCGCGCTTGAAGGCGCGCTCCCCGTCGACGGTCAGCCGCATCGTATGCGTCGAACGATGCAGCAGGCGCACGCCGAGCGAGCGCTCGAGCGCCTGCAGGCGCCGGCTGACGGTGGGCTGGGTGGTCCGCAGCAGTACCGCCGCCGCGGACAGGCTGCCCGATTCCACTATACGAACGAAGGTTTCCATCAGCTGGAAACGATAGCCGGCATCGCCGGGCGAGGCTTCCGGCGCCCGGCTGCGGCCGCTCGGGGCCGGCGTGACAGGGGTTTTGGCATTCATGCGCGGAGCGTATAACAAATGTGCGGGCGGTGCTACTACCGGGAGCGCGCCCTGCCAATCACACTCGCGTTCCATATTCAAGACGACCCGGAACCGCATCCCATGACCTCGACCCGTGACCTCGATTCCACCGGCTGCAACGGCTGCGAAGCCACCCTGCCGCCGGCCGCGGCGGCCTCTCGTGCGCCGCGCGCGGCCGAGCCCGCCGCGCACGGCCAGCCGTCCGTGCTGACGCCGCGCCTCGTGCTGCTGCTGGCCGCGGCCGCCGGGCTCGGCGTGGCGCCGCTCTACTACAGTCAGCCGATGCTCGGCGTGCTGGGGCCGGACATCGGCGCCTCCGCGCGCGCCGTCGGTTTCGTGCCGACCCTCACGCAGCTCGGCTACGCGCTCGGCATCCTGCTGCTGGCGCCGCTGGGCGACCGCTACGACCGGCGCCGCGTGATCCTGATCAAGGCCGCCGTGCTGGTCGGCGCGCTGCTGCTCGCCGCGCTCGCGCCGTCGATCGGCCTGCTGCTCGCTGCGAGCTTCGCGGTCGGACTCGCGGCGACGCTCGCGCAGGACGTGGTGCCGGCCGGCGCGGCGCTCGCGCCCGACGCGCACCGCGGCAGGGTGGTCGGCACCGTGATGACCGGCCTGCTGCTCGGCATCCTGCTGTCGCGCGTGGTGGCCGGCGTGGTGGCCGGCAGCCTCGGCTGGCGTGCGACCTTCGTGTTCGCGGCGCTCAGCGTGGCGGTGATCGGCGTGGCCGCGGCGCGCGGGCTGCCGAGCTTCCGGCCCACCACGCAGCTGCCGTATCGCGAGCTGATCGTCTCGCTCGGCCATCTGTGGCGCCGCCACCCGGCGCTGCGCCGCGCCGCGTTCGCGCAGGGGATTCTCGCGATCGGCTTCAGCGCGTTCTGGACCACGCTCGCCGTGATGCTGCATGGCGCGCCGTTCCATCTCGGCAGCGCGGCGGCCGGTGCGTTCGGTCTGGCCGGCGCGGCGGGCGCGCTGGCCGCGCCGCTTGCCGGCCGGCTGGCCGACCGGCGCGGCGCGGAGTCCGTGACACGGCTCGGCATTGGCGTGGCCACCGTGTCGTTCGCGGCGATGGGGCTTGCGCCGCTGATGCCGGTGCCGGCTCAGCTGGCACTGATCGCCTTGTGCACGGTCGGCTTTGATCTCGGCTTCCAGTCCACGCTGATCGCGCACCAGACGATCGTCTACGGCATCGATCCGGCTTCGCGCAGCCGGCTCAACGCCGTGCTGTTCGTCGGCATGTTCATCGGCATGTCGGGCGGCGCGGCGCTCGGCACGCTGCTGTTCGCGCAGTGGGGCTGGACGGCGGTGGTCGTGATGGCCGTGGCGACCTCGCTCGTGGCCCTGGCGGTGAGGTGGTGGCGGCGCGCGTGAGCGCCGCGGCGCCTGCACGACGCGGGCATGATGCGGGCATGATGCGGCCATGATGCGGGCGGGCCGGGAAGCTCCCCCGTTTGCGTCGGGCGAAGGCGCGGGCGCCGCCGCGCGTGCTGCGTTCGACGCCGCGGTTGCGCGAAATCGGCGAAGTGGGTCGGCCGCGTTGACGCCCATGCGCGATCTGCCGACAATTCGCAGACCTTCCGCCGGCCATCCGCCGATCGAGATCCTCATGCCGCTCCGTCTGAATGCCGTGTCTGTCGTCTCATGTGGTCTGGGCTGGCTGGTCGCGATCGTGGCGGCGACGGCGGGGCCAGGCTGCGCGTTCGCGGCGCAGCCGGCCGGGCCGGCCGTGGCAGCGCCGGCCGCCGCCTCGGCGGTCGAGCCCGGGCGGGCAGCCGGCACGGCGCCGCCCGCCCGCGCCGCCACCGCACCGGCTTCGCAGGCTCACGCCGTGCCTCGCGCCGCCGCGCCGGACGCGCAGCGGCCCGACGACGCGCATCCGGTGCGAAACGATGCCGCCTTCGTGCCGGTTCCGGCCGAGACCGCGTCGGTCACTCGCCATTCGATCCGCCTCGACGGCCGCACGCTCGACTACACCGCGACGGCCGGCAACCTGCTGCTGCGCGACGACGCCGGGCAGGCCACGGCCAGCGTGTTCTATGTCGCCTATACCGCCAACGGCCGGCGGCCCGGCGAGCGCCCCGTGACGTTCCTGTTCAACGGTGGACCGGGTGCGGGCAGCGTGTTCCTGATGATGGGCTCGTTCGGCCCGAAGCGGGCGCGCACGGCAAGCCCGGCCATCAGCGCGCCGGCGCCCTACACGCTCGCCGACAATCCCGACAGCCTGCTCGGGCAGACCGATCTGGTGTTCATCGATGCGGTCGGCGCCGGCTTCTCGCGCGTCGTCGGCCATGCGACGGGCAAGGCGTTCTGGGGCGTCGACGCTGATCTCGACGCGTTCGATCATTTCATCGAGCGCTATCTGACCGTCAATCAGCGCTGGAATTCGCCGAAGTATCTGCTCGGCGAGTCATATGGCACCGCGCGGGCCGCGATGCTCGCCTATCGCCTGAACCAGAGCGATATCGCGCTGAACGGTGTGATCCTGATGTCGTCCGTGCTCGATTCGGCGGCGTTCTCGCCCGGCTCCGATTTCGAGAGCGAGAGCTACCTGCCGACCTATGCGGCGATCGCCTGGTATCACGACCGGCTGCGGCCGAAGCCGCCGAGCCTGCCCGACTTTCTCGACGAGGTGCGGGCCTTCGCGCGCGGCCCGTATGAGCAGGCGCTCGCGCAGGGCGACGCATTGCCGGATGCCGAGCGCGACGCGATCGCCGCGCGGATCGCGCAATACACGGGCATCGATGCGCAATACGTCAAGGCGGCGAGATTGCGGGTCGGGCCGTCGCGCTTTCGCAAGCAGTTGCTGCGCGACGAGTCGCGCAGCCTCGGCCGCTACGATGCGCGCGTCGAGGGCATCGATTACGACGACGCCGGCGAGCATCCCGATTTCGATGCCTCGGCGGCGAGCATTTCGAGCGTGTTCGAGGCGGCGCTGCATGAGCATCTCGCGAACGATCTCGATTACCGGCCGGCCGACCGCTATCGCGTGTTCAACGACGCGGCGCTGATGCAGTGGGACTGGAAGCATCGCGAGTGGTGGGGCGAGCGGCTGGCCGTGCCCTATGCAGCCGGGGATCTGGCCGAGGCGATGCGGCAGAACCCGAGGCTGCGTGTGATGTCGCTGAACGGCTATTTCGATCTGGCGACGCCGTTCTACGCGACCGAATACGCGCTCGCGCATCTCGGCGTGGAGCGTGCGCTGCAGGCCAACGTCGAGATCCGCCACTATCCGGCCGGCCACATGATCTATCTGGACGACGCGGCGCTGCATGCGATGAAGGTCGATCTCGCGCGTTTCTATCAGGCAGCGCCGCGTGCCGACTGAATGTGCCGATGAGGGCGGCGGGCTCACGGTCTTGCATGAAGGTTGACGGCGAATTCGATCATTCAAGAAACGTAAGCAAGCCTCGCGTGGCTGCCATGGTGGTTGCGTCCGCAACCTGATTGCGCGCCTCCCCGTTTCCGATCAAGGGCTTACGACCAAGGGCGCCGCGCGAGCGGCGCCCTTGGTGCCGTTCTTTGGGGTTTTTCTTCACGAAAGCGCTTGCAGGAAGCGTGGGGCGTGCTTAGAATCACGCCTCTTTCGCGCTGCCGGAAACGCGGCGCGGAAAGGGAAGCAAGGTGGGAGAAGCAAGGCGCCGAGGTTGGGCAGCCAGTGGAACCGATCGGAGGGAAGTGATCAGCGAAGAAGTGGATCGCGGCGAGCAAAAAAGTAGTTGACGCGCTGCGAGATGTTGATCATAATCTCACTTCTCTGCTGCTGACAACGCAGCGCTGCCGGGAAGGCCGAACAGTTCGGTCGGATCGGTGGAAATGCTCTTTAAAAATTAACAGCCGATAAGTGTGGGCGCTTGATCGACGCGGACCTGATCTTCGGATCGGGAAGCAAAAGTATCAAGAGTCTCACACAAAAGTAAGTCAGGTTGATGAAGCAATTCATAACCTGTCAGCTTTGAGTGAGCGACCGGTTCTTAACGGAACCGAAAACAGTAACAGGTATTGAACTGAAGAGTTTGATCCTGGCTCAGATTGAACGCTGGCGGCATGCCTTACACATGCAAGTCGAACGGCAGCACGGGTGCTTGCACCTGGTGGCGAGTGGCGAACGGGTGAGTAATACATCGGAACATGTCCTGTAGTGGGGGATAGCCCGGCGAAAGCCGGATTAATACCGCATACGATCTACGGAAGAAAGCGGGGGACCTTCGGGCCTCGCGCTATAGGGTTGGCCGATGGCTGATTAGCTAGTTGGTGGGGTAAAGGCCTACCAAGGCGACGATCAGTAGCTGGTCTGAGAGGACGACCAGCCACACTGGGACTGAGACACGGCCCAGACTCCTACGGGAGGCAGCAGTGGGGAATTTTGGACAATGGGCGAAAGCCTGATCCAGCAATGCCGCGTGTGTGAAGAAGGCCTTCGGGTTGTAAAGCACTTTTGTCCGGAAAGAAATCCTGAGGGCTAATATCCTTCGGGGATGACGGTACCGGAAGAATAAGCACCGGCTAACTACGTGCCAGCAGCCGCGGTAATACGTAGGGTGCGAGCGTTAATCGGAATTACTGGGCGTAAAGCGTGCGCAGGCGGTTTGCTAAGACCGATGTGAAATCCCCGGGCTCAACCTGGGAACTGCATTGGTGACTGGCAGGCTAGAGTATGGCAGAGGGGGGTAGAATTCCACGTGTAGCAGTGAAATGCGTAGAGATGTGGAGGAATACCGATGGCGAAGGCAGCCCCCTGGGCCAATACTGACGCTCATGCACGAAAGCGTGGGGAGCAAACAGGATTAGATACCCTGGTAGTCCACGCCCTAAACGATGTCAACTAGTTGTTGGGGATTCATTTCCTTAGTAACGTAGCTAACGCGTGAAGTTGACCGCCTGGGGAGTACGGTCGCAAGATTAAAACTCAAAGGAATTGACGGGGACCCGCACAAGCGGTGGATGATGTGGATTAATTCGATGCAACGCGAAAAACCTTACCTACCCTTGACATGGTCGGAATCCTGAGGAGACTCGGGAGTGCTCGAAAGAGAACCGATACACAGGTGCTGCATGGCTGTCGTCAGCTCGTGTCGTGAGATGTTGGGTTAAGTCCCGCAACGAGCGCAACCCTTGTCCTTAGTTGCTACGCAAGAGCACTCTAAGGAGACTGCCGGTGACAAACCGGAGGAAGGTGGGGATGACGTCAAGTCCTCATGGCCCTTATGGGTAGGGCTTCACACGTCATACAATGGTCGGAACAGAGGGTTGCCAACCCGCGAGGGGGAGCTAATCCCAGAAAACCGATCGTAGTCCGGATTGCACTCTGCAACTCGAGTGCATGAAGCTGGAATCGCTAGTAATCGCGGATCAGCATGCCGCGGTGAATACGTTCCCGGGTCTTGTACACACCGCCCGTCACACCATGGGAGTGGGTTTTACCAGAAGTGGCTAGTCTAACCGCAAGGAGGACGGTCACCACGGTAGGATTCATGACTGGGGTGAAGTCGTAACAAGGTAGCCGTATCGGAAGGTGCGGCTGGATCACCTCCTTTCTCGAGCTTATTCCGCATACATTGAGCGTTCACGCTTATCGGCTGTTGATCAAGACAGACTCAGGGGTCTGTAGCTCAGTCGGTTAGAGCACCGTCTTGATAAGGCGGGGGTCGTTGGTTCGAATCCAACCAGACCCACCAATTGTCTGACACGGAACACCTGGGTAGTCTCTGTAGGGAAGGGGGCATAGCTCAGCTGGGAGAGCACCTGCTTTGCAAGCAGGGGGTCGTCGGTTCGATCCCGTCTGCCTCCACCAATCTTCAATGACAAACGTTCAGGGATGCTGAGCAGTTGTCATTGGCGATTGAGCCAGTCAGAGGATGAGCGAGAAGTAGCGCTTATCGGCTGTCGTTCTTTAACAATCTGGAAGAAGTAGTAAAGTGGATAGCGGAAGCGCTTATTTGAGATGGGCGTGGAAGTTATCCGGGTTGTGATTGTATCGATGTATCTCAAGATGATTCGAACGCAAGTTCGGCTCAATTGGAATACGGCACAAATGCGAGAACTCAACCTGTAGCGGCTGTCATCTCCTTCGGGAGAGCGAGACAGACTCGTTATAGGGTCAAGCGAACAAGTGCATGTGGTGGATGCCTTGGCGATCACAGGCGATGAAGGACGCGGTAGCCTGCGAAAAGCTACGGGGAGCTGGCAAACGAGCTTTGATCCGTAGATGTCCGAATGGGGAAACCCACTCCTTTTGGAGTATCCATGACTGAATACATAGGTCATGTGAAGCGAACGCGGTGAACTGAAACATCTAAGTAACCGCAGGAAAAGAAATCAACCGAGATTCCCAAAGTAGTGGCGAGCGAAATGGGAAGAGCCTGTACTCTTTATTTGTATTGTTAGCCGAACGCTCTGGAAAGTGCGGCCATAGCAGGTGATAGCCCTGTAGGCGAAAACAGTATGAAAGAACTAGGTGTACGACAAGTAGGGCGGGACACGTGAAATCCTGTCTGAAGATGGGGGGACCATCCTCCAAGGCTAAATACTCGTGATCGACCGATAGTGAACCAGTACCGTGAGGGAAAGGTGAAAAGAACCCCGGGAGGGGAGTGAAATAGATCCTGAAACCGCATGCATACAAACAGTCGGAGCCTCGTAAGGGGTGACGGCGTACCTTTTGTATAATGGGTCAGCGACTTACGTTCAGTAGCAAGCTTAACCGAATAGGGCAGGCGTAGCGAAAGCGAGTCCGAATAGGGCGTTCAGTTGCTGGGCGTAGACCCGAAACCAAGTGATCTATCCATGGCCAGGATGAAGGTGCGGTAACACGTACTGGAGGTCCGAACCCACTAACGTTGAAAAGTTAGGGGATGAGCTGTGGATAGGGGTGAAAGGCTAAACAAACTTGGAAATAGCTG